>JAYOMI010000007.1:28872-63870 GCA_038120765.1 Rhodospirillaceae bacterium
GCGGGAGACGGATACGAAAAAGGGACTGAATGCCGGATCGGTGAAAAGCCGCTCGTACAGACGGCGGTGTACCCGTTCCAGGCAGTCGCGCCCTCCCACGCGGTCATACAGAGATTGCCGGGGGGAGCTGTTGCGGACCAGGTCGTCTTCGGATGTTCTTGTATCGCGCATGACCGCGCCTCCTTCGGGACGACGCTAGCCCACGGCCATGAACAGTTTCTTACCCGGCGCCGTTCTCCCGCGCCGCCCAGCGCGGCAGAATCTCGGCCATGGCCCCGGTGATGGCCGACAGTTCGGCGGGCGTGACGGTGAACGGCGGCATGGTGTAGATCACGTTGCCGAACGGGCGCAGCCAGATGCCGGCCTCCACGAACTGCGCTTTCAGCCAGTCTTGTTCGTGCTGGTCTTCGACCTCCACCGCGCCGATGGCGCCTTTGACACGCACGTCGACCACGCCGGGAATCGATGCCAGCGCCGCGAGGTCTCGCTTCAGCTGCGCCTCTATTGATGCGACCTGTTGCAGGCGGGGCTCCGAGTCGAACAGGTCGAGCGACGCATTGGCGGCCGCACAGGCGAGGGGGCTCGCCATATAGGTCGGGCCGTGCATCAGCGCCGCGTCGGCCCGGTCGGACAGGAAGGCGTCGAACACGTCCGCCGTCGCGACCGTGGCGGCAAGATTGATCGCCCCGCCGGTCAGCGCCTTGCCGAGACAGATGATATCGGGGGCGATACCGGCCTGCGTGTGGGCGAACAGCGTGCCCGCGCGGCCGAAATTGACGGCGATCTCGTCGCAGATCAGCAGCACGCCGGCTTCTTTCGCCGCGTCGGCGATTGTCTTCAGGGTCGCGCTGTCGTGCATTTTCATGCCGCCGGCGCATTGCACCAGCGGTTCGACGATGATGGCGGCAATCTCGTTCCCATGATCGGCCAGCAATTGCCGGAATGTCGCGGTGCTCCCCTCGTCCCGCGGGATCGGGGCGATCACCTGTTCCGGCAGGTAGCCCCTGAACAGCGCATGCATGCCCTCGTCCGGGTCGGTCACCGACATCGCAGCCAGCGTGTCGCCATGATAGCCGTGGCGGAAACTGAGGAAGCGGGTGCGTCCCGTCTCGCCCTGGTTGAGCCAGAACTGAACCGCCATCTTCATCGCGACCTCGACGGCCACAGAGCCTGAATCGGCGAAGAAGACCCGGTTGAGCGAACCCGGCAGCATGACCGCGAGGCGGGCGGCGAGTTTTTCCGCCGGGTCGTGCACCAGCCCGCCGAACATTACATGCGGCATGGCGTGAAGCTGCTTTTCCATCGCCATCGCGATATGGGGATGGTTGTAGCCGTGGCAGGCCGTCCACCACGATGCGACCGCGTCGATCAGTTCGCGCCCGTCCTCGAGGATTATCCGCGCACCCGCGGTCCGCGCCGCGCGCAGCGGCTCGGGCGCATCCTGCATCTGGGTATAGGGCAGCCAGAGATGTGCGGTCGGCACGCCCGACATCGGTTTACTCTGCGGCAGGCAGGTCCGCCTGCATGTCCATCGGCATGGGCCGCACGCCGAGCTTGTCGAACAGGGCGCGGTCGGTGTGCTGGGACGGATTGCCGGTGGTCAGCAGCGTATCGCCGTAGAAGATCGAATTCGCGCCCGCGAGGAAGCAGAGCGCCTGTGTGGCGGCGTCCATTTCCAGCCGCCCGGCGGACAGGCGGACCATGGATTTCGGCATCATGAGGCGCGCCGTCGCGATGGCGCGGACCAGTTCCAGCGGGTCCAGCGGATCGACGTCCGCAAGCGGCGTGCCGGGAACGGCGACTAGCATGTTCAGCGGCACGCTTTCCGGGTGTTCGGGCAGGGTCGCCAGTTCCTGCAGCATGTCTGCGCGGTCGCCCCGCCCTTCGCCCATGCCGACGATGCCGCCGCAGCAGACATTGATACCCGCATCGCGGACGCGGGCGAGGGTGTCGAGGCGGTCGGCGAAGGTCCGGGTCGAGATGATCTCTTCGTAGAACGCCGCGGACGTGTCGATATTGTGGTTGTAATAGTCGAGCCCCGCCTGTTTGAGGCGGTCGGCCTGGCCGTCATCGAGCAGGCCAAGGGTCACGCAGCTTTCCATGCCGAGCGATTTGACCTCTGCGATCATGTCGCAGACGGCGTCGAGATCCCGGTCTTTCGGGCCGCGCCATGCCGCCCCCATGCAGAAGCGGGTCGCGCCTGCATCCTTCGCCCGCAGCGCCGCGGCGCGCACCGCTTCCAGCGACATCAGCTTGTCCGCGCCGACATCGGCCTCGTTATGTGCGCTTTGCGAGCAATAGGCGCAGTCTTCCGGGCAGCCGCCGGTCTTGATGCTCAGCAGGGTCGATACCTGGACTTCATTGGCATCGAAATGCCGGCGGTGCACGGTCTGCGCGGCGTGGATAAGGTCGTTGAAAGGCGCGTCCATCAGGGCGCGGGCTTCGGCCTTGGTCCAGTCGTGGCGGATGTCGCCCGCGTCGGCCAGGGGGAGAATCGGTTCATTTGTCATGTCGGCTATACTACGGTCGGGGATGACCACGACAAGCAGGATTCCGCATGTCCAACGAATCGCTCGACAGGTTCGCGAACGCAAAACTCGACCGTCTGACGGCGCATGGACTGCGCCGGTCGGTAGTCGACACGCAGCGGACGGATGCGGTGCATATCCGCCGGGACGGGCGCGACATGGTGTCGTTCTGCTGTAACGATTATCTCGGGCTCACCCATCATCCCGCTGTCAAAGCCGCGGCGGCGGGCGCCGTCGAGTCCTATGGCGCGGGGGCCGGGGCGTCCCGGCTGATTACCGGCAATCACGATTTATATGCCGTGCTGGAGGCGAAGCTTGCAGCGCTCAAAGGCACGGAAGCGGCCTGTGTGTTCGGCAGCGGGTATATGGCCAATAGCGGCGTCCTGCCCGCCCTGGCAGGGCCGGGAGACCTCATTGTGATCGATGCGCTCGGCCATGCGTCCATGCATATGGGCGCGCGGGCGAGCCGGGCGGAGATAAAGACCTTCCGGCACAACGATCCTGACGATCTCGCGTCGTTATTGGACGATTGCCGGGACGCGTTCGGTACCTGCCTCGTCGTCACCGAAGGCGTGTTCAGCATGGACGGCGACCGCGCGCCGCTGGACCGGCTGGCAGCGGTCGCGGCGGATCGCGATGCCTGGCTGATGGTCGACGATGCCCACGGGTTCGGCGTTCTGGGCGGCGGTCGCGGCAGCGCCTGGGAATTCGATCCGCATCCCGACATACCGCTCCAGATGGGGACGTTATCGAAGGCGGCGGGCGTCTACGGCGCGTTTCTCTGCGCCAGCGCGCCGGTGATAGAGCTGATGAAAAACCGCGCCCGCAGCCTCGTCTATACGACCGGTCTGCCGCCGTCGGTGATCGCGTCCTGCATCGCCGCCGTCGATATTATCGCCACCGATACCGACCGTGTCGCGCGGCCGCTGAACACCGCGCGCGCATTCTGCGACGCGGTTGGCCTGCCTGCGCCGGACAGCCCGATCGTGCCCTTGGTGGTCGGTGCCGAGCAGGTGGCGCTCGATGCTTCGGCGGCGCTGGAGGAAGCGGGCTTTCTGGTGACGCCGATCCGTCCGCCGACCGTCCCCGCCGGCACGTCGCGGCTGCGCTTTACCTTTACCGCGGAACACACCCCGGCGCAGGTCGGCGCGCTCGCGGCGGCGGTAAACGCGCTCTCGCTGTCCGTTCCCGGCGCGACGGCCGTCGGGGGCTGAGATGCCGGCCGTCTTCGTGACCGCGTCGGGCACCGATATCGGGAAAACCTACGTCGCCGAGGCCCTGCTGCGGCAATGGCGCCAGTCGGGCCGTACGGTCGCCGTCCTCAAGCCGCTGCTGAGCGGGTACGATCCGGCGGATGCCGCGAACAGCGATACCGGGCGCCTGCTCGCGGCGTCGGGGGTCGCGATCACGCCCGAAAGCATCGATCTCGTCTCGCCCTGGCGGTACGCCGCCCCGTTGTCGCCCGACATGGCAGCCGCCAGGGAGGGGAAGTCGGTCTCGGTGAACGATGTGATCGCCTATTGCGCCGCGGCCATCGCCGAGGCGGACGAGGCCGGCATGTCCCTGCTGATCGAGGGAATCGGGGGTGTCATGGTGCCGCTGGACGATACGCGGACCGTCGCCGACCTGATTGCCGCGCTGGGCATCCCGGCAATCCTCGTCGGTGGCAGCTATCTCGGCAGTCTCAGCCACTCGCTGACAGCCTATGAGGCACTGCGGGCCCGGAACGTTGCCGTCGATTGCGTGATTGTCAGCGAAACGCCGGACAGCGACGTGCCGCTGGCGGAAACGCGGGATGTGCTCGCCCGGTTCGTCGCCCCCGTGCCGGTGGAGGTGATGCCGTTCGCGCCAAGCTAGCGCGACTGCGTCAGGGCGTGCGCGCGGTGACAATCCAGCAGGCGCCGGCGAGACGGACGATGCCGTCTTCGTCCTGGTTCTCTTCCAGCACATCCGTGATGGCGGCAATTGCCTTCCGGCGGTTTTCGCCCGTCACATTGCCCAGCGGCGCCGATAGCGGGCCCATCTCCATGACGAAGTTCAGCGCTTCTTCCAGTGTCCGGCCCAGTGGCACCTCGAAGTCCAGCGGGGCAAGGCCGATATCGGTCAGGCCCGCGCTGCCGAGAATGCGGCGCACGCGGTCCGGGTCGGCGAACGAGAAGGGGCCCGGCTCTTCCGGTCCGGGGCGCGGCGGCATGTCGAGGAATTCCCTCGCGGCGGCGACGGGGCCCATCGCCCACAGGTTTTCACGCGGCCCCCGCCAGACGCCGAGCGCAATCCGCCCGCCTGGATCGAGGGACGGCGCGAGACGGCGGAAGGTATCTGCCGGGTCGTCGAAGAACATTGCGCCGAGGCGGGAGACCATGGCGTCGAATGAACTTGCGGCGAAGGGATAGACCGAGGCGTCGCCCAGCAGGAAATCGACATTGACCAGCTGCGCCGCGTCGCTGCGCTGCCGCGCTCGTTCGAGCATCGGGGCGGAAACGTCAATCGCGGTGACGCTGCCGACGGGCGTCACCCTTTCGGCGATGGCGAGCGAGGTGCCGCCGCTGCCGCAGCCGAGATCGAGCACCCGGTCCCCGGGGCTTATGTCGGCGGCGTTCAGCACGGCCTCCGTGATCTCGGCGAACATGATGTCGACGATGTCGGCATGGCGCGCCCATGCGCTGCCGTGATCGCCATTCCAGAATTCGATCTGGTCCATGTTGGTGTAGTCCGTCATATCGCGCTCCCTGAAATTCCAGCCATGAAAAAAGGCCGCATAAAGCGGCCTTTTAGAATTCTGTGCGGTTACATGTCCCGCGGGAAGGCTAGAAGCCTTCGCGTTCGATCCGCTTGCGTTCCAGCTTGCGGGCGCGACGGATGGCCTCTGCCTTTTCACGGGCACGGCGTTCCGACGGCTTTTCGTATGACCGGCGCATTTTCATTTCCCGGAAAATGCCTTCGCGCTGCATCTTCTTTTTAAGCGCGCGAAGCGCCTGATCTACGTCGTTGTCTCTAACACTAACTTCCACGGTCCGATGGTCTCCTGTCGGGCGTTATAAAATTCGGTTATGATGATATTTCACTGCACACAGCGAAAACCGGCATTTCCACCGGCTCGTTGACGGGTGTATAGCATATACGGGGGTTGATTTTAAAGTCCTTAACGCCATTCTCTCATATATGCGAAAAACAGCCGATTTCTGCGTTTAAACAGCCTCAGGACCCCGATTTTCCATGACTCTTCTCAAAATTGCCCGCATGGGACACCCGGTTTTGCTCAAAACGGCGGCGGAAATCGCCGATCCGACGTCGCGCGATGTCGGCCGTCTGCTCGAGGATATGGTCGAGACGATGGAGGACGCGACGGGGGTCGGACTGGCAGCCCCGCAGGTCTATGAAGGCAAGCGCGTGATCATTTTTAAATCGCCCCGCGAACGCGGCGAGGAAGATGCCGCCGCCACGGATTTTTCTCCGCTCACCGCGCTGATCAACCCCGAATTCGAACCGCTGGACGACGAACTGGTCATGGGCTGGGAAGGCTGCCTGTCTATTCCCGGCATGACCGGCGCCGTGCCGCGCTATTCGCGTATCGTCTATCGCGGCTATGCGCCGAACGGCGAAGCGGTGGAACGCGAAGCGACGAATTTTCATGCGCGGGTGGTGCAGCATGAAATCGATCACCTCGACGGCGTGTTGTTCCCTATGCGGATGACCGACCTGTCCATGCTGACGTTCAATGAGGAACTCAAGAACTTCATGGAATATGCGATGGCGCGGAATTCGGGCGAGGAGAATACCGATCCGGAAGAGGGGGACGCATGACCGATCCCGAGCACGTCATCGATACCACCCTGCGCGACCGGCTGATTGTCGCGACCCTTGCGCATACTCCGTTCGATGGCTGGTCGCCGGCAGCGCTGCGCGCCGGGGCGCGGGATATCGGCGTCAGCGATGACGTCGCACAGGCGGCATTCCCCCGCGGCACGAGCGATATGATCCGGCATTTTTCGCGCTGGGCTGACCGCTGCATGATTGCCGGTCTGGAAGCTGCGGATCTCGACGAGATGCGGATCCATGAGCGCGTCACCATCGCCGTGGAGCTGCGGCTTGAAGCGCTGGAACCCCACAGGGAAGCCGTCCGCCGCGGTCTGTCCTGGCTCGCGATGCCGCAGAATGCGGCGCTCGGCGCGCGCCTCCTGTACCGCACCGTCGATGACATCTGGTATGCGGTTGGCGACCGCTCGGCCGATTTTTCGTTCTATACAAAGCGCGGATTGCTGGCGGGCGTGGTTGCATCGACCACCCTGTTCTGGCTGGACGACACCAGCGAGGGCGGGACGGAAACATCCGATTTTCTCGACGGGCGCATTGCGGATGTGATGCGCATTACCTCGGTCCGCCGCCGCACGGAAGATATTTGTCAGAAAACACCGAACCCGCTGCGTATCCTGCGCGATGTCGCGCGCAAGCGTTACGGCGGACAGGCCTCAGGGGGCGGGTCGTACCCGGGGTGACAGCCGGTTGACGTGGCCCATCTTGCGGCCCGGCCGGCTCTCGGCCTTGCCGTACAGGTGAAGGCAGGCGCCGTCTTCCTTCATCAGCTCCAGCCACCGGTCCGCCTCATCGCCGATCAGGTTGGTCATCACCGCGTTTGAATGACGTTCAGGGTCGCCCAGCGGCAGGCCGGCGACCGCGCGGATAAACTGTTCGAACTGGCTGACAGCGCAGGCATCCATCGTCCAGTGGCCGGAGTTATGGGGCCGGGGGGCGATTTCGTTGACCAGAACGTCGCCGTCGCGGGTGACGAACATCTCGACCGCCAGCAGTCCGACCAGATCGAGCGCATCGGCAATCCTGTCCGCGATATTCCGGGCTGTCCTGGCGATATCGGCATTGACGGTCGACGGCGCGGTTGTGGTGAAAAGGATATGGTCGCGGTGGACGTTATCGACCGGGATATAGCTTCTGGTGTCGCCGCCGGGGCCGCGCGCGACGATCACCGATATTTCGCGCTCGAAATCGACGAAACCTTCCAGCACGGCGGGTGCTTCGTCTAGTTGTGCCCATGCGGCGGCGAGACCTGCGGCGGACTCGACGCGCACCTGTCCCTTGCCGTCATAGCCGAACCGCGCGGTTTTCAGGATCGCGGGGAAGCCGATCCCGGCGGCAGGTTCAATATCCGCCGCGGTGACGACAGGCGCCCACGGCGCGGTCCCGATTCCGTTATCGGCGAGAAACGTTTTTTCGATCGCCCGGTCCTGGGATATGTGGAGCGCATCGACGCTCGGTCGCACCGGCACGGCCTCCGCGATCACTGCGAGCGTTTCGTCCGGGACGTTCTCGAATTCGAATGTCACGACATCGACGGCGGCGGCGAAGGCGCGCGCGGCGTCCATGTCGTCATATGGCGCGGTGGTCTGTGCGGCGGAGACTTCCTTGGCAGGCGCATCGGCATCCGGGCTGAAGATATGACACCGGTATCCAAGCGCCGCGGCAGCGAGCGCCGCCATCCGGCCCAGTTGTCCGCCGCCCAGAATGCCGATGGTGGCGCCGGGCGGCAGCGGCGCGCCGGGATCTCGGCTTGAGCCGTTCGTCACGTCAGCGGCCCGTCGGGGAGTCCGGCACGTCGGCGGTTTGCTTCGCCCGCCATGCGTCCAGCTTTTTCGCCACCTTGTCGTCCTGCAGCGCGATGATGGAGGCCGCCATAAGGCCGGCATTCTTGGCGCCGGGCGTTCCGATGGCCAGCGTCCCGACGGGAATGCCGCCCGGCATCTGGACGATGGAAAGGAGGCTGTCCATGCCGCTCAGCGCCTTGCTTTCGACGGGCACGCCCAGCACCGGCAGGGCGGTCATCGCGGCGACCATGCCGGGCAGGTGCGCCGCACCGCCGGCGCCCGCGATAATAACATTCAGGCCGCGCTCTTTCGCCGATTTGGCGTATTCGGCCAGCCGGTCCGGCGTTCGGTGGGCAGATACGATTTTCGTCTCGAACGGTACGCCCAGCGCTTTCAGCATGTCGACGGCGTTCTTCATCGTCGGCCAGTCCGATTTCGAGCCCATGATGACCCCGACGACGGGCGCTTTCGCCGCCGGTTTGCGCCGATTGGTGGATCCCGCCGTTTTACCCGCAACCATGCTCGCTCCCCTTAAATGCCGCGCCGCCAGCCCGATAACCTCAGGATGGCGGCTATACCTGAAAACACGTCCGATACCACGTGCCACAAGGGCCGTATTATAAGGCCGGGATCGGCCCACGCAAAGCGCAGGAATCCGCCACTCTAAACCAAATCTTAACGGTCCGGATGGTATCAGTTCCGCATACTGCAGAACCGGGTACCGTTCCTATGCGCATAGACAATACACGCCGGCCGGCAGCTTCTGCCGGTGTCGGCTCGTACGAAAAAGCCAGCAAGACCGCCGAAAACGCGCCTGTCCGACGGGCGACGGATGCGGCATCGGTGCTCGGAATTCCGGCGAACGAGCTGACGCCGAAGGTGCAGGAAGCGATCACCCAGCTTATGGCCGAGGTCGATACGCTGCGCCAGGAGCTCAACGAGAGCAAGAATCGGATCGAATACCTGGAAGAGCTTGCCGATCAGGACACGCTGGCACCGGTCGCCAACCGCCGCGCCTTTGTGCGGGAACTGTCGCGCAACCTGTCCTATGCCGAACGCTACGGTACGCCGTCCAGCGTGATCTACCTGGACCTGAACGGGCTCAAACAGCTCAATGACGGCAAGGGCCACGCGGCGGGCGACGCGGCTATTCTGAAGGTTGCGAAAATTCTTGCAGGCAATGTGCGTGAATCCGACATCGTCGGCCGGCTCGGCGGCGATGAATTCGGCGTCATGCTGTCCCACGCCGATGAAGAGGCCGCCCGGAACAAGGCCGAGTTCCTTGCCAGGACAATCGCCGAGGACCCGCTCGAATGGCAGGGCGAGGAGATCACTCTGGATGTCGCCTTCGGGGTGCACACCATTCGCGGCGGCGGCGATGCCGGGGCGGCGCTGGAGGCAGCGGACAAGGCCATGTACGCCAACAAGGTGGGAACACGCGCCGAACCTGCCTGACGGGAATCCCGCGCGCATATGCCACTACGGGAACCGGACGATGTCTGTCCGGGGGGCCCTGATGCATACTTTCCGGATAAATCTCAGGCAATGATATCGGGCAGCAACTGGTCTTCGATGCCCGCTATCTGATCTTTTAGGATAAGCTTGCGTTTTTTCAGCCGCTGCAACTGTAGCTGGTCGTAGGGCGCGCGTTCTGTCAGCCGCGCGATGACGTCATCCAGATCGCGATGCTCAAGCTCCAGTTCCACCAGCTTCTGGCGAAGGGCTTCCTGTTCGCTCATGAATTCAGTCTCATTTTAGTTCTTGCGGTGCGAAGGATAGCAGAAACGGCTGCGTACTGTTAATTTTGAGCACGTCTTCGCAGCAGATTTATGGGGCTTATTCGTGACAGAAGCAAAAAGAATTGGCGTTCTGACGAGCGGTGGGGACTGCGCCGGGCTGAATGCCGCCATCCGGGCGGTGGCCTTTCGGGCGATAGACGGATACGGCTTTCGGGTTTTCGGAATACATCATGGCACCCATGGTTTGATGGAGACCCCGGTGGTGGCCGAAGAGCTCACCCTGGAGCAGTTCGACGGCAATATTCTCCGGCTGGGGGGGACGATTCTGGGGTCCATGAACCGCGGCGACCCGTTCGCCTATTCGATGCCCGACGGGACTGTCAGAGACCGCTCCGAAGAGATCATAGACGGCTACCACGAGCTTGGTCTTGACGCCCTGATCGGCATTGGCGGCGACGGCAGCCTTGCGATTCTGCGCAGGCTTGCCCTTCAGGGCGGGCTGAACCTTGTCTGCATTCCCAAGACGATCGACAACGATGTCGACAAAACCGAAAACGCCATCGGCTATGTTACCGCCGTTGATGTCGCGTCCGAGGCCCTGGACCGGCTTCAGCCGACCGCGGCGAGCCACGACCGGGTCATGGTGCTGGAAGTGATGGGGCGGAATGCCGGACATATTGCCTTGTCCGCCGGGATTTCCGGTGGCGCCGATGCCATATTGATGCCCGAGATCCCGTGGACGACCGAAGGTCTCGCCCGGAAAATTCTCGATGTACGCAAGAACGGCCGGAATTTCGCGCTCGTGATCGTCGCCGAGGCGGCACAGCTGCCCGATGGTGAGGCCGTCGGTCGCAGACGCGCCGATGGCGGTTTCACCTTCGGCGGGGTCGGCCAGCGCGTCAGCGACCTGATCGAACAATCGACCGGCGCGGAATCGCGAATCACGGTGCTGGGACATGTCCAGCGCGGTGGCGCGCCGTCTCCGCGTGACAGGTTGTTTGCCTCCGCGTTCGGCGTTTGCGCCGTGGATCTTGTGGCGCACGGCAAGTTCGACCGCCTCGTGGTGTGGTCCAATAGGGAATGCCGCGATGTTCCGCTTGCGGATGGGATTCTAAACAGCCACCGGGTAGACCCGCACGGAACCCTGGTGCATACCGCAGCCGGGCTCGGTATTTATATCGGCAATCCGGAGGCATCCGGTACGCAACCCGGGGCGGTCTGATCCGGGTACGAGTTCAAACAAGGAGCGATTGATTGGCTGAATTTCCCGAACACCCTTTCTGGGATTTTTCTCTCGGCGTCTACATGTCCGACGGCGTCGGCGCGGCCTGCCTGGAATTGCAGGATGCGCATGAACTGGATGTGAATGTCCTGTTGTTTTGCATGTGGCAGGGCGCGTCCGGCCGCGGGGCGTTGAGCGCAGAGGACATGAAAACCGTTCTGGCAGCTGTCGAAGAATGGCATCACGACGTCGTTCGCGCATTGCGTGCGGTGCGGGTGCGCATGAAAGGCGGCATGCCGCCGGCACCCGCCGAGCTGACGGAATCCCTGCGCCAGCGAATCCAGAAGGCGGAAATCGATTGCGAACATACCGAGCAGCTCATGCTTGCCGGCGCGATTGTCCGCGACCCGGATGATTCGCTCGGCCATGAAGCGCGGCTTGCCGATGCGGTGGCGACTCTGGCCGAGTATTTTTCCGCGATCGGCAGCGTTCCCGGCGATGCGGACCGTGCCAATATCGCCCATATGCTGGGCGTCGCATTCGGCGATCTGGATCCGGCGATAATCCGGGATGCCTGCGCCCGCTTGTAATATCTTTCCGCTGAAGCGGCCCGGATGCCGGCAAAACGCCGATTTACATTTCCGGTGATCGCGGTCTAGAATTTACCCGTCCTGAATTTCAATGACGGAGAGTATGCGACATGGGTGAAAGAGAGCGGATTGAGTTTCTGAAAACGAAACATGAAGCACTCGAGACGGAGCTGAAGGATGAGAAACGAAAACTTCAGCCCAACCCTGCCACCCTGGCGGCCATCAAGAAACGAAAACTCGTCGTCAAGGACGAGATGACGCGCCTCGCACATTCCTGACAGGTTGCAATAGCCCGAAGAAAAAGCCCGCCCCGTGATTTACGGCGCGGGCTTTGTTTTTTCGTGCACGTCTTGCGACCTAGAGTTTGAATTCCGGCATTGCGGGCGTTGAGGCTTTCGGCGTTTCCTCGATCACCGGCGCTTCCGATGTGGAAACGTAGCCGGCGCGCTTCACTTCCTTGTCGAGGTCCTGACGATTGCACAGGCCGAGGCCCACCGGATCACGCGCCGTGATTGCCGCCATGTTCCAGTGAGACCGGTCGCGGATCGCCGAGATCGTCGGCTTGGTGGTGCCGATAAGACGCGAGATCTGCGCGTCTTTCAGATTCGGGAAATGCTTCACCAGCCAGGCAATCGCATCCGGCTTGTCGCCGCGTCGGGCGACCGGTGTGTAACGCGGCCCCTTGGTGCGGCTGGCCGGGCGAGGCACCGTCGTGACCGCCATCTTAAGGCGTTCGGCCGGGTCTGCCTCGCAGCGTTCGATTTCTTCCCTGGTCAGCTGACCGTTGACGATCGGGTCGTACCCGACCATGCCGACGGCAACTTCGTCATCGGCGATGCTCTGAACTTCCAGATCGTGGAGACCGCAGAACGCGCCGATCTGGCGGAACGTCAATGCGGTGTTTTCGATCAGCCACACGGCGGTGGCTTTCGGCATCAGCGGCTTGGTGCTTTCGTTTGCGTCACGGCTCATAACGTTGTGCTCTCTTGCTACGTTCGGTGTCCAGATTGAAGACCGTCATACGGCGCGGGCGTCAGCCTGCGTCTTCGACCGTCAGCATTATCTTCCCGATATGGCTGCTCGATGCCATCAAGGCGTGGGCCTCGGCGGCATTCTCCAGCGGGAAGGTTTTAAAAATCAGAGGCTTGATATCGCCTTTTTCGAATAACGGCCAGAGATTCTCGTACACCGCCTTCGCGACCGCCCCTTTTTGTTCGGTCGTCCTCGGGCGCAGCGTGGATCCGGTGTAGTGAATCCGCTTGGCCATGATGGTCGGTATGAACAGTTCGACCTTGGCGCCTTTCTGTACCGCGACCTGCACCATGCGGCCATCGGGCGCAAGGACTTCGAGGTTCCGGTTGAAATAATCGCCGCCGACCATATCCATCACGACCGAACAGCCGATGCCGCCGGTCGCTTCCTTGACGACCTCGACGAAGTCTTCCTCGGTATAGTTGATCGCGCGGGTCGCACCGAGCTCTTCGCAGGCTTTGCACTTTTCGGCGTTCCGCGCCGTGGTGAAGACCGTTGCGCCGAAGGCCTTCGCGACCTGTATGGCGGCGGTGCCGATACCGCCCGATCCGCCATGAATCAGAATGGTATCACCCGCCGTCAGATGCACGCCGTCGAACAGGTTCGTCCAGACGGTGAAGAAATTCTCCGGGATGGCCGCGGCTTTCAGCATATCGTAACCCTTGGGCAACGGCAGGGCCGTTGCGGTGGGAACGACGCAGTACTCGGCATAGGCGCCGCCGGAGACAAGGGCGCAGACCTCGTCGCCGGGTGCGCATTCCGTGACGCCGCTGCCGACCGCGACGACGGTGCCGGCGAGTTCGAGGCCCGGAATATCGGTCGTGCCGGGCGGGGGCGGGTAGGCCCCCTTGCGCTGCATGGTGTCCGGAAAATTCACGCCCACGGCCGCGGTCTTCACGAGCACTTCATCCGCGCCCGGCACCGGGGTCGGACGTTTCGCAGGCTTCAATACCTCGGGGCCGCCGAACTCGGCGATCTGGATGACGGTCATGGTATCGGGTATCTCGTAAGACACGGACATCAACGCTCGGAAATGATGGAAACTAAGGTTGCAGGTCTATCGCCTCGGCGGCACACTGGCAAGCCCGGAGAGAGGAGAATTGCAGGTGCTGGAAAACGACGATCTACCGAAAAACATGCCGAAACCCAAACGGGACCTCGATCCGATCTCAATCGAGGAACTGCACGAGTATATTGCGGAGATGGAGGAAGAGATCGAGCGGGTTCGTGCCGAAATCGCCCGCAAAGAGGCCCATCGGGCCGGGGTGGAATCGATCTTCAAATCCTGAACCGGACCGTCGCGGCCCAAAAGCGGCCCAAAGCGGAAAAATTAACGCGTTTCGGGAATTAATTTATTTCAAGATCGGGTGACCTTCCTTTGAGTCTTGCAGTAAAAATTCATAACATATTGATTTATAATAGAAAAAGTACGAAATCCCTGGCGCACGAGAATTATGCCAGGTTGAGTTTTATGAAAATTTCCCCGGTGTTTTAAATTTTTGTTAACCATTTCGGCCTTATCTTCTTTTTTGACGGTCCGGGCGACCGGGCCGTCGAAAAGGATCCTCATCCCATCCTTTTGACGCCTCCCTGTTGACTTGAGCCGCCCTCCGGGGCGGCTCTTTTTTTAGTTTACGCTTTGTTCAGGGCATAAACGGTAAGGTAAACATCCTCTCAGGATGAAAAACCAGCCAAATATGGAACGAAACGACATGTCCGGTCCGCTTGCAGCCTTTATTGAAGACGCTTATCAGGACACGCTGTCGCTGATGACCGAACTGCGCGATTTTCTCGCGGAGGTGCAGGCGGCGCCCGAAGACCCGAATGCCGACCGCGCTCCCGATGTGCGGGCGCGGATCGTCAAGGAGATTTCGTCGGTTACGCGTGATCTGACAGAGGCTATGGCGTGGCTCTTGCTGCAAAAGGCAGTGGCTGCGGGCGAAATAACCCCCGAAGAGGCGGAAACCCGCGCGGACGGGCTGCTGACGCGGATTGATGCCGGTCGCGTCGCCGCCGCAGACGGTGCGCCTCTGCCGGTGGAAATCCGCGGATATATGGATCGCAGCCGCCGGCTGTACGATCAGGTGATCAGCCTGCGCGAAATGGCGTCAAAACAGGCCGGCTGACGCGAAATCGCTGCTGCGGCACCTGAAATCGGCGAATGATCCGTGAACGCAAAAAAGGACGCCAGGGGCGTCCTTTTTGCATTTTCGGGGCCTGGAACCGTAACCGGTTTTTAGCTGCCGCTGCCGAGACCCATTCCCTGGAAGCGTTTGTTGAACTTCGCCACCTGTCCGCCGGTATCGACAAGGCGCTGTGAACCGCCGGTCCATGCCGGGTGCGACTTGGAATCGATATCGAGCTTCATGGTGTCGCCCGGGGCGCCCCATGTGGAGCGGGTCTTGTAGGTCGTACCATCGGTCATCACGACGTTGATTTCGTGGTAATCGGGGTGAATATCTTTTTTCAACGCATTTCTCCTGCGAAAGTCAGCGGGTTATAGGGAATGGGCGGGGGCATTGCAACAAAAACCCGCGGCGTCG
This sequence comes from Rhodospirillaceae bacterium, assembly GCA_038120765.1. GTDB lineage: Bacteria > Pseudomonadota > Alphaproteobacteria > MPNO01 > UBA830 > CAXBCP01. The sequence continues at coordinate 44,124 of JAYOMI010000007.1, forward strand.
CCCCGGATCGGCGGGGTTTTGCTCTCAGCGCTGCGTCAGCTTGAACTCGATGCGCCGGTTGCGGCGATAGGCGACCTCGTCGTTCTGGTCGTCAAGCGGCTGAAACTGGCCGAATCCGGCGGCGACAAGCCGTTTGGCCGGCACCCCGTATGCGCGCAGCTGTTTCACGACCGCGATCGCCCGGGCCGATGACAGTTCCCAGTTGGAGGGAAATTGCGCGGTCCGTATCGGCAGGCTGTCGGTGTGGCCGTCGACCCGCAGAACCCAGTTAAGCTCATCCGGTATGCGGTTCGAGATTTCAATCAGCGTCTTTGCGAGTTGCGCTATCTGGTCGCGGCCGCCGGGATTGAGGTCCGAGGAGGCGGATGGAAACAGCACTTCCGACTGGAACACGAAGCGGTCGCCGACGATCCGGATATCCTGCTGGTCGCCCAGCGCTTCGCGCAACCGGCCGAAAAATTCCGAACGGTAGCGGGCAAGTTCCGCGACCTTGTTGGCAAGCGCCTGGTTCAGTCGTTTGCCGAGGGCGGCGATCTGCACGTTCTGTTCCGCCGCCTTGGCTTCGGAAGCGCCAAGGGCGGCGTTGAGCCGCGCAAGCTGGCGCCGCAGTGCCACCAGTTGAAGGTTCAGCGCCGCGACCTGTTTTTTGGCCTCCGCGCTTTCGCGCTGTTCTTCGGTCAGGTCCTCGCCGATCCGCTGCGCCTGTTCGCCAAGCTCCCTGATGGTGAGGTCTTTCTGCGCGATATCCTTCTGTGCGAGCGCCGTGCGCTCCTGTTCGGTGGAGAGCTTCGCTTCGAGTTCCTTCGACCGGTCGCGCAGCGCCGTCAGGGAGGTGTCGCGGGCCTGCACCGTGGCGGCAAGGTCGCCGACCTGCTTTTCCAGGTCCGTCCGGAGTTCCCGCAGCGCCTTCAGGTCGCGGTTGAGCTGGGCGATTTCACCGAGCTGGGCTTCAATTGTTGCTTTGTCGGCCGTCACCGATTTTCGCGCTTCCTCCAGCTCCGCGGCGGATTTGTCGGCCATGGCAAGCGCGGTATCGAGTTTGCCCTGCAGGTCGTCGCGCGCGCGCGTCGCGTCCGCCAGCATCGATTCCAGCGCGTCCTTCTGGGGCAGCAATTCGGAAAGCTGGCTCGACAGGCGTTCGCGCGTCGCGCTCGAAGCGGATAGATCGGCCGATAGCTGGGATACCTCGTCGCGGAGCCGGACATTGGCCGAACGTTCCAGCGACAGCATCTCGCCCAGCTCGGCCACCTGCCGGTTCAGGCGGTCCAGCGCCTGATTGCGCCCCGACAGCATTTCGCTCAGGAAAAACTGCGCCAGGGTAAATACCATCAGCAGGAAAATGATGATGATCAGCAACGCCGAGAGCGCATCGACAAAGCCCGGCCATATATCGAGGGAGGATCGACGTCGCCTTAATGCGCCGGGCATTTAAATCTTCCCCCGCCGCGGGCCTATCGGCCCGCTTTTTCGGCAATCGCCGCGAGCGTGCGCGACAGGACCCGGATCTCGTTCCGCAGTTCGTCGATCATCTCGGTTCGCCCCGTGGCGGTTTCTTCGAGCAGCCGGGCAAGATGGATGTCGATATTGCGGATATGGGTCGGCACCTCGTCGCTCCCGGCACCGCCGCCGAGCGCCGGCCGGCTCAAATGCTCGTCCAGTCTCGACAGGATAGGTTTCAGGTCCATCTGGCTCTCCGCCAGTTTGACCATCAGGTTCTGTTCGGTCTTCATCTGGTCGGTCAGGGTGCCAAGACGGTCAGCAAGCTTGCTGATGCCGGTATTCGCACCGATCCGCGATTCCTCGCCCCGTTGGAGGGTGCGTTGCAGGTTTTCGAGCCCGTCTGCCGTCTGTTCCAGCAACGCCTGAACGTAGGCCGGCACGGACTGGTCGCCTTCGCCGATGGAGGCGCCGGAGCCGAGCCGTGTCTGGCCCGACAGCCAGTCCTCCAGGTCGTTGTAGAACCGGTTCTGCGCCTGACCCGCCTGGAGTTCCAGGAAGCCGAGCACCAGCGAGCCAGCGAGGCCGAACAGCGACGACGAGAACGCCGTCCCCATGCCCGATAACGGCGCCTGCAGGCCTTTCTTGAGGTCGTCGAACACCGTGCCTATTTCGCCCGACCCGACATTGAGGGTCGCGATGACGTTGCTGACCGCGCCGATGGTCTGCAGCAGCCCCCAGAAAGTCCCCAACAGACCGAGAAAGATGAGCAGGCCGATAAGATAGCGCGAGATATCGCGGGATTCGTCCAGTCGGGAGGCGAGCCCGTCCAGAAGCGAGCGCATCGATATCGTCGACAGGCTGAACCGGGCTGTGCGTTCGCCGAGCATGGCCGCCATCGGTGCGAGCATGCGCGGTTCCGGCGCGCCCGACAGGGCCGGCTGGCCGGCGCGGAAACTTTCCAGCCAGGCGACATCGCTGGTCAGCACGAAGACGGTGCGGAAAATATAGACGATGCCGAGAATCAGGACGCCGACGATCAGGCCGTTCAGCGCGGCGTTTGCCATGAAGGCATCGCGAATGCCGCCCGACAGAACCCCGGCGAGGCCGATCACGGCAACAAGGAAGACGACCATTCGGATCAGGTAGCGCCGCGGGTGGGTCATCTTCAGGTTGGCTCCGTCAGCTGTCTGTCAGCGGGATATCTCGGGATGCGGGCATCGATCGCGCATTAGCGTGTGGTGACGATAACGTCGACCCGGTCAGGCGGCCCGCCTTCGGATTTGTTCCCGAGAGCCCGCACATCGACCCGAGTGCTACGCACGCCTTCCTTGATCAGGTGCGAACGGACGGCAAGCGCCCGCGACAGGGACATCCGCCGGGCCTGGCTCGGCGTTTGCGCGCTGCCGCCCGAAAAGGCCAGAAGCTGGATGCGCAATGTCTCGTCGCTCTTGAGCGATTTCGCAATGTTGTCGAGCTGCTCCGCGGCGGCTTTTTCGACCGCGGCCTCGCCGGCGCCGAACATCAGCCGGAACTGCTGCCCGGCATTCAGTTTTCCGCCGGTCGCCGGGGCCGATCTCAGCGCGGCTGTCTGTGTCGGGGGCGTTTGTGCGGCGGGCGACGGGTCCGGCCGCGTCGCCGGTATTGCGGGCGGGGCAGGTGGCGGCGCCGGAGGCGGCGGCGCTGGCGGGACACTGGCTATGCCCGACGGCGCAGTCGGCGGCGAAACGGGCAGGGGCGGCGTGCCCGCACGCTCCGGAATGGCGGGGGGCGACGGTACTGTGGGCGGCGCCGGGGGCTTCGCCGCCATCGCCGGAGGGGCAGGGGGCGTGACGCGCGGCGCGGCGGGTTTGGCGACAGGCCGCGGTTGCGTGGTTCGCGCAGGTGCCGGGCGGGCGGTCGCGGCAGGCCGCATCTGCGACGGCGGTTTCAGCGTCAGGCCGCTGGAGTCCGGCGCACCGTTACTGTTTGGCATCGCGGGCGCGGCCAGCGCAAACCGGGCGCCGCTGTTCTGGCGGGTATTCGGCATCAGCAGCGAGCGAACGCCCGGCCGAAGCAGTTGCGGCACATTCTGAGGCGTGCCAAGCGAATCGAGCACGCTGAGATCGACTGTTACCGACCCTGCGTCGCGTTGTGCCTGCGCCGTCGGGGCGACAAGTCCGGTGGTCAGGAGAGCGAGTGCCGCCGCGGTGAAAGCGCGCGGTGCAGCGGCCGCTAAGTGCCGCCCAAATCTGGAAGCCATCATTTCCAACCCGAATAATGAACGCGTAACCGGGCCTGATGCGGAGGCGCCGGACAGGGCAACATAACCGAGAGCGGGTGCGGCGACAACCGCTTTGGCGTGGCGTTAAGCAAGCAACCCATTGAAATAACGGGTCAATCGCTGAGCTTTAGCCCTTCGTTGCGGACCGCTTCCATCAGCATTTTTCGCAGCGGGTCATAAAGCTGCTGGTTTGCGGCAAGAATGGACTCGCCGTACAGCATGTTGTCGCGCCCGTCGATCTGGCTGACCAGCCCGCCGGCCTCACGGACGATCACGATGCCGCCTGCGATATCCCACGGTGAAAGCGCCGTTTCCCAGAAACCTTCATAACGTCCGGCCGCGACATATGCGAGGTCGAGCGCCGCGGAGCCCTGGCGGCGGACGCCGGCGGTGCGGCTCATCACGGCATTGAGCATGGCGGAGAAGGATTTCTTGCCGGGCCGGTTACCGAAAGGAATGCCTGTCGCGAGCAGCGCATCGCGCATATCGCTGCGTCCGGAGACCCGCAGGCGCTGTCGGTTCAGATAGGCGCCTTCATTGCGTTCCGCCCAGAAAACCTCGTCCCGGACAGGCTCGTAAACCATCCCGGCGATCAGTTCCTTTTCCCGCTCGACAGCGATGGAGATCGCAAAATGCGGAATCCCGTGGAGGAAATTCGTCGTCCCGTCGATCGGATCGATAATCCAGCGCTCGCTCGCGTTGTCGCCCTCGATCGCGCCGCCTTCTTCCATCAGGAAGCCGAAACCCGGACGCGCCTTGTGCAGTTCCTCGTGCAGGATCTGTTCGGTGCGCTTGTCCGCTTCGGACACGAAATCGCCGGGCCCCTTGCGGGAAACCTGAAGCTGCTCGACCTCGCCGAAATCGCGCATCAGCAGGCGCGATGCCTTGCGGGCGGCGTTGTTCATCACATTGATCAGGGGGGTCGGCATCGACATTGCGTTTCAGGCTTTCCTGCAATACCGGGCCTGTATTTTCAGGCATGCCGGCAGATGGAGCGGTATCAGTCCTTGGCGCGCTCGACGTAGGACGAATCTTCGGTGTTCACGACGATCCGCGTGCCGGCTTCGATATGCGGCGGGACCATCACGCGGACGCTGTTCTCGACAACGGCGGGCTTGTAGGAAGACGACGCGGTCTGTCCTTTGACCACCGGGTCCGCTTCGATCACTTCCATCGTGACATGCTGTGGCAGTTTCGCGCCGGCGACAACGCCGTCGATCAGTTCCGCAACGACAACCATGCCGTCCTGGAGAAACGCGGCGGAATCCCCGATGACATCCCTGTCGAGCGAGAACTGTTCATAGGATTCGCTGTCCATGAACATCATCTTGTCGTCTTCGGCGTACAGATACGTCGCGTCCTTTTCCTCGACCATCAGCTTTTCGACGGTTTCCGCCGTCCGGAACCGCTCGTTGGTCTTGTTGCCGGACTTCAGATCGCGCATTTCGACCTGGATAAAGGCATTGCCCTTGCCGGGCAGCAAAATCTCGGTTTTGAGCACGCGCCATTGCTTGTCGCCGTACTCGATGACGTTGCCGGGTCGAATGGTATTGGCCTGGATCTTCATCCTGCAGTTCCGCTTTGAAAGTTTTCCGGGTAAGGGCGGCGGAAACTATCAGCTTGCCCCGGAATAGGCAATCGCATCGGTATCGCTGAAACCGGGGTTATTTATCGACGTAATCGTGCGTTTCGCCGCGGAAATCGCGCAGTTTCCATGTTTTGCCTGGCGACCCGGCAGATGACCCCGGCGGAGCGTCCGATGGCGCAAGGCCCGCGACGGGCGTTTTGCCGTGCCCGCCCGGAATATCGACCACATAGGTCGGCTGGCACAGGCCGGAAATATTGCCCCGCAGCCCGGCAACCAGCGCCTGTCCTTCTGCCAGCGTCAGGCGGAATTTTGCGGTCCCGCGGGCCCGGTCCGGATGGTGCAGGTAATAGGGTTTGATCTTGAGCGCAATCAGGCGGCGCATCAGGTCGGTCAGGACCCCGATGCTGTCATTCACGCCCTTCAGCAGAACCGTCTGCGACAGCAGCGGGATGCCGGCCCGGGTCAACCTGTCGCAGGCGGCGGCGACATCGTTCGTCAGTTCGTTCGCATGGTTGGTGTGCAGTGCCATCCAGACAGGCATGTCCGACGTCAGGGCGGCGATCAGCCCGTCGGTTACGCGGCCGGGGAGGACGACCGGCACCCGTGTGTGGATGCGCAGGTTGTTGAGGTGCGGAATGCTGTTCAGGCGGGCAACGATGCCGGCCAGGCGCGCGTCGGACAGCGACAGCGGATCGCCGCCGGTCAGGATGACTTCGCGGATGCCGGGATGATCTTCGATATAGCGGAAAGCGATGTCCAGATCGTCCGCTGTCGGCGCGCCGGCCGCCCGCCCCACGCGGTCGCGGCGAAAGCAGTAGCGGCAATAGACCGGGCAGGCGAGGGTCGGCATCAGCAGCACGCGGTCGGGATAGCGATGGACGAGTCCGCGCACCGGCGAGTGGGTCTCGTCGCCGATCGGGTCTTCCAGTTCGTCGTCGCGCCGGACCAGCTCTGCCGGGTCGGGCACGAACTGTCGGGCGATGGGATCGTCCGGATTCGACCGGTCTATAAGCGCCGCAAGTCCCGCCGGCACCGCGATGCTGTATTCGGCACCGACGGCATCCAGCGCCGCGATTTCCGATTCGGCGGTGAGCCCGGCCCGGAACAGGTCGGTGCCCGAGCGCAGCGTGGCGGATTTCATGGCGCGCAGACCGGAATGGGCATGGTCGATGACAAAGGTGACGTTCCCTGTGTTGATGGGGCATTATCGCCGCCATGAAAAATTACGAAACCCCGTCCGAAAATCCCGCCGCCCGCACCGCCTGGTGGCATCCCGACCGTTTCGAAGACCGGGCGGATGCTCTCGTCCGCCGCGCCGACATGGTCAAATCCGTCCGCGAGTTCTTCGACCGGCGCGGCTATGTCGAGGTCGAAACGCCCGTGCTGCAGGTCTCGCCGGGTATGGAGCCGCATCTGACGGCGTTCGAAACCTCGCTCGGCGAGCCCCATGGCGCGCGCCGGCCGGTCTATCTGCATACCTCGCCCGAATTCGCGATGAAAAAACTGCTGGCGGCGGGGATGCAGCGGATTTTCCAGCTTGCCCGCGTTTTCCGCGACGGCGAGCGCTCGGCCCGGCACCATCCCGAATTCACCATGCTCGAATGGTACCGCACCGGCGCGGACTGGCGGGATATCGCCGAAGAGGCCGCCGCGTTCATATGTGCCGCCTGCGGTCCGGTCGCACGGCGCGGCGATGTGATCTGCGATCTCGGCAAGCCGTGGGAATTCCTGTCGGTGCAGGCAGCGTTCGAGCGCTATGCCGGGATCGACCTGCTGGCGACGGCGGAGGATCCGCTGAACCCGGATACGGACATGCTGTGCATGTATGCCGACGGGCTCGGCGTGCGCACGGCGGCCAACGATACCTGGGAGGATATCTTCTTTCGCATCTATCTCGACCGGATCGAGCCCAATCTCGGAATCGGCACCGCGACCGTGCTGCATTCCTATCCGGCGTCGATGGCGGCGCTGGCGCGGCTGTCGCCGGAAGACGGGCGCGTCTCCGACCGGTTCGAGATATTTATCTGCGGGCTCGAACTCGCCAACGGATATGGCGAACTCACCGATGCCGCGGAACAGCGGACACGGTTCGCCGCGATGACGGCGCAGCGCGTTGCCGAGGGCCGCGCGCCCTATCCGGTGGATGAGGATTTTCTGGCAGCGCTGGAAAGCGGCATCCCCGACTGCGCCGGCATTGCGCTCGGCTTCGACCGGCTGGTGATGCTGGCCACCGGGGCGGAACGGATCGAGGATGTGCTGTGGGCGCCGGTGGCAGATGCCGGCGTCTGATCCCGACGTTTGACGCGGTTGTTTGACAACGAAGCCTAACCGGCCATTTTTTCGTTGAACGCCTTTACCGCGGCTGCGGGGCCGTCTTTGTAGTTCCAGACACCGCCGCCGACGGCGAGGAAATCCGCGCCGGCCTCGATAATCGTCTCGCAGTTTTCGACCGTGATTCCGCCGATCGCGACACAGGGGACAACCATCATTTCCTGCCACCAGGTCAGAATTTCGGTATCCGCAGGGATGGTGATCTGTTTGGTCGTGGACGGAAAGAACGCGCCGAAGGCGACGTAATCGGCGCCGCGTTCGCCCGCTTCGAAGGCCAGGTCGCGGTCGGCCTTGCAGGTGACGCCGACGATGGCCTCGTTCCCCATAATCCGCCTTGCTTCGTCATAGGGAGTGTCTTCCTGGCCTATATGGACGCCGTCGCATCCCGTCTCGGCGGCGAGATCGGCACGGTCGTTCAGGATAAAGGCGACATCGCGATCCTGCGCGACGGGTCGCAGGACGTCACAGGCGCGCCGGATGTCGTCGTCCGACACGTCTTTCAGGCGAAGCTGGATGCAGGCGACGTCGCCCGCATCCAGCGCCGCTGTCAGGATTTCTGCAAAGGCTTCCGGTCCCCCCGCGTCGAAAGACGGCGGGGTGATCAGGTAGAGCTGGCAGGATTCGGCGCGAATGGGGTTACGCCTTGCCCTGATAGATCTTGATGATCTCGCCCAGCATCGCCAGCGCCTCTTCCTTCGGACGCTGGAAGGTGTTGCGACCGATGATCGATCCGTTGCCGCCGCCGTCGCGGATGGCCTTGGCTTCGGCATAGATGCCTTTCAGGTCCTTCGCTTCGCCGCCGGAGAACACGACAATGCGCCGGCCGTTGAAGCAGGACTGCACGACATGCTCGATCCGCTGGGTCAACGTCTTTACGGGAATCTTTTGGTCCTTGTAGACCTTCTTCGCGGGGTCCAGGAACAGGGCATCCGTCGGCGGTTTGACCTTGATGATATGCGCGCCCATCAACGCGGCCATATGCGCCGCATAGGCGCAGATATCCATCGCGGTTTCGCCTTCCTTGGTCACCATGCCGCCGCGCGGATAGGACCACAGGACAACGGCGAGACCCACGGACTTTGCTTCTTCCGCCAGCTCGCGGATCTCTTCCATCAGTTCGAACTGGTATTCGGAACCGGGATAGATCGTGAACCCGATCGCGGCGCAGCCGAGGCGCAGCGCATCGTTGACCGACGCGGTGACGGCCTGGTCTTTTTCGGTCGCCAGCGAATTGGCGGAATTGCATTTGAGGATCGTCGGGATCGCGCCCGCGAATGTGTCGGCGCCCGCTTCGAGCATGCCGAGCGGGGCCGCATAGGCCGACAGGCCGGCATCGACGGCGAGCTGGTAATGGTAGTGCGGGTCGTACCCTGCGGGATTGGGCGCAAAGCTGCGCGCCGGGCCGTGCTCGAAGCCCTGGTCGACGGGGAGGATGACGAGCTTGCCGGTGCCGCCCAGTTTTCCCTCCATCAATATCCGCGCCAGATTCCCCTTTGTTCCGGGATTGTCACTTTCGTAACCGGCTAGAATTTTTTTGACTTTCTGACTGACGCGCATGTTCGGATTCCTCGATTGATAGGTTGCCACTGCTTAGCGTAAAGGCGCGGGCAATTCAATCGGTCGATTGGACGCCGGGGGCGGAATTCCGGGGTTTTCAATGGGCGCGGATGGGGCGATTCGGGCCGAAGCCGGGGCATAACGGGCCGGTTGACGTGGCTTTGATGGGCATCGTATGGTGCAAAAACAACGAAAAATCGGCGGTTTACGCGCTTTCATGTCGAAACTGGATGAAGCAGAACAGCGCTTGCAGCGCGCAGTCGCAGGACTGGAGGAAGCGGCACGGGCCGTTGCGTCTTCGTCAACGGCGACGGCAACTGCGTCCGCACCCGATCCCGCGGTCGCGGCGGAGCTTGCAGCGGCGCAGGCGCGCACCACCGAACTGGAACAGGCGAACAAAGCTGTCGCCCAACGTCTCGACGGCGCAATCGCGCGGATCAAGACAATACTGGAAGACTGACATGCCGCAGGTCGATGTCGCCGTTAACGGACGAACCTACCAGATTGCCTGCGGGGACGGGGAAGAGGCGCACCTGGCCCAGCTTGGCGAATATGTTGACCGGCGGGTCAAGGAGCTTGTCGCCGCCGTCGGCCAGGTCGGCGATTCCCGTTTGCTGGTGATGGTCTCGCTCATGATCGCCGACGAGCTTGCTGAGACCTATGCCGAGCTGAAAAAAACCAAAACCGAGGCCGAATCGGCCGTTTCGCCGCAACAGCTTGAAGACCGCGTCGCCGAAATTGTCGATGCTGTGGCGGCACGGATAGAAGCCGCGACGGCGGGCCTGGGGGGCGGCGCGCCCGCCGCCGACTAAGCCGCAATTGCCGCCCTCGGGATGCGATCTTTCACGGAGGATCGCGGTCCGGTTTTTCTGTCGGCAGTTTAAACTTGTTTATCCATTAGGAGTTTACAATTTATACACTAGGATGCGTTCCTGGCGGGGCTGTCCGGTGCGATGGGTCTCTACATCCCTGGGGCCAATACATCTCTCTCGGGAGCTGTCTCTGCGGGGATCTTGGTCTCAGCACGCGGCACCCACCTGTCTCGTACAGGCCACAGAGGATAACATAGACTGCCGGCTGTGATGGCTCCGCCGCCCGCGCTTTGCAGCTTTCGCGCTTCACAGCCCCGCGGGTTTCACAGCTCCCGGGCTTCAAAGCCAACTTATTTTTCCGGAACCCCGACGTGACATCCGACCATATCCCTTTCGCCGCCGCCAAGCAGGCCCGGCGCGCAGAAGGCGCAAACCCCCCCCCGGCGGTTTACGCAGGCCGCCGCGAAATCGCGGGGGCCGCGCGGCCGCACCGCTTGGTCGCGGCATTTGCCGGAAAGCTGTCCGGAGCCGTGGTGTCGCTCTACTGGCCGATGCGCGACGAGGTTGACGTGCGCGACCTCATCGATGCGCTTGCCGCCGAGGGCGCGCGGACGGCCTTGCCGGTCATGTCGGGGCGGGACGCAGCGCTCGTGTTCCGCGAGTGGCGCACCGGCGATGCGCTGGCGCCGGGGACCTTCGGCGTCCACGAACCGGCCGCGGACGCCCGGATTCTTGTGCCCGACATCGTGGTGGCGCCGCTGCTTGCGTTCGATGCCGCCGGCAACCGCCTCGGCTATGGCGGGGGCTATTACGACCGCTCGCTCCGCGCCCTGCGCGCGGGCGGCGACGTTGTTGCCGTCGGCGTCGGCTATGACGAACAGGAAATTTCATCCGTCCCGGGGCATACGGGCGACGAGATTCTCGATATGATTATCACCGACCGGCGCACTCTTCGCGTCGGCAAGTAAGGAAGTTATTATCTATGCGTGTTCTGTTATGCGGCGATGTGGTCGGGCGGACCGGGCGCAAGGCCGTGGTCAAGTACGTCCCCATGCTGCGCGACCGCTACGGCCTCGATTTCGTGATCGTCAATGGCGAGAACGCGGCAGGCGGGTTCGGCATCACGCCGAAGATCTGCGACGAATTCTACGGCGTCGGCGTCGATGTGATCACCACGGGCAATCACGTCTGGGACCAGCGAGATATCATTCCCCATTTCGACCGGGAGCCGCGGATTTTGCGGCCCGATAACTTCCCCGCCGGCACGCCGGGACGGGGGGTCGCCGAATTCAGGGACGCGCGCGGACGGCGCATCGTCGTGATGCACCTGATGGCGCGGCTGTTCATGGATCCGCTGGACGATCCGTTCGCGGCGATCACGGCGATGCTCAATACCTGGCGGCTCGGCGCGAATGCCGATGCCATCATTCTCGATTTCCACGGCGAGGCATCGAGCGAGAAAATGGCGATGGGTCATTTCGTTGACGGCAAGGTATCCGTGGTCGTCGGCACCCACACCCATGTGCCGACAGCGGATGCGCAGGTTTTCCCGGGCGGCACCGCCTACCAGACCGATCTCGGCATGTGCGGCGACTACGATTCCGTCATCGGCATCCGCAAGGAAATCTCGGTCGAGCGCTTCGTGCGCAAGATGCCCACGGCACGGATGGAAGCGGCGGCGGAGGAAGCCACGTTGTGCGCCGTTCTGGTCGATATCGACGACGGCACCGGGCTGGCAACCGATATCCGCCCGATCCGTACCGGCGGTCGGTTGCGCGGGGAGATGCCGGAACAGGCCGTCTCCTGAACCGCCGCGGGTGACCGGCTGCGATGCAGGGAATTTCCATCGTCACGCTGAACACCTGGAAGGGGGAGGGCGATTATCCCGCCCGGATGGCGACGACCATCGATCTGCTGGCAGGGCTTGATCCCGATATCGTGCTTTTGCAGGAAGTCTTTGCCGTGCCGTCGCGCGGGCTTTGTACCGCCGATACCCTGTCCGCCGCTCTCGGACTGCACTGTGCGTTTCATCCTGCGCGGAAGAAAATGCGGCCCTTTGAGGGCGGGGACGTGCTGTCGCAATCCGGGCTCGCCGTGCTGGCCAGGGCGGAAATTTTGTCGTCGTCGCCCGTCGCACTGCCGGACGATCCGCGCGACGGGGAGCGAATGGCACAAATTGTGCGGATTGGCGGCGCCGCGCCCGTGACCGTTCTCAACCTGCATCTGACGCATCTGCCGGATGCCGCGGCGCTGCGTCGGCAGCAACTGATCGCCGCCCTGTCGGCATTGCCGGACGGCATAAACGGGCCGGTCATTGCCGGCGGCGATTTCAACGATGCTGTCGACGATGGCTGGCTCGCCCCGGTCGCGGCGGCGCTGCCGGGACTGACGATCCGGAATGCCCGGCATGACGTCCCAAATGCGCCCGCCACCCCGACGCTGGTCGATCCGCCGTCCGACGGCCGGCCGGGCTGTATCGATCATATTCTGACGGTTCGGGCCGCGGAATCCGGGCCCGTCGGGACGCTGGAAACCGGTCACCATGGCGGTCGGGAGGTAAGCGACCACCGCGCGGTTCGGGCGGTTTTGTCCATCCCCGGCTGATGGAGAGCGGATTCCCGTGTTTCATGAGAATTTTCGGCGATAGCCGTGCAATTCATTCGACGCCGGGGGGCTTCTCGCTGTATTGTCCCGCTTCATTGAATATGTGAGTTGTAGATATGTTCGGATCCAGCCGCGCCCGACGCCATGAAATTCCTGACGGACAGCTTTTCAGAGCGGTCGGCGGGGGCACATGGGAATATATCGGTCCGGCGCCCACGGTCGCGCCCGAACCCCACGCACGTCTCGTGCGTCCGGGCGATCCGCGCACCATCAAGATCATCTCGATGGATGCCCTGACCGATACCAGCCTGTTCGAAAGGCTTTCCTGAGGCCACCCGTTCCCGACGGCTCTCTGCCCGCCCCATTCCTGCCACATTATCCCCCTATACCTTTTCACCGGCGCCCGAATCACGCGGAAATGTGGGGGTTCAGGGTCGCATTTGCACCAGATATGGTGTAATTTCGCGGCACTTTACGGGCATCTTACGGAGCGATCATGGCGGGCCATTCCAAATTCAAGAATATCCAGTTCAGAAAAGGGGCGCAGGACGCGAAGCGCGCCAAGGTTTTTACCAAGCTGATCCGTGAACTGACAGTGGCGGCAAAAAGCGGCGATGACCCGGATGCGAATCCGCGTCTGCGCGCCGCGATCGCCGCGTCCAAAACCGCCAACATGGCGAAAGACACCATGGAACGCGCCATCGCGCGCGGCGCCGGCAACGAGGAAACCGAGCAGTACGAGGAAATCCGCTACGAAGGCTATGGTCCGAAAGGGGTCGCGGTGATCGTCGAGGCGCTGACCGACAACCGCAACCGGACCGCCAGCGACGTGCGCGCCGCCTTTACCAAGCATGGCGGCAACCTCGGAGAGACCGGCAGCGTCAATTTTATGTTCGATCAGGTCGGCCAGATACTCTATCCGGCCGATATCGCGTCCGCCGATGAAGTTTTCGAAGCGGCTCTCGAGGCAGGCGCGCAGGACGTTCAGTCCAGCGAGGACGGTCATGAGATCATTTGCGCGGTCACCGATTTCAACGAGGTGCGCGACGGACTGGAAGCGAAGTTCGGCGCCGCCGAATCCGCGGCTTTGTCCTGGAAACCGCAGAACACGATCGAACTCGATGCCGACAGCGCGGGCACGATGCTCAAGCTGATCGATGCGCTCGAAGACAATGACGACGTGCAGAACGTGTCCTCCAACTTCGAGATCGACGACGACGCTCTCGCAAAACTCGCCGGCTGAGGGAAATTCGCGGGATGCGTATCAGGTTGATTGGTCTCGATCCCGGTTTGCGCCGCTCAGGCTGGGGCGTCATCGAGGTCGAGGGGAATAGCCTGGTTCACGTCGCGAGCGGCGCCGTTACCTCCGATGCCAAGGCACCCCTCGCAGATCGTCTGTCGCAGCTGTTCACGGCGCTGACCGACGTGATTGCGACCTACGAGCCGGCAGAAGCCGCCGTCGAGGAAACTTTCGTGAACAAGAATCCGGCCTCGACGCTGAAGCTCGGTCAGGCGCGCGGCGTGGTTATGCTGGCGCCGGCGCAGCGCGGCCTGCCGGTCGCCGAATATGCCGCCAACCTGATCAAGAAATCGCTTGTCGGCACGGGCCATGCCGACAAGAACCAGGTGCAGGCCATGATCAATATCCTGCTGCCGGGCGCCAGGCCCGGAACGCCGGATGCGGCGGACGCGCTTGCCGTCGCCATTTGTCATGCCCATCACCGGCGCGTGCATCCTCTCGGCCAATCCGCGTTGAGGCAGTCCGCATGATCGCCAAGCTGACCGGCATTCTCGATTCCATCGGCGACGACTGGGCAGTGATCGATGTGGGCGGCGTCGGCTATCTGGTGTTCTGTTCGACGCGCACCCTGGCGCAGCTGCCCGGCACCGGCGAGGCCGTCTCCTTCGTGATCGAAACCCATATCCGCGAAGACCATATCCATCTCTACGGATTCCTCGACCAGGCCGAGCGCGAATGGTTCAGGCTGCTGACGACCGTACAGGGCGTCGGCGCAAGGGTCGGGCTCGGCATCCAGTCGGTGCTCGGGCCGAAGGAACTGACCGATGCGATCCTGTCCCAGGAGAAGGGCATGATCACCCGCGCCCCCGGGGTCGGCCCGAAGCTCGCCACACGGCTGCTGACGGAACTGAAAGACAAGGTCGGGGGGATTGCGTCCGCCGCGCCCGCGATGGCCGGCGCCGTTACCGCCAACGATGCGGACCGCGCCGCAATGGAAGATGCTGTCTCCGCGCTTGTCAATCTCGGTTATCGTCGGGGAGATGCTTTCGGCGCTGTGAACGGCGCGATGCGCAGTATCGGCGAAAATGCCGGTGTTGAAGATCTGATCCGCGCCGGACTCAAGGAACTGACGGCATGACCGACCCAAGACCCATCGCGCCGGCCTATGGCGAAGACGATCTCGGCGAAGGCCATGTCCGCCCGCAGCAGCTCGACGACTTTGTCGGGCAGCCCGCTTTGCGCCAGAACCTGCGCGTGTTCGTCGAGGCCGCGCGCGGCCGCGCCGAGGCGATGGATCATGTGCTGTTTCACGGCCCGCCCGGTCTCGGCAAAACCACGCTGGCGCAGATCGTCGCCCGCGAACTCGGTGTCGGCTTCCGGGCGACGTCCGGGCCGGTGATCGCGAAATCGGGCGACCTTGCCGCGATCCTGACCAATCTTGAACCGCGGGACGTTCTGTTCATCGACGAGATACACCGGCTCAATCCGGCGGTGGAGGAAATCCTCTATCCGGCGATGGAAGACGGGAAGCTCGATCTGATCATCGGCGAGGGTCCGTCGGCGCGCTCCGTGCAGATCGAACTGTCGCCATTCACACTGGTCGGCGCGACCACGCGTTCGGGCCTTCTGACGACGCCGCTGCGCGAACGGTTCGGCATTCCCCTGCGGCTTGAATTTTACAATATCGACGATCTGGTCAAGATCGTCCGGCGCTGCGCCGGTGTTCTCGGCGTTGCCGTCACCGCCGACGGGGCGACCGAGGTTGCAGCCCGTTCGCGCGGCACGCCGCGCGTCGCCGTGCGGCTACTGCGCCGGGTCCGCGATTTCGCCGGCGTTGCGGGCGCGGACGCGATAGATGCGAAGCTCGCCGACCACGCGCTCGGCCAGCTCGAAGTCGACAAGATCGGTCTCGATTCCATGGATCGCCGCTATCTTCTGTGCATTGCCGACAACTACGCCGGCGGACCGGTCGGGGTCGATACGCTCGCCGCGGCGTTGTCCGAACAGCGCGATGCGATCGAGGACGTGATCGAGCCGTTCCTGCTCCAGTCCGGCCTGCTGCAGCGCACGCCGCGCGGCCGGATGCTGACGCTCAACGCCTATCGTCATCTCGGCGTAGCGGCCCCGAAGGGGCACGATTCTCAGATGGACCTGCTGTCCCGGGATGGCGGCGATGAGTGACATCAGCGTCGAGCACGTGTTCCCGATCCGGGTCTATTACGAGGACACCGATGCGGGCGGCGTGGTCTATCACAGCAACTATCTTCGCTTCGCCGAACGGGCGCGGACCGAACTGCTGCGCGATTTCGGCATCGACCATCAGAGCCTGCTGGCGGATTACGGGCTGGTTTTCGCCGTCCGCCGATGCGAAGCCGAATATGTCCGTCCGGCGCATCTCGACAACGCGCTCGAGGTGCGCACCCGCTGCATCAGATCGGCGGCTGCGAGTTTCTGGCTCGAACAGCTGGTAGAGCGCAGCGGCGAGACCCTCGTCGAAATGAAGATACGGCTGGTCTGTCTGAAACCGGACGGCCGTCCGGCGCGTATTCCGGAAAACCTGCGCCTCGCGCTGGATCGCGCCGCCGCCCAAACGAAACATTAGGAAACGAACGGAAGCTCCATGGAAACAACCGCCGTCCAGTCCGCCGCCCTCGCAGGGTCGGTCGTCCACGATATGTCGATCTGGGGCCTGTTCCTGCAGGCGGATTTCATCGTCAAGGCAGTGATGATCGGGCTTGTCCTCGCCTCTTTCTGGTGCTGGGCGATTATTTTCGAGAAGATAATGCGGATGCGCCGCCTGCGCCGCCAGGCGAGCCAGTTCGAGGAAAGCTTCTGGTCCGGCGGGTCGCTGGACGATCTGTTCGATCGTATCGGATCGCGTCCGGTCGATCCGATGTCGGCCGTGTTTTCGTCCGCGATGCGCGAATGGCGCCGGTCGACGTCACGGGGAGGCAAAGACAGCGATCAGCATCACAGCCTGTCGGAGCGCATCGATCGCGTCATGCAGATCACGCTCAACCGGGAGCTCGAACAGCTTGAACGCTACATGACGTTTCTGGCCTCCGTCGGTTCGACCGCGCCGTTCATCGGCCTGTTCGGCACCGTCTGGGGGATCATGAACAGCTTCGCGGCCATCGCGGTCAGCAAGAACACGTCGCTCGCCGTCGTGGCCCCCGGTATCGCCGAGGCGCTCTTTGCGACCGCGCTCGGCCTGGTCGCCGCGATCCCGGCGGTCGTCGCCTATAACAAGCTGTCGACCGACCTGAACCGGTATGCAGGGCGGCTCGAAGCGTTCGCCGGCGAATTCGGTACCATCCTGTCGCGTCAGAGCGAGGACGAGGATTAGCCCATGGCGATGATGTCCGGAAACGGCGGCCGCCGCGGCAGGCGGGGAGGACGGGGCGGATACGTGCCGATGTCCGAAATCAACGTGACGCCGATGGTCGATGTCATGCTGGTGCTGCTCGTGGTCTTCATGGTCTCGGCGCCGCTGATGACCGTTGGCGTGCCGGTCGACCTGCCGAAAACGGAAGCATCCCAGATGGTGGGGCAGGACGAGCCGCTGGTGGTCAGCGTCAATGCGAAGGGCGAGGTCTTCCTGCAGGAGACCAAAATCACCCTCGAACAGCTCGTACCGCGGCTGGTGGCGATTACGCAGAACAAGAAAGACACGCGCATTTTCGTGCGCGGCGACAAGGCCATCGCCTATGGGCAGGTGATGGAGGTTATGGGGACCGTGAATCTGGCGGGCTTTTCCCGCGTGGCGTTGCTGACCCAATTACCGACGGGGAACGGCGCCGGAGGGGCACAGTGAACCATGCGCTACGGTGCCATATTTTCCGGACTGCTCCATGTCGGCATACTGATCGCCGTGATTGTCGGCCTGCCCGGTATGCTGCGGTCAGACCGCCAGGTGGTGGTGCCGGTTTCGGTCGAGATCGTGTCGGTCGAGGATCTGTCGAAACCGCCCGAGAAAAAGACGCCGCCCAGGCCGGCAGCGAAAAAGCCGCCGGCCGAAAAACCCGAGCCGCCGAAGACGGCGGAAAAGCCCCCGCCGCCGCCCACACCGCGTCCCACCCCGCCGCCTGCGCCGAAGGTGGCCGAGGCGAAACCGGAGCCCGCGCCGCCGAAACCCGAGGCGAAACCCGAGGCGAAACCCGAGGTAAAACCCGAACCGGTGCCCAAGCCCGAGGCGAAACCGGAAGCCCCGCCTGTGCCGAAGCCAAAGGCCAAGCCGGCGCCGCCGAAAGAGCCCGAAACCCGGGTAGCGGCAAAAATGCCCCCGGCGCCGACGCCCAGGCGCAAGCCCGAACCGCCGAAGCCGAAGCCGGACGAATTCCAGTCCCTGCTGAAGAACCTCGACCTTCAGAAGCGGGCGGCCGAAAAGGCAAAGGCCGAAGCGCCGGCCAGGGTCGCAAAACAGGTGGAGGAGGCGCCCAAACGCTCCGCCCTCGAGGACCGGAGAATAGCGGCGGGCCTCGCACAGGCGATCAACCAGCAGATCACGCCCTGCTGGAAGATCCAGGCCGGGGCGAAGGATGCCGCCAATATGAGCGTGGCGGTCAATATACGGCTCAACCCGGACGGATCGCTGGGCGGCGTTCCCAGGATCGAGGACACCGCGCGGCTCGGACGCGATCCGTTTTTCCGCGCTGTCGCCGAGAGTGCGCTACGGGCCCTGCGGGATCCGGCCTGTATGCCGCTCCGGCTGCCATACGAGAATTACGATTTATGGAAAGCTATCATCTTCACGTTTGATCCCAAGGAAGCGCTTGGACAATGAAAAAACTTTTGAGCATTGCGGCATTTGCCCGGCCGTCCCGACTGGCCAGACTGTCCACCCTCACCTTGATCGTCTTTGCTGCCGCCGCGGCGGCGCCCGTGCAGGCGCAGCTTCGCGTCGATATCACGCGCGGCACGGTCGAACCCATGCCGATCGCCATTCCGGAATTTTTCGGCGCGACCCCGCAGGAAATAGAGACCGGCCTCAACATGGCCAATCTTATCTCGGCGGATCTCGAACGGTCCGGGCTGTTCAAGCCGATCGACCGCCGCGCCTTTATCCAGAAAGTCTCGGCGCTACGGGGCGTGCAGCCGCGGTTCGGCGACTGGCGCCAGATCAACGCGCAGGCGCTGGTCACGGGCAGCGCGCAGGCCCAGGGCGACGGCCGGCTGAAGGTCGAATTCCGCCTGTGGGACGTCTTCGGCGAAGTGCAGATGACGGGCCTTGCCTATTTTACAGCGCCCGACAACTGGCGCCGTGTGGCGCATATCATCGCCGACGAGATTTACAAGCGGATCACCGGCGAAAGCGGCTATTTCGATACCCGCGTGGTCTATATTTCCGAGCAGGGACCGCCGAACCGGCGGATCAAACGTCTCGCCATCATGGACCAGGACGGGGCCAATCACCGCTTCCTGACCGACGGACGGGCGCTGGTGCTGACCCCCCGGTTTTCGCCGACCGCACAGGAAATCACCTACTTGTCCTACGGCACGGGACAGCCGCGGGTCTATCTGTACAATATCGATACCGGCCAGCAGGAAGTCATCGGTAACTTTCCCAGCATGACCTTCGCGCCGAGGTTTTCGCCCGATGGCAACCAGGTCGTCATGAGCATGGCGCAGGACGGCAATTCGGAAATCTACTCGATGGATTTGCGCACCCGTCAGGTTGCCCGTCTGACACGCCATCCGTCGATCGATACCTCTCCGTCCTATGCGCCGGACGGGCGCAGGATCGTTTTCACATCCGACCGGGGCGGGGCGCAGCAGATCTACGTGATGGACGCCAATGGCGGCGGGGTGAAACGGATCAGTTTCGGGCGCGGGGAGTATTCCACCCCCGTGTGGGGGGCGCGCCGCGGCCCCCTAGCCGAGACTACGAGCAAACACCGCCCCAATTAAAAAGACGG
>JAYOMI010000007.1:63880-67729 GCA_038120765.1 Rhodospirillaceae bacterium
CCGCTCCTGATCCGGCGCCCCCCGAGATCTAACAACTGGTGTGATCGTCGGCAGCGACAGATGAGTATAATAGAGAGCCCGCACCGCCTCCTGACCGACGGGTTCCATGTGGAAGGGCCGACCTGGGCGCCGAACGGGCGGGTGCTCATGTATTTCCGCGAGGAGCGCGGGAACGGTCGCACGGGCAGCACGTCGAAACTCTATTCGATAGACCTTACGGGCAATAACGAGCGTGTCGTGGATATTCCCGGCGGCGGCTCTGATCCTGCATGGTCGCCTCTCGTAAAATGATCGGGGTCAAATGATGGGTATGAAATCATGACAAAACCGCTACCCGCCCACATTCGTGCGATCTCGCGCAAACGTGTGTCACAGACCCTTGATAAATCTTGTGATTTCGGACCGCCAGAACTAGTATTCGCACCTTCGGCGGTCCTGTCTTTCAACTCCTTGCCAAATTCCGATTGGGGGAAAATCTGATGCGATTCTCATATGTTATTTGTGCGTTGGCCGGACTTGCACTCGCGGCGTGCGAATCGTCTCCGGAAGTAAATTCCAGCGCAACCGGCGACGGCTCTTCTTCCGGCGCCGCCAGCCAGGCAGGCACCGGCGGGCCCGTCACCAGCGGCGTCACCAGTCAGCCGATTACAGCACAGGCCCCCGGCAGCGCCGAGGATTTCGTCGTCAATGTCGGCGACCGTGTGCTGTTTGGCCTGAACCGGTTCGATCTCGCGCCCGAGGCGCGGGCGACGGTTGAAAACCAGGTAATCTGGCTGAAACGTTTTCCCGCCGTCACGATCACCGTTGAAGGGCACGCCGACGAGCGCGGAACCCGCGAATACAACCTTGCGCTCGGCGAACGCCGCGCCAATTCGGTGCGCGACTACATGATTGCGCTCGGCATAGATCCGAACCGGGTCCGGACGCTCAGCTACGGCAAGGAACGTCCGGTCGATCC
The DNA here is from genome assembly GCA_038120765.1 of Rhodospirillaceae bacterium. Taxonomy (GTDB): domain Bacteria; phylum Pseudomonadota; class Alphaproteobacteria; order MPNO01; family UBA830; genus CAXBCP01. Next base: position 64,839 of record JAYOMI010000007.1, read on the forward strand.
CGCGTCGAACGAGGAAGCCTGGGCACGCAACCGCCGCGCGGTCACGGTGGTGGACGGCGGCACGGGCTGAGGAGCGTCCCGCCCGGTTTTCCATGCGCCGCGGATGGGATTTCCGCGGGACATCGGGGCCGGGTGCCACATTCCTGCCATGATGCGGACGCATAAACCGGTTGCAGGGCTTTCAGAGGCTCAGGATTTTCAACGGCGAAGCGGCGGAGTGACAGTATGAAGGTAAATTCCATTTTCAATCATCGTCTTCCGTGCATGTGGTCGGCGTCGAGTATCGTCGCGACAATCGTTTTCCTTGCGATGACCTTTCCGTCCGGGCCGGCGCAGGCCCAGAACACCGGTATGCAGGAGCTTCTTAACCGGGTCGACCGGCTGCAACGCGAACTCTCCACCCTGCAGCGGCAGGTCTACAAGGGCGAAGCGCCGCCACCCGCGGCCGCCATGACGCTTACGCCCGCAGCGGGGGATCCGCGCAACGCCGCCCGCAATTCGATCCGCATCAGCCAGCTTGAGAACGAGCTTCAGACCCTGACAGGGCGTATCGAGGAAATCGGTTTCCGCACCCAGCAGATTCAATCCCGCCTCGAAAAGCTTGTTTCCGACATGGACCGGCGGCTGACCGCGCTCGAGGGCGGCACACAGAGGGGGGATATCCCGCAAGGCGACGACGCGAGGTCAAATGTCGGGCTCGCGCTCCAGCCGCCGCCTGCAGCTGCTGCGCCCGCAGGTGGCCCAGGCGTCACACCATTGCCGTCGCCTCCTCAAGCCGCCGCCACACCCGGTGTGGTGCGGGGTGCTGCACCGCGCGTGCTCGGCACCATTCCCGCAGAGATGGCGGTTTCCAGCCCGCGCGGCCCGGCGACCGTTCCGCCCCAACCGCCGCTTCGTGCCCAGCCCGCGGCGCCGGCGCCGCAAACGGCTTCGGCGAATCCCGCCCGGATCCTGCCGGACGGGCCGCCAAAGGCGCAGTACGACTATGCGCTGTCACTCATGCTGAAGAAGCAGGATTTCGCCAGCGCGGAAACCGCGCTCCAGGATTTCATCAAACAGAATCCCGATGACGAACTGGCCGGGAATGCGCATTACTGGCTGGGCGAGACCTACTATGTCCGTAACAGTTTTCAGGATGCGGCCTTCGCCTTTGCCGAGGGTTTCCAGAAATTCCCGAAGGGCAACAAGGCGCCGGACAGCCTGTTGAAACTGGGCATGTCGCTGGACCGGCTCGACAAACGCCGGGAAGCCTGCACCGCCTATTCGCGCCTGCTGTCGACGTTTCCGGACCTGGGCGCGCGGATGAAGGCACGTGTCGAGCGGGAACAGAGCCAGGCCAAGTGCCGTTGAGCGGGCCTGCTGCCCAGCCCCTTTCGACCACAGAATTTTCCGACCTCATGCGCGCCGCCGGGCCCTTTCCCGGTTCGGCTGCCGTCGCTGTCGCCGTGTCGGGCGGCGCAGACAGCATGACTCTTCTGGCCTTGGCCCATGACTGGGCCCGCGGGACAGGCGCATCCCTGACGGCGCTGACGGTCGATCACGGATTGCGGCCGGAATCCCGCAACGAGGCGGCGCAGGTGGGGGCATGGTGCCGGTCGCGGGGTATCGCCCACGCCACCCTGACCTGGCAGGGCGAAAAGCCGGAGAAGGGCATTCAGGCAGCGGCCCGTGCCGCGAGATACGCCCTTCTTGAAGACTGGTGCCGGGCGCAGGGACATAGCGAACTTCTTGTCGCTCATTCGCAAAACGACCAGGCGGAGACGTTTCTGATGCGCATGAGCCGCGGCAGCGGGATCGACGGGCTGGCGGCGATGCCGCTTGTGTCCTTTCACGACGGCGTGCGCCTGATCCGGCCTCTGCTTACCGTGCCGCGTTCGCGGATAGAGGCAAGCGCGGCTGCCCGGAATCTGACACCGGTATCCGACCCGAGCAACCTCGACCGGCGGTATGCGCGGGTGCGGATGCGGGACCAACTGGCAAAGCTGGATGCGCATGGCGTTCCGGTCGCGGCGGTTGCGGGTGCCGCCCGCCTCTTCGAAACAATGCGCGCCGGGCGGGAAAGCGCTGTTGCCGCCCTAGCCGCCAATATCCTGACCCTCCACCCGGCCGGATATGCGGAAATCGCGCGGGCAGGGCTTTCCGCGGCAGATCCGGAGCCTGCCGGGGGGCTGGTCGCGGCGGTTCTGATGGCGGTCGGCGGTCTCGACTATGCGCCGCGCCGCGCGCGGTTCGACCGGTTGATCGACGATATGCTTCAGAACAGCGATTTCCGGCCGCGGACGCTTGGAAACTGCGTGATCGGCAGCCGGGGTGACGATTTTCTGGTCCGCCGCGAATATCGGACGATCCGCCACTGCGTCCCGGGCGCATCCGGTTGCCGGGTAGTCTGGGACCGCCGGTTCACCATCGAATTTGGCGACGATCCGGCGATCGACGCCGCCGGATACTGCCTGAAACCCCTCGGGGAAGATGGCTGGCGGCAGGTGGTTTCAGGATCGGATCAAACGGCAATGCGGGAATATCGCGCAATTCCGGGCCCGGTCCGCTACGCCTTGCCCGCAGTCTGGCAGGGGAAAAAAGTGGTCGATGTACCCAATCTCGGGTATCAAGGCCCCGGAAATGCAGGAAAAATCGTTAAAATTGCGGAATTCAGGGTGCCGCGACTTTTTGCGGGGCACACCTTTTCTGTTGCTTAACGGGTCCGGCGCATTATTTGTTAAGTAATGGAACTATGGTAAGCATACAGTACGGTAAACTGCCGATCAGTGGGTCGGTGATTCAGCGGTATGGCAGATGCACCCCGGGCATGAGCGATCGGGCAGGGCGCAGCAGGACACCACGCCGTCTTACGGGAAGCAGGGTCATTGAATAATTTCGGTAAAAATCTCGCC
>JAYOMI010000007.1:67739-68719 GCA_038120765.1 Rhodospirillaceae bacterium
GTACAGTACAACGTCGATCAGTAGGTCGGTAATTCAGCGGTATGGCGATGCACCCCGGTCAAATCCGGCCGGGTAGGATGCAGCCGGGTAGCACGCCGTCTTACGGGAAGCAGGGTCATTGAATAATTTCGGTAAAAATCTCGCCCTCTGGGTCATCATCGGCTTGTTGCTGGTGGCGCTGTTCAATCTGTTCCAGCAGCCGTCGGGCCGCAACGGACAGGCAGGCATTCCGTACTCGACCTTCCTCGCCGAAGTGCAGGGCGGGCAGATCAGCGAAGCGACGATCAAGGGCCGCAACATCACGGCGATCCGCAAGGACGGCCGCACCATCACGACCTATGCGCCGTCGGACCCCAACCTTGTCGACAAGCTCGACAAGAGCGGCGTGGTCATCAAGGCGGCCCCAACCGATGACGGCTCCCCGTCGCTGCTCAACATCCTTATTTCATGGTTCCCGATGCTGCTGCTCATCGGTGTGTGGATTTTCTTCATGCGCCAGATGCAGGGCGGCGGCGGCAAGGCGATGGGCTTCGGCAAGTCCAAGGCCCGTCTGCTCACCGAACGCTCCGGCCGTGTGACCTTCGGCGACGTCGCCGGCATCGAGGAAGCCAAGCAGGAACTGGAAGAAGTTGTCGAATTCCTGCGCGATCCCCAGAAATTCCAGCGCCTCGGCGGCAAAATCCCGAAGGGCGTGCTGCTCGTCGGCCCTCCCGGCACGGGTAAAACGCTTCTTGCGCGCGCGATCGCGGGCGAGGCGAACGTGCCGTTCTTCACGATCTCCGGTTCCGACTTCGTCGAAATGTTCGTCGGCGTCGGCGCCAGCCGCGTGCGCGACATGTTCGAACAGGGCAAGAAGAACGCACCCTGCATCATCTTCATCGACGAAATCGATGCAGTGGGCCGCCATCGCGGCGCCGGTCTCGGCGGCGGCAACGACGAGCGCGAACAGACGCTCAACCAGCTGCTGGTCGAAATGGACG
>JAYOMI010000008.1:0-4526 GCA_038120765.1 Rhodospirillaceae bacterium
GCGCGTGGGCTCGTCCACCACCAATGCGGGCGTGTCGGCATCGATCCTGATACACGCCTTCAACTACCTGATCACCGAAGCCTTTTTTGCGCAATGAACGCCCGCCCGGTCAAAATAGCCATTCGCGGCCTGACCAAATCCTTCGGGAAAAAGCACGTCCTGCGCAATCTCGACCTCGATATCCTTGAAGGCGAATCCATCGCCGTGATCGGCGCGTCGGGTACCGGAAAATCGGTGCTGCTGAAGAATATCGTCGGCATCATGACACCTGATTCCGGGTCCATCAAAATCGATGGCGAGGAAGTCGCGGGCCTTACCGGAAATGCCCGCGACAGGGTCAATCGCAAGTTCGGCATGCTGTTCCAGGGTGCTGCGTTGTTCGATTCCCTGCCGCTTTGGGAGAATGTGGGATTCGGCCTTATGTCGGCCCATGGCGTAAGCCGCGCCGACGCCCGCGTGGCCGCCATCAAGCGGCTGCGCCAGGTAGGCCTCGACGAAGACAGCGCGGACCGCTTCCCCGCCGATATATCGGCCGGCGCACAGAAGCGCGTCGGTCTGGCGCGGGCGATCGCGACCGAACCGGAAATCCTGTTTTTCGACGAACCGACAACCGGTATCGATCCGATCATGGGCGATGTGATCGATAATCTGATCGTAAAATCCGTGAAGGAACTCGGGGCGACCGCGCTGACCATCACCCACGACATGGACAGCGCAAGGCGGATCGCCGACAGGATCGCAATGATCCACGACGGCAGGATCGTCTGGGTGGGAGATGTCGCGAAGCTCGATGACAGCGGCAACGATATCGTCGACCAGTTCATTCACGGCAGGGTCAATGGGCCGATGTCCGCCGCCCTGCTCGGCAGCCCGGTGGCCTGACCGGATGGCGAAGAAATCCGCCATATTCGCCTGCCAGAGCTGCGGTGCGACCTATAGCAAGTGGCAGGGCCAGTGCGACGGGTGCAGCAGCTGGAACACCATCGCGCAGGAGGCATCGGCCGACATCACGCCGAAGGGGCTCGGCGCCGGCCGGGGCAGCCGGATCGACTTCGTCCCGCTGGACGGCGAGAGCATTCGCCCGCCCCGGCTGACGACGGGGCTGGCAGAGTTCGACCGGGTGACGGGCGGCGGGCTGGTCCCGGGCTCGGCCCTTCTGGTCGGCGGCGATCCCGGCATCGGCAAATCGACCATTCTGCTGCAGGTCGCGGCCGCAATATCCAGAAGCGCCTCCTGTGCCTATATCTCGGGCGAGGAAGCCGTCGATCAGGTGCGGATGCGCGCCGAACGGCTGGGGCTGGCCACGTCGCCCGTGCAGCTTGCCGCGGCGACAAGCGTGCGCGACATCATGACGACGCTCGATGTCGCCGATCCGCCCCGCCTGGTCGTTATCGATTCCATCCAGACGATGTATCTCGACAATCTGGATTCTGCGCCGGGATCCGTCTCCCAGGTCCGCAGCACGGCCGATACCCTTATCCGCCTTGCCAAACGCCGCGGTTTTACCATTGTCCTGGTCGGCCATGTCACCAAGGAAGGCACCATTGCCGGGCCCCGCGTGCTCGAACATATGGTCGATACAGTCCTGTATTTCGAAGGAGAACGCGGCCACCAGTTCCGGCTGCTGCGGGCGATAAAGAACCGTTTCGGCCCGACGGATGAAATCGGCGTGTTCGAGATGACCGAAGCCGGGCTGATGCAGGTGGAAAACCCGTCCGCCCTGTTTCTCGCCGAACGCCAGGACGATGTTTCGGGTGCCGCCGTCTTCGCGGGGATCGAAGGGACGCGCCCCGTTCTGGTCGAGATACAGGCGCTCGTCTCTCCCCCTGCCCCCGGCACGCCGCGGCGTGCGGTCATCGGCTGGGATTCGGGGCGACTCGCGATGGTGATTGCGGTGCTCGAGGCGCGCTGCGGGATCAGCCTCGCCGACCGGGACGTCTATCTGAATGTCGCAGGCGGGCTGCGTATCAGCGAGCCTGCCGCCGACCTGCCCGTCGCCGCGGCACTTGTATCCGCCATCCTCGACCAGCCGCTTGCGGCCGATACCGTCGCATTCGGCGAAATCGGCCTGTCCGGCGAGGTCCGTTCCGTCAGCCAGTCCGATCTCCGCCTGAAAGAAGCCGCCAAACTCGGTTTTGAAGCCGCCTGGGCACCGCCGCGCCGCCGGTCGGGTCGCGCAAAGGACACAGGCGATTCTTCCAAACTCCGCATTTCGGAGATGCGAAAACTGCAGGACATGCTAGGACTGTTCGACCTTTCAGATGCCGCGATGCGTGCTGTTACAGAGGCTGCCGAATGAACACTGCTGATATTGCCGTCGCTGTCATTGTCGTACTGTGCGGGATAATAGCATTGCGCCTGGGCCTGGTACGGGTCGTGCTGGGTCTCGCCGGCTGGGTCGGCGCCGGACTCGCGACGATCTACGGCTATTCCTATGCCCAGCCCTATGCGCGTGAATTTATCGGCAACGAGCTGATTGCCGACATTTCCGCCGGCGCGGGTATCTTCGTCGTCACCATGATTATTCTCACGGTGATCAGTCACGCGATTGCCGGCGGCGTGCGCGATTCCCCCTTCGGGATGCTGGACCGGACATTCGGCTTTCTTGTCGGTCTCGCTATCGGCTGCGTAATCGTCAGCGGCGGGTATATATTCAGCCAGCAGGTATTCGGGATGGACGATAACGGTCCGTTCTACAAAGATGCGAAATCCCTGCCCCTTCTGCGCCGCGGCGCCAATATACTTGCCTCGGCGGCACCGAAAGAATGGGGATTGAAGAAACAGGAGCCATCCGGTGCAAGCCCCGACAGCACTTTTCGCTCGCTGCTGTCGCCCAAACCGGAAAGCGCCGGAAGCGAGCGCAAATCCGGCTATAAATCCGAAGAGCGCCAGGAAATGGATCGCCTGATCCGAAGCCATCAATAAGGATACTGACCGCGTGTCGATAACCACAAATCCCTTCGATGATGACAAGCTGCATGAAGAATGCGGCATTTTCGGTGTTTACGGCCATATCGATTCCGCCGCGCTGACGGCGCTGGGCCTCCATGCGCTGCAGCACCGCGGCCAGGAAGCTTCCGGGATCGTTACCTACCAGGACGGCCAGTTTTTCAGCCACCGGGCAGCAGGCCAGGTCGGCGATAATTTCAGCGAAGAAAGCGTTATCAGCAAGCTGCCCGGCCGGTCCGCCATCGGGCATAACCGCTATTCGACAACCGGCGACACCCTGACCCGCAATATCCAGCCGCTCTTCGCCGATTTCGCATCGGGCGGGTTTGCCATCGCCCATAACGGTAACCTGACGAATGCCGTCGCGATCCGCCGCGAACTCGTCCAGCGCGGCTGCCTGTTCCAGTCGACCACGGATACCGAGGTCATCATTCACCTGATCGCGACCAGCAAGTTCGACACCGTGGTCGACCGCACCGTCGCCGCGCTCGAACTGGTCGAAGGCGCCTATTCGCTGGTCGCCCTGCATAACGATACGCTGATCGGCGTACGCGATCCCTACGGCGTGCGGCCGCTTGTGCTCGGCCGTTTCGAAGATGCCTGGATATTGTCGTCGGAAACCTGCGCGCTCGACATCATCGGGGCGGAATACGTCCGCGACATCGAACCCGGCGAAATGGTGCTCATCGACGAGGACGGCGTGCAGTCGATGCATCCGTTCCAGAAAAAGCCGCACCGGTTCTGCATATTCGAATACATCTATTTCGCCCGCCCCGACAGCACGATCGAGGGCAAGAACGTCTACGATGCGCGGAAAAAAATCGGCCGCGAGCTTGCCATCGAAACGAGCGTTCCCGCGGATCTCGTTATCCCGGTACCGGATTCCGGCGTGCCGGCCGCCATCGGATATTCGGAGGAATCCGGCATTGCGTTCGTACTCGGCATCATCGTGATTCACTACGTGGGCCGGACGTTCATCTAACCGACCGACCGGATCCGGCATCTCGGCGTAAAGCTGAAACACAATGCGAACCGCCAGGTGATCGAAGGCCGCCGTATCATCCTGGTCGATGACAGCATCGTCCGCGGCACGACATCGGTCAAAATTGTCGAGATGATGCGGGCGGCCGGCGCGACCGAGGTCCACATGCGGATCGCGAGCCCGCCCACCACCTATTCATGCTTCTACGGCGTCGATACGCCCGACCGCGAACAGTTGCTCGCCGCCCAGCATAACCTCGAAGAGATGGCGAAAATCATCGGCGTCGACAGCCTCGCCTTTCTGACGATGGACGGGCTGTACAGGGCCATGGGGCTGGACGGGCGGAATGCCGAGAACCCGCAATACTGCGATGCCTGTTTCTCGGGCGAGTATCCGATCCACCTGACAGACCAGTCGACCGACAAGACCAGCCCGCAACTGTCTTTCCTGACCCAGCTCGCATGACGGAACGCCTCAAGGACCGGATCGCCCTGATCACCGGCGCATCGCGCGGTATCGGCGCCGCCGTTGCCGAGCGCTTCGCCGCCGAAGGCGCCCATCTGGTCCTCGTCGCGCGGACCCGGGGCGGGCTGGA
>JAYOMI010000008.1:4536-6981 GCA_038120765.1 Rhodospirillaceae bacterium
TCCGGCTCACGAGAGGTAGCGGCGACACCATCGACGACAACCGACTCGACGACCGCATCCGCAAGGCGCATGGCGACGACCGCGCCGCCACGCTGCTGGAACTGGACCTGACCGAACTGGACAATGTCGACCGTATCGGGCCGACCCTCGCCGAGCGCTTCGAGCGGCTAGATATCGTCGTCGGCAATGCGGGGCTGCTCGGCGATATGTCGCCGATGAACCACATCGACGCGAAGGTCTGGAGCAATGTGCTCGACGTGAACCTGAACGCAAACTGGCGGCTGATCAGAACGACCGATCCATTGCTGCGCCAGTCGGATGCCGGGCGCGCGATTTTCGTCACCTCCGGCGCCGCCCACGGAAAACGGCCCTATTGGGGCGCCTATGCCGTTTCCAAGGCGGCGCTGGAGATGATGGTCACCTGCTGGGCGGCCGAAACCGAACAGACGAATATGAAGATCAATCTTCTGGACCCCGGCGCGACCCGCACCTCCATGCGGGCGGAGGCCTATCCCGGCGAAGACCCGGCGACGCTCAAGACCCCGGAAGACATCACCGGGTATTTCGTCGATCTCGCGGCGCCGGAATGTGCCCGCCACGGCGAAATCGTCCGGGCCTATTAGACGCCGGAACCCTTCCGGGCCCGTCGCACTGCGTGATCTGTGTCGAGAAGCGCTGCATCGCGGCGGTCCCATGGCAACGTAAAAGCAACCCGTGTCCCCTTGCCAACCTCGCTGTCGATATCGAACATACCGCCCTGGGCAACCGTGAGCGCGCTCGCGAGGGGCAGGCCGAGGCCCGTTCCGCCGTATCTCCGGTCCAGCCCACTATCGACCTGTCCGAACGGTTCCAGTGCACGGGGGATATCCTCGGCGGCGATACCGATGCCGTTGTCCGAAACGACAATTCGCACACAGTCCGGCAATGCCTCAGCCGCGACGCCGACAACCCCGCCGGGATTGGTGAATTTCACCGCATTCGAGACCAGGTTGAGCAATATCTGGCGGACCATCCTGCGGTCCGCCCGGACCGGCTCCAAACCGGGGTCGATCTCCGCGTTCAGCGCAACACCCGCCTGCGCGACCGCCACGCTGAAATACCGCACGCTGGTATCTACAAGCTCCCTAACATCGAGGCTCTCGAATTCGGGTTCGAACTTGCCGGCCTCGATCTTCGAGATGTCGAGAATTTCATCGATCATCTGCAGCAGATGGTGGCCACTCGAATTGATATCGCTCGCATACTGGTCATAGCGTTCATTGCCAAGACCGCCGAATACGCTTTGCTGCATGAGGTCGGAAAAGCCGATGATTGCATTCAGCGGGGTGCGCAACTCGTGACTCATGTTTGCCAGAAAGCGCGATTTGGCCCGGCTGGCCGCCTCCGCCTGGAGGCGCGCGTCCTCCAGCTCCTCGGCGCGCGCAGAGGCCCGGTCGACAGCCATCGTCAGTACGTCAAGCGCCGTCCCGAGGCCGGCGTAGCGTCCTTCCGCGGTGACGATGAAGCCCGACAGGAGCGCCGGCGTTCCCTGATTGATGAACTGCAGGCTCAACGGTTCGAACGGTATGGCGATATCGACAATGAAAGGGTCCGGATCCATCACCTCGATGACCGGCTTGCGCTCGTACAGCGCCCATCCGAAACGATCCGCAAACCGCGCCTGCAACTGCTGGCGGTTTACCAGCCCGACCGCGATGCCGGCGCGGTCGACGACGGCGATCGCCTGCAACGCGTCGTCCTCCTGGAATCTCTGATGAACCTCGCCGCATTTATCCGACGGCGAAACCGGCGCCACGCGGCGAACCAGCCGCCCGATACCCTCGAACGATCTCCCCAAACTGCCATCCACAGGACGTTCCCCGAAAAAATGATCTTGCCCGAAAGTACCGGCGCAGCGTTAATATTTTTTTATTTATCAATCTGTTACATGAATTTTTTATGTCATTTTTATGACAGCGCAGATGCGGAGGCGGCAATGAAACGGAAGGTGCGGTTCTTGTGCGACGGCGGCAAGCCCCATAGATTACGCGCATGAAAATCCGCAATCTGGCAATCACAGCGATCAGCGCATCTTTCCTTGTTCTCGGGGCCGGATGTTCCTCCGACGGGGCGGGAAATCCGGGCATCTCGACGCCGTGGCTTGGCACCCTGCAGGGTTTTGAACGGGTCGGCCGCGAGGACGAATTCGGCGTTTTCCGGCGTATTGCCCCCGGCAAGATGGCGCGGTTCGAACGGGGCATGCTCGTAGCCCCCGAGATCACCGTTTCCGCCAGATCCGATCTCGACGCCATGCATCCGGAGACTTACGAAAAGGTCAAATCGCTTTTCGATGCCGCCCTCCGTCAGGAACTGGCGAAGCAGTTTCCGATAACGGAGCCCCGCGCAGGTTTATCCGGATCGGCACGCCGGGAAAATCGAACTCATCGCGAATACCGATCGTGAGAT
>JAYOMI010000008.1:6991-14997 GCA_038120765.1 Rhodospirillaceae bacterium
TTTCCGATAACGGAGCCCGGCGCAGGGCGTAGCGGCGCGACACACGAAATAAATATCGTTCTGAACAGGGTGACCGTGACGCGGGCGACAAACAACACCCTGGCCGTGCGGTTGGAAGATCTTCGCTTTTCATTCCCGGACGCCACGATCGAAGGCGATTTTCGCGAACTCACATCGAACGTGCGCGCGGCTGCCATTGTCCTGCCGGTATCGGCCGGGACCGTCGGCTGGAACGCGTTGCGCGATCAGTTGACAGTATTCGCGCGCCAGACCGCGGAGCAGGCCGCTGTGGCGTATAACGCCATCAATCAAGAGGCCGCCAAGCCCGCCGATCCGGCGCCCAAGGACTCCGCGCAAAAATAGACGGGCAGGTTTTCAGGCGCCGTCGCCATCCGGCGCATAGGGGTTTTTCTGCCCGCGCAGGTTTATCCGGATCGGCACGCCGGGAAAATCGAACTCCTCGCGAATACCGTTCGTGAGATAGCGGATATACGATTCCGGCATCCCCTTCGGCTGGCTCGTGAAGACGACAAATGTCGGCGGGCGTGATTTGGACTGCGTCATGTAGCGTATCCGGAGGCGCCGTCCGTGAAAAATCGGCGGCGGATGCCGTTCCACCGCATAGCCGAGCCAGCGGTTAAGCGGCCCGGTCGGCACCCGGCGGTTCCACACCTCGTACACAGAAAGCACTTCGGGCAGCAGTTTGTGAATGCCGCGCGATGTCAGCGCGGACAACGTCACCACCGGCACGCCACGGATTTGCGGCAGGGAAATTTCCATCCGGTCGAACATCTGCTTCAGCGCGGCCGGGCCGTCTTCGACGAGATCCCATTTGTTTACCGCAATGACGATCGCCCGGCCCTCATCGATAATGTGGCGCGCGATGACAAGGTCCTGTTTCTCCGGCATCATCGTCGCATCGACGACGAGCACCACGACATGGGCGAAACGGATCGCTTCGAGCGTATCGCCGACGGACAGCTTCTCTACTTTTTTCTCGATCCGCGACCTGCGCCGCATCCCGGCGGTGTCGATCAGCTTGATCGGCGTTCCATGCCAGGTCCATTCGATCGAAATGGCGTCGCGCGTGATTCCCGCTTCGGGACCGGTGATGACACGCTCGTCACCGAGCAGCTTGTTCACCAGTGTCGACTTGCCGACATTGGGGCGGCCGACGATCGCGAGCTGAAGCGGCCCGTGATAGACCTCGTCCTCGCCATCGTCAATTTCATCTTCGAACGATTCCCCGGCATCGCGATCCTGCTCGCCCCAGTCGAAATCCTTCAGCGCCTCGGCGATCGCATCTTCGAGGTCCGGCATGCCAATGCCGTGCTCGGAGGCGATGGCGACCGGCTCGCCAAGACCAAGCTCATAGGCTTCAAGCCGCCCGGCATCGGCAGACCTCGCCTCGCATTTGTTTGCGACGAGAATGACGGGCGAACGGGATTTTCGCATCATGTCGGCAAAATGCCGGTCGAGCGGCGTGATCCCGGCGCGCGCGTCGAACACGAGCAATGCCGCATCGGCATCCCTGATCGCACGCTGCGTCTGCAGCTGCATTTCGGATTCGACCTGCGAGTCCGGCGCCTCTTCCAGCCCGGCCGTATCGACCACGGTAAAGCGCAGTTTTCCGAGCATCGCATCGCCCTCACGGCGGTCGCGCGTGACGCCGGGCGTCGGATCGACCAGCGCCGAACGCCGCCCGATCAGGCGGTTAAATAGCGTCGATTTCCCCACATTCGGGCGGCCGACGATCGCAATGACGGGTTTCATGATTTCCTGCCTGTCAACGAAACGCGATCAGGTCGGCTTCGTCGGTGAGAACAAAAAGCGTCTCGCCGGCGACAGCCGGCGCAATCAGTACGGGACCGCCAATATCAATCAGTCCGAGTATCTTTCCCGAATAGGGCGACAGAGACCAGATTTCATCCTCGTTGTTACCGACGAGCAGCCTGTCGCCCGCGAGTACGGGCCCGGCCCAGATTATCGGCCCGGTCAGATCCTCCGGATCCTCATATTGCGGCAACTGCGCAACCCAGCGGACACGTCCGCCGCGGCGGGTCAGACAGATCACCTCTGCATCCCGGGACACGATATAGATAAAATCGCCGGCAACCCACGCCCCGTTTATGCCGCCGACAGCGACTTCCCACAGGCGGGTTCCGGTCCGGAGGTCGACCGCCACGGTCCGGTTGCTGTTTCCGACGATGTAGACAATACCCCGATCGATCACCGGCTTGCCGCGTATATGGGCGATAGCGCTGACCGCATCGGAGCGGCGGATCAGGGTCAGGGATTCGGTCCATACCTGACGTCCGTTCTCGACCCGCAGCGCAACCACCTCTCCGGACGAATAGGGAACCACCACGACGCCGCCATCGACGGCGGGCGATGCCCCGCCCACCAGGCCCGCAACTTCGCGCAGCCCGGAATGCGTCCACAACTCGCGTCCGTCGTCCGCGCTGAGGGCATAGAGTTCATTTGCGACGGTGACCACGAAGACACGCCCCCCCCAGACGGTCGGCGCGGCACGCATGGGTCCTGACAGACGTTTCCGCCAGATTTCCCGCCCGGTCTTCGCATCGAGCGCGACGACATCGGCGAAACCGGTCGTTGCAAAAAGCCTTCCGGCATTCACCGCGAGGCCACCACCGAGAATGCCCTCGTCGTCGTCGCTTTTCAATAATTCAACGCGCCAGAGACGGTCGCCGTTTTTCTGGTCGAAAGCACTGACCTCGGCATTGATATCGACGGTATAGACCTTGCCGCCGGCAATGACCGGCTGCGCGAGCAATTGCGCTTCATCGCTCGATCCATCGCCGATATCGGCACTCCACTGCCGGGTCAGCGGTCCGGAAGCAGCGAGATGATGCATCGCATGATTGGGATAGCCCCCCGCCTGGGGCCATTCCTCATTGACGTCGGGGCGCGGCAGAACGACTTTCAGGTCCCGGACCTGCGCGTCGGCCGAAATCGCGCCGCCACCGCGCAGCACCTCGATACGTTCACCGGGAAGCGGTTCGTTGACGGTGCCGCCGAGCCAGCCCTCGCATCCCGACAGCACAAGCATCGCCGTCACGACGGCGGCAATTCGAATGTTCGGGAATGCGGCACTCACAGTTCGGCCTCCGATCAGGATTCACCGAGAATATTGAGCATCTGGGATGCACGTGTACGGATGCCCGGCGGGGACGCCGGATCATCGACGATTGCCCGGTAATTCGCGCGCGCCTTTTCCATATCGCCCGCCCGCTGGGCGGTCAGTGCGAGAATTTCCAGGGCGATATGGCGGTAGGCTTCGCCGGCGCCCGTCATCGGCTGGATCTTCGCCTCAATCGCCGCCGCATTGATCGACGGCACCCGCAGCGCCTGGAAAGCGCCGAGGATCACCGCGAGGTCACGCATGGAATCGGGGGCCGAGCTGTCTGCGGCGATTTCGTCGTAAAGCGTGATCGCGCCCGCGGCATCGCCGCCCTTGGCAACAATCGATGCCTGATAGAACCGCGCAAGAATCCCGTATCCGGACGCCGCATCCGCACCGAGCGCAGAAAATGCGGCGGATGCCTCGGCGGCCTTGCCGTCCTGCATCAGCTCGGCAGCGGCGGCGAACCGTTGGCCCTCCGCATAGCGCTGATCCGTCCGATGGCTCTCCCAGGCTTTCCAGCCCGCGACGGCGGCGACAATCACGACGGCACCGGCAATCACGTATTTGCCATAGGCCCGCCACAGCTTTTCGTAGCGTTCCTGCTTCAGTTCTTCATCGACTTCGCGAAAGATATCGCCCACGCGGCAACTCCGTACTTTTCCGGAAAATGGCCGGTAAGATACCGGGACGACGGAACGGTAGCAAACAACCATTTTCGCTTTTGAATTAATAATTTAGGGGCGTGTCTGCCGGAACCGGGATAACACGCCCGTCAGAACCCGGCGATTGGACAATGCGACTGGACGAAACGCCCGAAATGGGGATAATCGTTGTCACGGTATCGTAAAGAACAGGGGTTCAACCCGCGCCGATGGTCACTGTCGTCAGCCTTTCGGACTACAAGAACGCCAACCGGCGATTCCAGCCGGACATCTGCTTCAGCAAGCGGGAACTCGAACAGCTTCTGACGGTCTACAGCCGCCGCGTCATGAGCGGCGAGTGGAAGGATTATGCGATCCGCCACGACCCGACCATGGCGGCCTTCCTGATATACCGGAATAACAGCCGCCAACCCGCCTTTACCGTCGTCAAACATCAGTCCAGCGCCGGCAAGACGGAATTTGTGGTGTTTCACGGACGCGAAAGGCTGAAACGCAGCGAGTCGCTCAAGGAAGCCGCGAAAGTGCTGAACCGCAAGCTCAAGCTCGTGAAAAAATAGATTCGCAAAAGCGGAATTGCAAAAGGGAGTTACACGATGTCCGGTCAGATCATCCGCATGCCCGATATCAGGGAGGTCGACCCCGCTGACGAGGTTGCAACCCTCCGCCAGCAGCTTCTGTTCGCCTTTCACATGGTCGATATGCTCGGCCAGCCGAGCGGCATGGGCAGCCATCTGACGGCGCGGCTGCCCGGCGCCGAGACTTTCTTTTTCCACGTCCACAATTTCGGATTCGGCGAGGTCACGCCGGACCTGATCCACGAGGCGGATTTTGAGCTGAACGTTCTTTCCGGCGAAAACGTCGACATCAATCCGACGCTGCATATCCATACCCGGATTTACGCAGCCCGGCCCGACGTGACCTGCATCCTGCACACCCACGCCAAACATGTGACAGCTCTGAGCGCGCTGGGCGAGAACATCGAAGTGATTACACAGGGCGGCGCGCGGCTGCATAACGAATGCGTTCTGTTCGATGAAGACGACGGCGTGGCGCTGGGCAAAGGCCCCGGCGAGGCAATGGCGCGGGCTCTGGGACAGAAATCCTGCATGGTGCTGAAGAACCACGGGTTGCTGACGGCGGCGTCGTCCATACCGGCGGCAGTCATCCTGGCAGATACCATGGAAAAAGAAGCCGAAATGTTGCTGATTGCGAAAGCCGCGGGCACGCTTTCACCACCGTCCGCCGAGGGCAGCGAGCGGACAAAGCAGTTTCTGTTCAATGACAAAACCTTCGACCGCGGATGGACCTACCTGCTGCGGCGGCTCGCCCGGATTCGCCCAGACATCATGAACATGTAACGGGATATTACTGGAATATCTTCTGATGCCCGCCGCGGAAATGCTTGAAAAACGGAATCTTCCGGCTTTCTGACTGTCGTGGCGGCTCCAGGATCAGGCTCTCCGCATAGGCGAGGACATTGCGGGTCACCAGGGCAAGTTCGAAATCCTGCGTCTCTTTGATCGGAATCCAGTCCAGATTTTCCAGTTCGCCGGAGCCCTGCAGGTCGCCGACCACGCCCTGTGCCTCGACCATGAAAAAACGCGCATCGAAGCGTATCGGGCGGAATACCGGCGTTATCGCACGGGCGATATATTCAAGGCGGTCAAGCGCCGGCGCATAGCCCTCGCCGAAAAAGGTTTCCCACCCTCTCGGCGGCGGGCGATGCGGCAAGGGATCGTTCGCCCCGATGATCAGGCCGGTTTCCTCGAACGTCTCGCGGATCGCGGCAATGCCGATCGATCGCGCGCGGCCGTTGCGTGTCGTTCTGGACAACTGTGCCGCCACCGCCGGTTCGAGTTCGCTGCCGGCGCGAACCCGCGCATCCGCAGGGTCGACGCGACCGCCGGGGAAAACATAGCGATGGGGCAGAAACCTGTGCGCGCGGTGACGTTCGCCCATGAGGACTTCTATCCGACGCCGGTTCCGGCGCCAGATAATGATCGTTGCGGCATCCCAGGGACGCACGGCTTTCTCGCCCGCCGCACGCTCCGGCTGCGGCG
The DNA here is from genome assembly GCA_038120765.1 of Rhodospirillaceae bacterium. Taxonomy (GTDB): domain Bacteria; phylum Pseudomonadota; class Alphaproteobacteria; order MPNO01; family UBA830; genus CAXBCP01. The sequence goes on from JAYOMI010000008.1 coordinate 12,859, forward strand.
GCGGCGCGGATTTGCGTTTGCTCACAGATACTCTCCTGTCGGCAAATACCGGATTTTCGCGGATTTAAGCGCGTCCAAATCGGGGCTTCCTGTACAAAACATCGCGATGCGCAATTCTGCGATCGTCGCCGTCATCATGTCATGGACCGCGGTCGCGGTCTCCAGCGCGGAGCCAAGCGTTGGCGCGGCCATGCCGGCGAGAGACGCACCGAGCCGCATCGCTTTTGCCGCGTCGATCCCGGTCCGTACCCCGCCGGATGCGAAAACAGGCGTCTCCGGAAGATCGGCGACCACCTCCCGCAGGGACGTCGCCGTCGGGATGCCCCAGCCGGCGAAGGCGTGGGCCACCCGGCGAACGAGCGGGTCGTCCTGTCGGTAGGCCTCGACCTCGCTCCAGCTCGTCCCCCCGGACCCGGCAACATCGATGCCGGCGATGCCGATATCGACGAGCCGCCGCGCGACGCCGGCGGAGATGCCGTTTCCGACCTCCTTCGCGACGACCGGCACATCGAGCGCCGAGACGACGGCTTCGATTTTTTCATACAGGCCGGTCCAGTTACGATCGCCGCCCGCCTGAACGGCTTCCTGAAGCGGGTTCAGGTGCAGGAACAATGCGTCCGCGCCGATCATGTCGACAGCCCTTCGGGCGTGATCGGCGGTGTATCCGTAGTTCAGCTGAACCGCGCCGAGATTGGCGAATAACAGAATATCGGGCGCGACGGAGCGAACCTTGAACGTATCGGCAAATTCCGGCTGTTCCAGTCCGGCCCGCTGGGAGCCGACGCCCATGGCGATACCGAGCGACTGGGCCGCGTCGGCAAGGTGCCGATTGATGCTACGCGCGATATCCGTGCCGCCGGTCATGCTCGAGAGCAGCATCGGGGCGGCAAGTGTCTTGCCGAAAACCGTCGTCGTCATATCGACCGCATCCAGATCCGTCTCCGGCAGCGCGACATGGTCGAAGCGATAGTCTTCAAAACCCGTCGTCAGGCCCTTGGACGACACGTTTTCGTTGATCACCGCGTCGATATGCTGGCGTTTGCGGCCTTCGATATCGCTCACGAACGCGGATCTCCGCGTTTTGTCACATCACGCCCGTCCCGCATGCGTTGCTGACGGCGCTCCGTCGCCCACCACGCCCAGAAACCGGCCAGCAAGGACAGCAATATACCGATCATGGTTTCCAGGACCGGGTCGGAACTGCGCCATTTGAAATAGAGCAGGAAAATGATGATAGCGGTCACAACGCCGATGATCTTAGCGAACACGCGGTTCCTCCGTTTGTTTGAGAATAGCGCGCTCTCAGGCTGCGGGCAAAGCGGCCTGCCCGTTATATGACGCGCTCAACCGGCGACAAGTTCGACCGTTTGCGTGGTCACCGGCAGATCGGCAGGACCGGACGTCCCCGTTGACGGCTCCATGTAGCGTCCTTCGAATGCGAGCGTCAGCCGTTCGCCGGCAAACGGCCAGGGCGCCACCCGGTAGCGTCCCTCGGCCACCGGCGTTACCGTGATGTCCGTGTCGGTTGTCGCTGATTTGGGCACATGCGGAAAAACCGCCTCTTCCCGCGCGCCCTCGTGTATCCGATTGAAATACAGCGCCATCGTATCAAAGAACTGGAGCTGCTTGTATGCCTGCATCAGGCGGTCATCGGCGACTTTGTCCCGCGTCTCAGGCCGCGCCCGTAATTGTTCCTTCAGGCGCTCCTGGCGCTTTTCCTCGTTGGACAGCATTTCCTCGGCGGCGGGCACGTTCTGCTCCGCGACCTTGTCGAGCAGGACAATATCCGACAGGCCGTAACGCCCGTTATACAGGCCCCAGGAATGCATGCTGGATAGCAGGCCGGCAAACGGGTCGTGCTTTTCGTTGAAATCGGGGGAGGCTTTGCTCGTCCCCATGATCAGCTCGAACGGGGTTTCGGCCAGATTGTAGGGATATCCTGTCTCGGGATCGATCCGGAACTCGTTATCGAGATCGGCCCATCCGGCATCATGGTTGGCGATGATATAGCGCGCCGCAGGATCGCTCACCGCTTCAAACTGGTCATTCCCGAACGCGTCTGCAAGCTGGTCTGAAAGCGCCGTGTGCTCCGACATGCGAATTACGAAACGCGGTGCACCCTCCGGCGCGGTCTGGACA
>JAYOMI010000008.1:15007-30859 GCA_038120765.1 Rhodospirillaceae bacterium
AAGACTACGCGACCTTGCGGCGCGGCTCCGGCTCACGATAAGCCATTTCGACGTGTTTCGGGCAATAGGAATAGCCTTCGAGCGTTTTATCGCCGCAGAAGTGGAATTCCTTGGTTGCCGGCTCACCATGCGGCCACTGGCAGGTGCGGAACGGCGACGGTCCATGATTGAACAGACGCGTGATGTTAAGGACTTTCTGCTTAGGAGTGCTCATGATTCATACCCGATTCATAAAAAATGCTGCATTGCACAACTGATATAGTGCACCACAGCGAAAATTTCAAGCGAAATGTGACGATTCCATGAAAGCGAAACCGTCGAATAATGAGATTATAACAAAACCGATTCGGTTATTCAAGTATTTAATGTTGGGCAAGTAAAAACCCAGCTCATTCCCGTAATATCTAATGCTGGTTGCCGGGCGAAAAATAATTCGAAAACCGGTCGGCAAAGGCGCCCGTCAGGAAGCCCCTACTCCCATTCGATCGTGCCCGGCGGCTTCGACGTGATATCGTAGACCACGCGATTGATGCCCCGCACCTCGTTGATGATCCGGTTCGCGGCGCGACCGAGGAATTCCATATCGTAGTGATAGAAATCGGCCGTCATGCCGTCGGTGGATGTCACGGCGCGCAGCGCGCAGACGCTGTCATAGGTGCGGGCATCGCCCATCACGCCGACGGTCTGGACCGGCAGCAGGACCGCGAATGCCTGCCAGATCTTGTCGTAGAGACCGGCGTTGCGGATTTCCTCCAGATAGATCGCATCCGCCTTGCGCAGGATATCGAGCTTCTCGCGGGTGATATCCCCCGGCATACGGATCGCGAGGCCCGGCCCCGGGAACGGGTGGCGGCCGACGAAGCTCTCCGGCAGGCCAATTTCGCGGCCGAGTTCGCGCACTTCGTCCTTGAACAGTTCGCGCAGCGGTTCGACCAGGGACATGTTCATCCGCTCCGGAAGACCGCCCACATTGTGGTGCGACTTGATCGTCACGCTCGGCCCGCCGTGGAACGACACGGATTCGATCACATCGGGATACAGCGTTCCCTGGGCGAGGAAGTCGGCGCCGCCGACATTCTTCGCTTCCTCGTCGAACACGTCGATGAAGGTTGCGCCGATGATCTTGCGCTTCTGTTCCGGGTCGCTGACGCCCGCGAGCTTGCCGAGAAAGAGATCGGTCGCGTCGCGGTGCACCAGCGAAATATTGTAGTGGTCGCGAAACAGGGTAACCACCTGCTCGGCCTCGCCCATCCGCATCATGCCGGTATCGACAAACACGCAGGTGAGCTGGTCGCCGATCGCCTCGTGCAGCAGAACGGCGACAACCGATGAATCGACGCCGCCCGACAGGCCGCAGATCACCCGGCCGGATCCCACCTGCTTGCGCACCTTGGCAATTTCCTGTTCGCGGAAGGCGGCCATGGTCCAGTCGCCCTGGCAACCGGCAACGCCGTGGGTGAAATTCCTGAGCAGTTCTGTCCCGTGCGGCGTGTGCACGACCTCGGGATGGAACTGCACGGCATAGAAACGGCGCTCGTCATTGGCGATCGCCGCGAAGGGCGCGCCGTCGCTGGTGCCGACGACCCGGAACCCTTCCGGCAGCCGGACGACCCGGTCGCCATGGCTCATCCACACCTGCTCCCTGGCGCCGACATGCCAGATTCCCTCGAAAATGCGGCAGTCCTCGGTGACGCTGAGCATCGCCCGGCCGAATTCCCGATGATCCGATGTCTGGACCTCGCCGCCGAGCTGCTCGACCATCGTCTGCTGGCCGTAACAAATCCCCAGCACCGGCACGCCAAACTCGAAAACCTCGGCGGGAGCCCGCGGGGTATCGATATCCAGCACCGAGGCCGGACCGCCCGACAGGATGATCGCCCGCGGCGAGAAGGCCGCCAGGCTTTCGCCCGTCACCTTGTTGAACGGATGTATTTCGCAATAAACGCCGCTTTCGCGAACCCGCCGCGCGATCAGCTGGGTCACCTGCGATCCGAAATCGATAATCAGAACGCGGTCGGACGTGATTTCGTTTTCAGCCACGCTCCGGATCACTCCGGCGGCCGGTAATTCGGCGCTTCCCGCATGATCGAGACGTCATGCACGTGGCCTTCGCGGAAACCGGCGGAGGTCGCCCGCCGGAACGTGCAGTTCCGCTGCATTTCGACGATGGTTCCGTTGCCGGTATAGCCCATCGACGCCCGCAGCCCGCCGATCAGCTGATGCAGCACAGCCCCCGCAGGCCCCTTGTAAGGCACCCTGCCCTCGATGCCCTCCGGGACGAGCTTGAGCGAGTCGTTCACTTCCTGCTGGAAGTAACGGTCGGCCGAGCCCTGCGCCATGGCGCCGAGCGAGCCCATGCCGCGATAGGATTTGTAGGAGCGGCCCTGATACAGGAATACCTCGCCCGGGCTTTCCTCGGTTCCCGCAAGCAGGGAGCCGACCATTACGCAATCGGCGCCGGCGGCGATCGCCTTCGCCAGATCGCCCGACAGGCGCACACCGCCATCTGCGATGCACGGCACATCCTGCGCGCGGCAGGCCTCCGCCGATTCCATGACGGCGCTGAATTGCGGGACGCCGACGCCGGTCACGGCGCGGGTCGTGCAGATCGACCCCGGTCCGATACCGATCTTGACCGAATCCGCCCCCGCATCGATCAGCGCCTTTGCGCCGTCCGGTGTCGCGATATTGCCGGCGATCACCTGCGTGCTGTTGGAAATGCGCTTGATGCGCCCCACCGTCTCCAGCACGCCCCGTGAATGCCCATGTGCGGTATCGACCACCACGACATCGGCCTCGGCATCGATCAGCGCTTCGGCGCGGGCGAAACCGTCTTCGCCGACACCGGTTGCCGCCGCGACCCGCAGGCGGCCCTTGTCATCCTTGGTCGCATCGGGATGAAGTTTCGCCTTTTCCATGTCCTTGACCGTGATCAGGCCGATGCACCGATAGGCATCGTCCACGACCAGCAGCTTTTCGATCCGGAACTTGTGGAGAAGACGGCGCGCCTCGTCCATATCGACGGTTTCCCGCACCGTAACCAGGTCTTCGCGGGTCATAAGCTCGCTGACGGGCTGCCCCGGATTGTCGGCAAATCTGACGTCCCGGTTGGTCAGGACGCCGACAAGCTTGCCGCCATTGCGTTCGACAACGGGGATACCGGAAATGCGGTGACCTTCCATCAGCGCCAGCGCATCTGCCAGCGTGCGCTCGGGACCGATCGTCACCGGGTTCACGACCATACCGGATTCGAATTTCTTGACGGCGCGAACCTCGTCCGCCTGCAGGGCGATATCCATATTCTTGTGCAGAACGCCGATCCCGCCGAACTGCGCCATGGCGATCGCCATGCTGGATTCGGTAACCGTATCCATGGCCGCCGAAATGAGCGGTATACCGAGCGATATCGTTCGGGTCAGTCGGGTTCGGGTGTCGGCTGCGTGGGGGAGTACGGCGGATTCCGCGGGTACGAGGAGTATGTCGTCAAAGGTCAGCGCTTCGCGGATTTCCATGTCACAGCCTACTATTGGAGTGACGCAGAAATATATACATCGCGCACTCGAATCCCAAACGGAATAGCGGTTCCGGCCGCGAAAAAATTACGTGTTTCCCCGGAACCCCGTCGCGACGATGTAAGTCTCCGGACTTTCAGGCCGCGAAGCGTCGGGCTTGACCGTCCGGACCTTGTCGAAACTGCGGTTGATCGTCGTCATCAGCTCGCCATGGGCGCCCCCGGCGAAGGCCTTCATCACCAGGGTGCCGCCTTTGATCAGCGCCTCGCAGGCGAAGGCATGGGCCTCTTCGCACAGGGCCATCGTACGCAGGTGGTCCGTCGATTTGTGGCCCGTCACCGGCGCCGCCATATCGCTGAGAACAACGTCGGCCTGTCCGCCCAGCGCCTCCATCATTCGGGCAGGCGCTTCCGGGAGGCTGATATCGAGGCACAGAACCTCTGCGCCGCCGACGGCCTCCATCTCCTGGATATCGACCGCGACGACCCTGCCGCCGCCGTCGCCCGGCTGAACGCGTTCTACGGCGATCTGTGTCCAGCCGCCGGGGGCCGCCCCGATATCGATGACCTTCTGGCCGCGCCGCAGCAGACCGTACTGATCGTCCAGCTGGACAAGCTTGAACGCCGCACGCGATCGCAGGCCCTGTTTGCGGGCTTCGGCGACATAGGGATCGTTGAGCTGACGGTCGAGCCAGCGGGTTGACGACGCGGTTCGGCCGCGCGCGGTCTTGACGCGCACCCGCATGTTGCGCCCGGTCAGCCCCCGCCCTGAGGACTTCGCGCCCGATGCGCCGCCTTTTCCGCTGCCGCGTCCGCTAGATTTACGTGCCATTCAGGCGTTATTCCGCCGCCGAGGCGGTTGCAGTGCTGCAGATTGCCTGGGGCTGCCCCGCCATCACGCTCAGAATCCCCTCGCGGACACCGCGATCGGCGACGCGCAGCCTGCCCGCCGGCCAGAGCCGGCAGACAGCCTGCAGAACGGCGCAACCGGCGACGACCAGATCGGCCCGGTTATGGCCGATACAGGGGTGCGCTGCACGCTGATCGAAATTCTGTATGGAAAGTTCGCCGCTGATGCGGGCGACAGCATCGAATGACAGCCAGGCGCCGTCGACCATCGACCTGTTATATCTCGGCAGGCACATATCCACCCCGGCGATGGTGGTGACCGTCCCGGCGGTGCCTACCATCTGGACCCTGCCCTCGGCGATCTTGCTCGAAATGCCATGTTCTTCATCGAACGACCTGAGCATACCCATCACGTCCGACACAAGCTTTTCGTATTCAGCCGGCGAGAAATCGTTTCCGCCATGCTGTTCGGTGAGCGTCACCACGCCGCAGGGGAGAGATGTCCAGCCATCGACGCGTGCGCCGCCGCCCGGCAGAATCCGCGCCCAGACAAATTCCGCACTGCCGCCCCCGACATCGAACATCAGGGCATGATCGTGCGTCTGGTCGAGCAGCGAAAAACAGCCGGTGAGGGTCAGTTCCGCCTCTTCGCGCGAACTTATGACCTCCAGATCAATCCCGGCTTCCTCTTTCACCCGTTCGACAAAATCAGCGCTGTTGCCGGCCGACCGCGCCGCCTGCGTCGCGACGCAGCGCGATTCCGAAACCCGGCGACGCGTCATCTTTTTCGCGCAGATCTTGAGCGCCTCGACAGTCCGCTCGATCGCCTGATCCGACAAGGTGCCGGCGGCGCTGACGCCCTCGCCGAGCCGGACGATACGCGAAAATCCATCGACAACCCGAAAACCATTACGAGTGGGATGGGCAATCAACAACCGGCAGTTGTTGGTCCCCAAATCGAGCGCTGCGAACACACGGTCACGGCGACCGGACCCATTTCTGCGACCCGACCTGCCTCGTCCATCCGCCCGGCTGTTATTTTTCTGCGGCGGCATTGCCGACACGCTTCCTCTCCGTCGCGCTTTGCCCCGGGCAGGCCTGCGCATGGTTATTTGTTCTTCAATGATTAAACTATATCTGCCAAACAATGACCTGCGAAGCAGTTTTTCAGCCAAACCGGCCGATGAAACATTCCTAAGCATAGTCGCTTCTCAACACTGCCGGCATATGCTAGAAACCGCGCCGGTTGCCGCAGGGGCTTTTGAAGTCCCGCCGTTGGGGAATAGTTTAACGGTAGAACGAGTGGCTCTGACCCGCTTAGTCCTGGTTCGAATCCAGGTTCCCCAGCCAACCTTTATTGCCGCCCGCCCCACCTATCGTCGAACCTGACCGGAATATCCTGTATGTTCCCGGACCATGCGGGCCTCCGCGCAGGCAGGGCCCACACAGGGATATGCAATCGGGGGGATACGAATGTCGGAAGGCCTATCAAACGGCAGGCGCCAGTGCCTGGTGGTGTCGTGCCATCCGCTTGCCAACAGCCTGTGCAAGCATCTTGCCGCCCGGGTCATTCGCGGATTGGCGGATTCCGGCCTCGAAATCGAACATCTTGATCTTTACGAAAGCGATTTCACCGCCCCCCTGACGGCGGCGGAACGGCAGGGCTATCACGCCGGTGCGTTTGACGCGTCCGCCCTCTCCCGGGAGATCGAGGCCCTTCAGCACGCAGAGATTCTCGTCCTGGTTTTTCCGACGTGGTGGTTCGGGATGCCGGCATTGCTCAAAGGATGGTTCGACCGGGTATGGGCACCCGGCGTCGCTTTCAACCAGCCCGACAAGGCCGGCGGGCGCATAACGCCGAATCTCGACGGACTAAAGCAATGTCTCGTGATCACCACGCTTGGCTCCCCCTGGTGGGTCGACCGCCTGGTCGTGCGCCGCCCCCTCCGGCGTATTCTGAAAAGGGTGCTGATCGGCGCCTGTGCGCCAACCGCCCGTTTCGAGATGCTGAGCGTCTACAGCGCGGAGGCCCTCGATCCACGGCGTCTCGACCGGTTTCTCGGTAAAATCGATACGGCGGTGAAGAATATTATCCGGCACGCGTCGAGTTGAACTCCCGAGAGCCGTCAGCGCGCGGTCGAAAATCGCCGATGAGAAACGCCTGAAAGAAGTCGGCGACGGTCCGGATACGCTGGACCGTCGCCGGTAGGACTGTCCGGGGTAGGCGTCAGACAGTCCGCTAGATGAATTGTCGGGGGTAGGCATCCGACAACCCATCGGTCGCGCGGCATCCGCGAACGGATGCAGGGCGACACACCCGGACAGGCAGGGTAGGCATTGCCTGTCAGGGATCTCAATTTCGATACAACGCGGTCTACCTGGCAACCGGACCCTGCCCCTCATTACACCACCGGCTTACGGGGCTTATATGGTTGGCCGAACCCGCCGCGAAAAGGCGACAAATTTCTTCAGATATTATGCAATATTTTTGCCATCTCTTTGAATCATATCAGTTTCAATAGGTTAGCATCCGTTAACCATAAATGAAAAATCGAAGTTGTAAAGAATCCCGACACAATACATATCGACAACCACAAACCACCGGATTCGAAGGCCTGTGGCCGGCAAACAGTCCCTTCCCGGTCGCAATGCTTCGACTTAAAGTCGCAAAATTAATGGTCCGCGGAAAATAGAGGGTTGTCGTTTACCGGGAAACCGTTCTATATATCGGTCCGTTATATATCGATTTATTTTCCCGGAGCGCGCTGAACGATGGATGTTAAAACTCTTTGTCTCGGCGTTCTCTCCCGAGGCGACGCCACCGGATACGAGATAAAGAAGCAGTGCGAAGAAGGCCCGTTCGCCTATTTCTACGCCGCCGGTTTCGGCTCGATCTATCCGGCGCTGAACGCCCTTAAGAACGACGGTCTCATTTCCGTCAAAGAGGTCGCGCAGTCCGGAAAGCCCGCAAAGAAAGTCTATTCAATTACCGCAGAAGGCCGCCTCGCCTTTATCCGGGCGCTTCGGGAAGCCCCTGCCCCCGACAGAATGCGGTCCGATTTCCTGTTCACAATGTTTTTCGGCCAGCTTCTGCCCGCGAAAGAGATCGATACGCTGATTACGGACCGGCTCGACATGCTGCACCGCGTTCTCGGCGAAATGGAACAATGCCGAACGCCGGATATGCCGGACGGCGAGGCCTTCTCGCTGGGCTATGGCATGGCGATCTGCAGAGCGGCGGCCGACTACCTGGACAGTCACAGACACGAACTGGTCGGCGCTGCCCTTCGCAATGAAATGCCGGCTGCGCCTTCCGTCTCCCCCGCTGAAAGGGTTGAGATATGAGATCTTCGGTTATCATCGCCTGCACGCTTGCGATCGGCGCCACCGCCTGGATCCTCTCGGGTCAGTTTGCCGACGGCGACAAGCGCGCAGCGGCGAACGTCGCCGAGACACCTCAGGAAGCGGCCGAAAGGCCCCTCGCCTCGGTGCGGGTTCGCGTCCTGCAATCCCGCGTCAAACAGGACGTGCTGGTCGTTAACGGCCGGACCGAGGAGTCCCGGAAAGTCATACTGCGGGCGGAAACGGCCGGCCCTATCATCGAAGTACCCTCCACAGAAGGCAGCGTCGTGGAGGCCGACGAGGTCATCGCCCGTCAAAGCGTGGAAGACCGGAATGCGCTTCTTGCGGAAGCCACCGCCCTCGTCGAGCAACGGGAAATCGAATACCGGGCCGCGACCGAGCTTGCCAAAAAGGGATTCCGCTCGGGCACCAAGGTGGCGGAGGCGCGCGCCCAGCTGGATGCCGCGCGGGCACGAACCAAATCCATGCGGATCGATATCTCCCGAACGACGATCAGGGCGCCTTTTCGGGGCATCCTGGAAACGCGATACGTTGAAAAAGGCGACTACGTCAGGGTCGGAGACAATATTGCCTCTATCGTCGATCTCGACCCCGTCCTTGCGGTCGCTTCCGTGTCGGAGCGTAACGTCGGTTCGATTACAATCGACGAGCCCGGACAGGTAACGTTTATCGGCGGTGGCGTGGCCAACGGAAAAATCCGTTTCATCTCCTCCGTCGCCGATCCGGACACCCGGTCCTTCCGGGTTGAGCTGGAAGTTCCCAACCCCGACCATCGCATCCGGGCAGGGATGACCGGCAAACTGACGCTGCCGCTGCCGCCCATGCGTGCCCATGTGCTCTCCCCGGCCGTACTCACCCTGGCCGATGACGGCCGGATCGGCGTCCGTATTGTGGATGCGGCGGATATCGTCCGGTTCAAGCCGGTATCCATCCTGACCCAGTCTTCCGAGGGTATCTGGGTATCGGGGCTGGCGGATGGCGAGCGGCTGATCACCGTCGGCCATGAATACGTCCGCGCAGGCGAGAAAGTCCGGGCTATTCCGGAAACGGCGGTGACCGGTTCATGAGTATCATCGACGCCGCTCTATCGCGCTCGCGAACGGTTATCGCCGTCCTCGCTCTGCTGCTGATCGCGGGATTTTCATCCTACGTGAATATCCCGAAAGAGGCGCGGCCCGACGTGAACGTGCCGATCATCTATGTTTCGATGTCGCTGAAAGGCATCTCTCCCGAGGATGCGGAGCGGTTGCTGGTCCGGCCGATGGAAACCGAGGTCAAATCGATCGAGGGTATCAAGGAAATACGCTCGAGCGCCTTTCAGGGCGGTGCGAACGTGCTGCTCGAATTCGAAGCCGGCTTTGATGCCGACCGCGCGCTCGGGGACGTTCGCGAGAAAGTCGATATCGCGAAGGCCAACCTGCCCGACACGGCGGACGAGCCATCAGTCAATGAAGTCAATTTCAGCCTGTTTCCGATCATCATCGTCGCCCTTGGCGGCGAAGTGCCGGAACGTGCGCTGCTGAAGGTCGGGCGCGACCTTCAGGAGAAGATAGAGGGCATTTCGAGCGTTCTCGAAGCCACCATCGGCGGCGACCGCGACGAACAGGTCGAAATCGTTATCGACCCGCTGCTGGTCGACTCCTACGCGCTGGAACCGAAAGCCGTTCTCGATGCGGTGAGCCGCTCGAACCAGCTGATCGCCGCCGGCTCGCTGCGCAGCGAAAAAGGCAGTTTCGCGGTAAAGGTGCCGGGACTGTTCGAAAACGTGGACGATATCCTCGACATGCCGTTGAAAACCAGCGGCGATTCCGTCGTCACTGTGCGCGATATCGCTTCCGTCCGCCGCACGTTCGAAGACCGCGAGACCTATGCGCGGCTGAACGGGAAGCCGGCGAGTTCCATCGAGGTCAACAAGCGTACCGGCGAAAACATCATCCAGACCGTCGATGCGGTGAAGGCCCTCGTCGCCGAAGAACGCAAATCATGGCCCGAACAGATCACCGTGACGTTCTCGGGCGACGATTCAAAGAACATCCGCAACATGCTGCGCGATCTTCAGAACAACGTGCTGTCCGCGGTTCTGCTGGTCATGATCATCATTGTCTCCGCTCTCGGCGTCAGAACGGGCCTGCTCGTCGGCATCGCTATTCCGGGATCGTTCCTGACCGGCATTCTTGTCCTGTCGGCGTTCGGGCTCACGGTAAACATTGTCGTCCTGTTTGCCCTTATCCTGTCCGTCGGCCTGCTGGTCGACGGCGCGATTGTCGTTACCGAATACGCCGACCGGCGCATGATCGAGGGCGCAAACCGCGTCACGGCCTATACCGAGGCCGCCAAACGGATGGCCTGGCCGATCATCGCATCGACGGCGACGACGCTTGCGGCGTTTCTGCCGCTTCTGTTCTGGCCGGGGCTTGTCGGCGAGTTCATGAAATTCCTCCCGATCACCCTGATCGCCACACTCGTCGCCTCCCTTTTCATGGCATTGATTTTCGTTCCGACCCTGGGCGCCCAGTTCGGCCGGCCCGGCGCCGTCGACAAGCGCATGGTCGACCAGATGGCGACAATGGAATCGGGCGACCTGTCGCAGACAGGCGGGTTCACCGGGGTCTATGTGAAAGTGCTGACGGCGGCACTGCGTCATCCGGCGAAGGTTGTCGGGATCGCAATGGTCGCGCTTGTCGCGTCCTGGATGCTTTACGCCAATTTCGGCCGCGGATTCGAATTTTTCCCGAAAGTCGAGCCGGATCGTGCGGCCCTCAAGGTATTTGCCCGCGGCAATATGTCGGTCGACGAGCAGGCAAGACTCGTCGGTGAAGTAGAACAGCGAATCCTCGCCCTGCAGCGCGAACGCGGGGAGATGCGGGCCGTCTATATCCTGTCGGGCAAACAGCAGCGGCGCGACGACGCGCCGTCGGACATAATCGGCGCAATCACCATCGAATTCGCCGACTGGGATACCCGGCGCAGTGCCGACGAAATTCTCGCCGAGATCGTCGCCCGCTCGCAGGATCTGGCCGGCATACACATAGAAACGGCGAAGGAAGAAGCAGGCCCCCCGGTCGGCAAGCCGATACACCTGCTGGTGACATCCCGCGCGCCGGAGACGATTGCCCCCGCGGTCGCGAAGATCCGGGAGAAACTCGATACGATGTCCGGACTGAAAGACATCGAGGACGGCAGGCCGGTTCCCGGCATCGAATGGGAACTTGCCGTCGACCGCGCCCAGGCTGCAAAGTTCGGTGCGGACGTCACCGTGATCGGCAATATCATCCGTCTCGTTACAAACGGGCTTAAGGTATCGGACTTCAGACCGGATGATGCAGACGACGAAATAGATATCGTCATCCGCTATCCGACCGAAAACAGGACCCTCGAGCAGCTCGACAACACACGGCTGCAAACGTCGAAAGGGCTGGTTCCGCTCAGCAACTTCGTAACACGCTCCCCGAAGCTTGAAACCAGCGAATTGCGGCGGACCGATGCACGGCGATCCATGACCGTCAAAGCGGATCTGCTCCCGAGGGTTCTCGCCAATTCGAAGCTCGAAGAGATCGAGTCGTGGCTCGCGAACGAGGTCGGGCTCGATCCCCGCGTCGAGATCACGTTCAAGGGCGAAGACGAAGAGCAGAAGAAAGCGAGCGCGTTTCTCGCCAGGGCTTTCGGGATCGCCCTGTTCCTGATGGCGATCATCCTGGTCACGCAGTTCAATCGCTTCTATTCGGCATTTCTCATTCTGACCGCGGTCATAATGTCGACCGTGGGCGTGATGCTGGGCCTGCTGATCATTCAGCAGCCGTTTTCCATCGTCATGAGCGGCATCGGCGTGATCGCGCTTGCCGGCATCGTCGTGAACAACAATATCGTTCTGATCGATACGTTCGATCGCATTGTCGGCACCGCGAAATCGCCGATAGAAGCCATTATCCGCACCGGCGCGCAACGCCTGCGGCCCGTGCTGCTGACCACGGCGACGACGATCTTCGGGCTGTTGCCCATGGTCACCCGGCTAAATATCGATTTCGTGACCCGTGAAATATCCGTCGGCGCGCCTTCGACCCAGTGGTGGCAGCAACTGGCGACGGCCATCGCCTTCGGCCTCGCCTTCGCGACGATCCTGACGATGATCGTCACCCCGTCCCTGCTGATGCTCCGCGCCAACCTGGCGGCGTGGCTGGCGGAACGGCGGGCGGCCAAATCGTCTGGAAAGCCGCTGCCCGCTGAGTAAATGGGCCTATCCGCCTGCCGCCGCTTGACCCGGGAGGTCTGCGCCAGCTAATAAATCCGCGTATCCACAACAGTATCCGGGTTCACCGGACGATCCTGGGAGAGACAATGCCTCTAGACATGTCCAAACAGCCCGAACTGGCGCTGTCGTTTGAATCCGTCCGCTCCCTGCTCGCCAAATGGCGCGCGCGCGATGCCGGGAAGACGGCGCTGGTCGATCTCGACCAAGACGGCAAATCGATCACCTGGGGCGAACTTGCGACGGAAGCGGACAAGGTCGCACAGTTCCTGACGGACCGCGGGATCAAGCCCGGCGACAAGATCGCCGTGCTGTCGGACGAATATCTCGAAAAGCTGATCATCTGGATGGGCATCTGGCGACTGGGCGCCGCCATCTGCCCGCTGAACGTGGAGATGAACGAGGTTCATCTGGTTGAGATTCTCGAAGGCATCGAACCCGCGCTGACTTTGTGGCACACGGATATGGACGGGCCCAAGCTGACGGCCGGCTTGAAGACGCCCTCGCTCCGCTTCGACAAATGGCGCGATGGGGGGAACGATCCGGAAGAATTGTTCACCATCCTGGCCGCCATGCCGGACGGTGCGGGCGCCGATATCGACAGCGAGAACGATGCCGAGGACCTGGCCTGCATCTTCTGCACGTCGGGAACCACGTCCAAGCCCAAAAGCGTCGTCTATAACCACATGTCCTACTGGCTGAGCGGGCTCAGCACGCTCGATATGCTCGGGCTCGACGAACACGACCGGACACTCGAATACCGTTCCTTCGGCTGGAACTCCGCCCAGATTCTCAGCCTGATGCCCTGGCTGCAGACCGGGCTGACCATGCACATGGCGAAGCGCTTTTCGCGCTCGCGGTTTTTCCGCTGGATACGCGAGAACGACATCACGTTCTCCGCCGGGGTGCCGACGGTCGTCAACATGCTGCTCAACGAACCCCCGCCAGAGGCGGAACGCGATGTCCCCTCGCTCAAACTCATGACATGCTCTACCGCACCCTTGTCGCCGGACCAGTGGGCGAAGTTCGAATCCATGTACGGCGTGACGCTGTTGCAGCTATACGGGATGTCCGAGGCCGGATGGATATGCGGAAACCGCCATTACCGCCGCGCTATGGGCACGGTCGGGCCGCCCGCCAAGCACCAGGAGTTCATCATCGTCGACGGCAACGGCGATCCCTGCCCGCCCGGCGTCGAAGGCGAGATCACTATTGGCGGACCGCAGACCTGCATGGGCACGATCTCTCCTGACGGCGAGTTCGAGGACCTCTCCGACGCGCGGATCAAGACCGGCGATCTCGGCATGATGGATGAAGACGGCTTCGTCACCGTCACCGGCCGTACCAAGGACCTGATCATCCGCGGGGGCGTGAACATCGCCCCCTTGGAGATCGACAATGTGCTGTTGCGCAACCCGAAAATCCGCGAAGCGGCGGCCGTCGGCGTGCCGGACAACATTTACGGCGAGGAGGTAATCGCTTTCGTCACCGTGAAAGCCGGCGAAAACCTCACCGAAGAGGATGTAAAAGCCTGGTGCGCCGCCTCCCTGCCAGCTTTCAAGGCCCCCAAGCACGTGTATTTCACGGATGAGCTGCCAAAATCCGACCGCGGAAAAGTACTGCGTGACGGGCTGCGCGATATATGGGTTTCCAACAAATAGCCGCCTTTCCCCGAACTTTAACCTGCGATTAACTGCAGCGTTTTACGTAAATTTAACGTCCGGGATGGTATCGCTGGGGCCCGGCATACAGGTAGGGCCGAATATGACTGCTCAAGCTGCTATCGTGACTCCCACGGACTCTCCGCCCGCGACCGGGCAACAGGCCGCCGAAACGCCGAAGTTCTCTTTCCGGTGCGCGAACCGCCTGTTCAGCGTCTGGACGCAGCCTGTCGCCGACGGGGCGGAAGTGTATGTCGCCTGCGAACTCGGCCACCTCCCCTATAGCGCGGAAAACCGGGAACGCCGCCGGAACGGCCTGATGATCCTGAGTGCCGCCGGCACCGCCATTTCGGCGCGGCTGATCCCCACGGATTTTCACAGAATTTCCCTGCTCGCCAACGTCACCATTCCGGACATCGAGGATTACAAGGCAGTCGTGGCCGGAGCCGCCGCCAGCGTTGTCGGCATGCTGCCGATGATCGACCTGATGGAATCCTGTGTCATTCCGACAGCGGAAAAGCCCTGATCCAACAGCCTTCCGGACCGCCTCAGTTGACAGTCGGCAGCACGAATACCTGGCCGGGGTAGATCAGGTCCGGATTACGGATCTGATCCTTGTTCGCTTCGTAAATTTCGGTATAGCGCAGCCCCTCTCCGTAAGATCGCCGTGCAAGCCGCCAGAGGCTGTTGCCGGGCTGCACGAAAACGACCGTCCCTTCAGCGAGGCCGCTCAGCGGTTTTGCCCGTGAAAACGGCAATTCGACCCGAGCCGTCACCTTGCCGGTACTATCGACCCGATCGACGCGCATCTTGTACAGCCCTTCGGGAACATCGACCCCGGGATTCAACCGCCATATCCCTTTTTCATCCGCCGTCGCCCGGCCGACAAACTTGTTGTCGAGATAGACACGGACCTCAGTACCGGGCGGCGCCCGTCCTGAAAGTCCGAGGTCGCCTCCCGACTGGCCGTAATCGATCGCATCAAGCGAAAGCTGCGAATCTCCGATACCACCCGGAGTCTGCAGGACAACCGGCGCCCCGGCGCCATCCTTTGGAACGGAAAGCGCAAGCGAGCCCGTGCTTCCCGTGGACGGGCCGCCGGCGATGTCCTTGCCCCGTTCCGGGACAACCACCACGACACTCTGGTCGGACGAAACGCTGGTGCCATCGACATTCGGCGAAACGATGGTCAGTGTATGCGTGCCGGGCGCAATCGGCGTCTGGGGAACCAGTACCCATTCACCGCGTTTATCGGCCGTCGCGCGCCCGATGACCTCCTCGCCCTGCAGGACCGTAATTTCCGAATCGGGCCGCGCGCGGCCGGCGATGACGGTGTCTCCCTGCGGGTTGACGCGCACGATGTCGAATGTCGGCTTGTCCGGTGAACCGGCGCCGTTCGGGCCTGCGGTCTCTCCCGAAGGCGCTTGCCCCGCAGACGGCGCCCCGCCCCCGTTTGACGGGGTCCCGGCGTCATCGCTTCCGTTGCGCTGAACACTGCCGGTTGCCGGTGACGATTGCGGAGACGATGAAGTTCCCGCGGACGACCCCGGTCCCTGCTGGACGGCACTGTCGGGTTCCCGGTCAATGAAAAAAGTGAGAGCGATCGCCACCAAGACGATTATCGCGCCCGCAATGCCAACTATCAGGGGCCTGTTCACCGCGCCTCGCCGTCAAATACATAAAACTGCAAAAACAAGCATAGGCGACTCGCACGGAATCGCACAGTTTTTCTAAAACAATTGGCAATCACGCCTAGAAGGCGTGGGCGACGGGTTTGAGCGATTTCAGGTAACGCGCGATCGCGGTCAGGTCCTCGGTCGTCAGCTTGCCGGTATTGTGCTCGATAACCCCGGCCATGAGGGATCCGGCGTAGTCGAATTCGGGGGTCTGGCCGGACTTCAGATACTCGACGATTTTGGGCACGCTCCAGGTCAGACCGGTTTTCGGATCCGGCGTAATGTTCGGCACTTTCTCGCCTTCC
The DNA here is from genome assembly GCA_038120765.1 of Rhodospirillaceae bacterium. Taxonomy (GTDB): domain Bacteria; phylum Pseudomonadota; class Alphaproteobacteria; order MPNO01; family UBA830; genus CAXBCP01. The sequence goes on from JAYOMI010000008.1 coordinate 30,619, forward strand.
GGTCCGTTCGGCGTGCCTGCCATCCACTGGTCGTAGTCAAGACCGCCAAGCATGTTGCGCGGCGTGTGGCATTCGCCGCAATGAGCGAGCGCATTGGACAGATAGGCCCCGCGGTTGACCTCCGCCGACTGCGCGGGATCGGGCTCGAATACGCCTTCTCTGACAAACAGCATTTTCCAGCCCGTCTGAAGGAACCGCCAGCTGAACGGACACGAAATATCGTGCGGAACCGCCGGCTGTG
>JAYOMI010000008.1:30869-45099 GCA_038120765.1 Rhodospirillaceae bacterium
CAGGTAGGCTTTCACCGCCTTCAGGTCAGGCTCCGTGATCTGCGTATACGACGTGTAGGGGAAGGACGGAAAGTAATGAGCGCCGTCAGGTCTTTTCCCTTCGCGCATCGCGCGGATGAAATCGGCGTCGGACCATGCACCGATGCCATGGGTCTTGTCGGACGTGATATTCGGCGGGTAGAACGTGCCGAAGGGGGTCGGAATTGGCGCGCCGCCCGCAAATGGCGCCCCTTTTTTCTTGTAGTCGGTGTGACAACTTATACACCCGCCGGCCGTGACCAGATACCGGCCCGTTTCAACAAGGGACGCATCGGCCGCATGAACGGCGGACCGGTCTTTCGCGGCGCTGCCCAATACCAGCAGAGTGGCCGCCGTCAGGACTGTTGCGATTTTTCTCATCTTGGCGCGTCTCCACGGAACTGTATTAAAGGTCGCCCGGCATCGGCTTGATGAGAGAGGATATTCGTGGTTTCTCTCTCACCGTCAAGTGACGTCTGTCACAGCAACACTGTCAATTCGGGAAACCACCCCATGAATGCCTCACCATCACCCGCATCTGTAAAATCCGCCTGCGTCTTCTGCGGAGCGTCTGTCGGCAACGACCCCGCGTTTGAAGACGCCGCCCGCGAGTTGGGCGCGCTTATGGCCGCCGAGGGTGTCCGGCTGATATATGGCGGAGGCCGTATCGGCATGATGGGCACCGTCGCCGATGCCGTTCTCGATGGCGGGGGCGAGGCGATCGGCGTAATTCCCGAGTTTCTGCGCGACCGCGAACAGGGACATAACGGTCTGACCCAACTTCACGTCGTCGATTCCATGCACACCCGCAAACGCATGATGTTCGATCTCTCGGATGCCTTTATCGTGTTGCCTGGCGGGCTGGGAACGCTGGAAGAACTGTTCGAGATGGTGACCTGGCGGCAACTGGGCCGCCACGAAAAACCGATCGTGCTGATCAGCACCAACGATTACTGGGCCCCCTTCCAGGCACTGGTCGACCGTGTCGTCGACAGCGACTTCGCCCATGGCAAGGTGGAGACATATTTCGATATCGTTCCGGATCCGGCAGGGGCGATTTCGCTGGTCCGCTAGTCTTTCTTTCCGGAAAGAAAGAATGAAACCACCGGCCCTCTCAATCGTTTACAGAACAGCGCCATGCGGCAGCCCCCTGTTTCCCGGGAGAAAATCCGAGCATGTCGGGCAACAACAGCAATCTCGAGGACCTTCTGGATGAGCTGTCGGCAGCCAGCGAAAATACCGAGGAAATCTCTGTCGTCGATATTCAGGATACGGTGGGGCATCGCTCCTTCGCGCCGTTGCTCGCAGCGTTCGGTTTGATCGTCATTACACCGGTCGGCGGAATCCCGGGCGTTCCCACAATCTTCGGCATAATCGTCATTCTTGTCGCCGGCCAGATCCTGATCGGCCATCGGAGCCTTTGGCTGCCCGCTGTAATCCGGAACCGCAGTATCCCCGCCGGCCGGCTGAAAGCGGGCACGGAAAGACTGCGCCCGATCGCCCGCCGGGTCGATGTCATCTTCCGGCCGCGCCTCACTCTCCTGACCAGAGGGCGCGCACCTTGTGCAATTGCGCTGAGCTGTGTTCTGCTCGGCCTTATGCTGCCGCCGCTGGAATTTATTCCGATGGGCGCCGCCGTCCCGGCGATGGCGATCACCGTCTTCGCGCTCGCCCTTATGGCCAATGACGGATTGATGGCCATGCTCGGGTATGGCGTCTGTTTTGTCGCCGTCTACCTGCTCGTCTCCGTGGTGCCGTTCGACGCCGTTTTCTGACCGCACCGGCGCGAAAAACCCCGCCCCGGCAATCCGGGACGGGGTTCAACTGTCAGACCCTTGCAGTGGGCCTAAAACCCGAAGTCTTAGGCGCCCCAGGGCGTGATGGCTTCTTTCAGCGCTTTGTAGCCTTCAAGGAAACCGGGCCGCTTGTCGCCGTAAACCTCGTCGAACTTGTCGAGCGCATCGTCGAGATACTTGCGCAGTTCGGCGTTGTCCGGATTCGCGTCAAGATAGGCATCGCGGATCAGCACGAAGTGAATGCGCGGATCGTAAGGCTGCTTTGTGCCGCCCATGGATTCGTCGCCGTCCAGCAGACGCAGCAGCATCGCATCGGCGGAGCCGAGTGTCTGTTCGTGGATCGGCGGACCATCCATGCGGTGCATGACCGAGGTCATGTCACGACCGTTACCGGTGGTGTAGCCCATTTCGGCCCAGACATCCGACATATTGACGTCCTTGTCGAGATGCTTGGCAACCATACCGCCGAAAGCACGGAGCGGATCGGAAATATCGGCCAGCAGATCGGTCAGACGGTCGCCGTCCAGATCGGTGGCAAGCACGATTGCATCGCGCTTCTCGATCAGATCCCAGACCAACAGGCCGTAATTCGTATCGGCGATATGCTGTTCGATCCGGCCGCCCCAGTTTTCCATGCCGGCTTTGAAGTCGGACGGCAGCAGCGCGATGATCTTGTCGATACGTTCCTTGTGCTCTTCATAGGGATCGACAGCATACCTGCGGCCGACCTCGAACTTGGTGTCCTTGATGAGCCAGGAATGCAGACCGGCATTGATACCGTCTTCCATCGCCTGGGTCGGCTTCGTCGCGACCCGGCCGAGACGACCGGTCTCGTTCACCATCTGCAGGAACAGCCGGTTCGCATAGGCCAGCTGAACGCCGGGAGTGTTCATTTCGGAATGAACAATACCCTCGTCATTGACGGAGAATTTCGACTTGTCCTGGGAATACGGCAGGCAGGGCATGCAGCGTACGACGGTGATCGGCCCATAGGGGCGAACATTGCAGTAGACGCCGGCCTGCGTACGGAGCGGCGCGTTCGCCGACTTGCCCATCACGACAACCTTGTTGCCCTTGCCGTCATTCACGTAGGCATCGCCTGCGGTCGACCATTTGATCGACGTGCACGGCATGTTGCCGAACCAGGCGAGCGAGGCCAGCTTGGTGTCGTGGCGGTACTGCGACCACATCGGCACCGCATAGAACGGAAGCTGCAGGATATCGATCGCCGCCAGCGTCCCGAGAAGCGCATAGGCGTCTGTCATCGAATGGGCGACGGGCTTCACGTCGCCGGAATGGTTGCCGCCTTTCCAGACCACCGCATCCGGGTAGCCTTCGGGTTTGACGTCGGCCGGTTCGAACAGCGCAGACAACGCGCCGAACAGGTCGCCTCCGTCAGCTTCCGTGCGGGCAATGGACATCAGATCGATCATTTGGGCCTCTTTCGATAGAATTGTGTAAGACGTTTAGGGGTGGGGGCGCGAAACGCGGCCTCCATGTGTGCCACCCTAACGATGTTGGATACAGACCGGCCGCTCACAACGCCCCGCGTCATGTCATGTTTCATGCCGCAAAGCGCTATCGGAGGCCGCCCGCGGTCAAATCGCCATCGGGAACGCGGCGGATAATAGGCTATTTCAATGGGCCGATCCAGTCACCCGACGCAGGTCTGCGAATCGCAGTTTTCCGCGACGTGTGGCGTGGTCCGGCTCAGGCCGAGGCGTCGCCGATCGCCTTTGCGATCGCGTCGAGCGCTGCCTGCGCCGCGCCGCCGTCGGGGCCGCCCGCCTGCGCCATGTCGGGCCGGCCGCCGCCCCCCTTGCCGCCCAGCGCCGCCGAACCGACCCGCACCAGATCGACCGCGCTGATCGTGTACATCACGTCGGCGGTCACGCCGACGACGATCGACGCCTTGCCGTCCTCCACCGACACGACGGCCGTCACCCCGGAGCCGATCTGCTTCTTGACCTCGTCGGCCATGGATTTCAGCTCTTTCGCGGGCATTCCCTCGAGCAAGCGCGGCGCATACCTGATTCCGCCGATCTCGGTGACATCTCCGCCGGCCTTATCGCCGGGCGCCCCGCCGCCGCCGCCCGTCGCCAGCTTGCGGCGCAGGTCGGTCAGTTCGCGTTCAAGCTTGCGGCGCTCTTCCAGCAAACCGGCAACACGTGCAGGGACGTCCTCCGCCGTGGTCTTGAGTTCAAGCGCCGCTTTTGCAAGCAGCTCTTCGCGCCCGATCGCATAGGCATCGGCGGTCGCCCCCGCCAGCGCCTCGATCCGGCGCACGCCCGCGCCCACCGCGCTTTCGCCGATAATATGGAAGAAGCCGATATCGCCCGTCCGGGACACATGCGTGCCGCCGCAAAGCTCAACCGAGAACCGGTCTTCATCGCCGCCCATGGCGACCACGCGGACTTCGTCCCCGTATTTTTCGCCGAACAGCGCCATCGCGCCGTTCTCGATCGCTTCGTCCGGGGTCATCAGACGGGTATCGACGGCACCGTTCAGTCGGATACGCTCGTTCACTTCCCGTTCAATGGCGCGGAGGTCTTCCGCTTCGATCGCCTTTGGATGCGAGATGTCAAACCGCAGGCGGTCAGGTGCGACCATGGAGCCCTTCTGGGTAACGTGATCGCCCAGCCGGCGGCGCAGCGCTTCGTGGAGCAGGTGGGTCGCGGAGTGATGCGCCCGCAGCGATGCACGACGCGCATGATCGACCTCGAACATCGCGGTATCGCCGACCGAGATGCTGCCCTTCGTCACCTTGCCGGTATGAACGTGCAGATCGCCGATCTTCTTGAGGGTATCGCTCACCGCGATTTCGGCGGTCTCTGTCCGGACGATACCCGCATCGCCCTGCTGGCCGCCGGACTCGCCGTAAAAGGGCGTCTGGTTGGCAACGAGGGCGACCTCGGCCCCCTCATCCGCCCGATCCGTCTCTGCGCCGTCAACGACAAGCGCAACCACGATGCCTTCTGCGGACTCGGTCGTATAGCCGAGGAACTCGGTCGCGCCGGCGCGTTCGCGGATATCGAACCAGATGCTTTCGTCGGCGGCGGAGCCGGACCCGGTCCAGCTCTTACGCGCTTCGGCTCGCTGACGCTCCATCGCGACATCGAACCCCGCGGTATCGACGGACCGTCCCTGCCCGCGCAGGACGTCTTCTGTCAGATCGAGTGGGAACCCGAAGGTATCGTATAGCCTGAACGCGACCTCGCCATTCAGCGCCTCGCCGTCGCCGAGCTTCGCGGTTTCGTCTTCCAGCAGACGAAGGCCGCGGCCCAGCGTTTCCTTGAAACGCGTCTCTTCCAGTCTCAGGGTTTCTGTCACCAGCGCTTCGGCGCGTTCCAGTTCCGGGAACGCCTTGCCCATCTCCGTCACCAGCGACGGCACCAGCTTCCACAGCAGGGGATCCTGACAGCCCATGATATGCGCATGCCGCATGGCGCGGCGCATGATCCGGCGCAGCACGTAGCCGCGCCCCTCGTTCGACGGCAGCACGCCGTCGGCGATCAGAAAACTGGAAGCGCGCAGGTGATCGGCAATGACCCGGTGGGAGGGCTGGTGATCGCCATCCGGGTCGACACCCGACGCCTGCGCGGACGCCTCGATCAGGTGGCGCATCAGGTCGATATCGTAATTGTTGTGCTTTCCCTGAAGCACCGCGGCAATGCGCTCCAGCCCCATGCCGGTATCGATGGACGGGTGCGGCAGGCTGTTGCGCGTTTCAGCGTCTATCTGCTCGAACTGCATGAACACCAGGTTCCAGATTTCGATGAAACGGTCACCGTCCTCGTCAGGGCTGCCGGGCGGCCCACCGGGAATGCCCTCTCCGTGATCGTAGAAAATTTCGGAACACGGCCCGCACGGACCCGTATCGCCCATCGACCAGAAATTATCGCTTGTCGGAATGCGGATGATCCGGTCATCGGTCAGACCGGCGATCTTTTTCCACAGTTCCGCCGCCTGTTCGTCTTCGGAATACACCGTCACCAGCAGTTTTTCCGCCGGCAGGCCGAATTCCCGCGTGATCAGGTTCCAGGCGAGCTCGATGGCGACATCCTTGAAATAATCGCCGAACGAAAAGTTGCCGAGCATCTCGAAGAATGTGTGATGCCGCGCGGTGTAGCCGACGTTTTCCAGGTCGTTGTGCTTGCCGCCCGCGCGCACGCATTTCTGCGAGGTCGTCGCGCGGCTGTAGGGGCGCTTCTCCAGACCGGTGAACACGTTCTTGAACTGCACCATGCCGGCATTCGTGAACAGCAGGGTGGGGTCGTTATGCGGGACAAGCGGCGACGACGACACGATCTCGTGATCGTTCTTCCCGAAGTAATCGAGAAAGGCCGTCCGGATGTCGTTGGTCGTCGAGGTCATCTGTCCGCTTTCATCGCCGGTTTGGCCGGGTCTGCACAACCGATGGGCTGTGCAGAACATCGGCAATCGTCCCATTCGAAGGCGCCGGTTTTAACGGGCGCGAATGAGTCTGTCCAGATTATGCAGCGCACCGTGAGAAGCGGCCGTTGCGACCGGTCTCGCGCCCAGGACGGCACCTGTTGCGTCCAACGCGGAACGGGCCCCGTGAGGGGCCCGCTCATGTCGGGGATGTCCCGAAACTAAAGCCGGGATTTCACTCTGCGTCGTCTTCAATCTGATCGGCATTTCCCGCCGGGTCGGTCAATGCGGCTTCCGACAGAACGCCGGATTCGGCCATGATCTCACGTTCGAGCTGGACCGCCAGGTCCTTGTTTTCGAACAGGAAGCTCTTCGCATTTTCACGCCCCTGCCCGATCCGCTGATCCCCGTAGGAGAACCACGAGCCGGATTTCTCGACCAGGCCGGCCTTGACCCCGAGATCGACGAGTTCGCCCATCTTGGAAATCCCCTGACCGTACATGATGTCGAACTCGACCGTCTTGAAGGGCGGGGCCATCTTGTTCTTGACCACTTTGACGCGGGTCTGGTTGCCGACGATTTCGTCTCGGTCCTTGATCGCGCCGATGCGGCGGATGTCGAGGCGGACCGAGGAATAGAACTTCAGCGCGTTGCCGCCCGTCGTCGTCTCAGGGCTGCCGAACATCACGCCGATTTTCATGCGGATCTGGTTGATGAAGATAATCAGGCAGTGCGACCGGCTGATGGAGCCCGTGAGCTTGCGCAGCGCCTGGCTCATCAGGCGGGCCTGCAGTCCGACATGGGTGTCGCCCATCTCGCCTTCGAGTTCCGCCCGCGGCACAAGCGCCGCCACCGAGTCGATCACGATCACGTCGATCGCGCCCGAGCGCACCAGCGTATCGGCGATTTCAAGCGCCTGCTCGCCGGCATCGGGCTGCGAAATCAGCAGTTCCTCGATATCGACATTCAGTTTGCGGGCATAAACCGGATCGAGCGCGTGTTCCGCGTCGATAAACGCGCAGGTACCGCCCTTTTTCTGGGCTTCAGCAACGATATGCAGGGCGAGCGTCGTCTTGCCGGAGCTTTCCGGACCGTAGATTTCGACGATACGCCCCTTCGGCACACCGCCGATGCCCAGCGCGATATCGAGCCCGATGGAACCGGTGGAAATCGCCTCGATATCGACCGGCGAAGCGCCTTCGCCGAGCTTCATGATGGAGCCCTTGCCGTGCGCCCGTTCGATCTGGCTCAGCGCGGCTTCAAGCGCTTTCGACTTGTCGTTTGAAGATCTGTCCATAATGTCCCGGTCGACCACTCTGAGATTGGTATCAGCCATAACGCCCTGCTCCTTATTTCATACGGTTAGTGTCGGTGCAATCAGGTGAAGTCGGCTAAATGTACCCGATTTGTTCTCATGCGCAACAATTAATTCAACAAATTGAAAAAGCGTTGTTTTTTAAACTGAATTCCGGCTTTGTTCTCACACCCGGCGCGTGCAGGATGGCCGCCGGCGCCCAGCATAACACAGGAACGATTCGCCGCGGCATCCCGAAACCGCGTGCCCGGCACGGCCGCGCCGCGCGGGAATCAATGCACGATGCGGGGCGGTTCAGGTGCCGGGAACTGCAATTCCCGGCGACCGGAAGTGCTGGTCGGCGGCCGCATCGGGACCGGACAGGTCTCAGGGCTCGGGACTATCCCTTGCGGGCCCCGTCCATCACTTCCTTCACCTTGCCGGCGAGCTGTTGCAGCGTGAAAGGTTTCGACAGGAATTCGACCTCTTCGCCGGCGCCGAGCTTGTCGCGGAACGTATTCTCGGTGTAGCCGGAAATGAAGATCACCTTCAGTTCCGGATAGCGCTGGCGGACCTCGCGGACGAGTGTCGGGCCGTCGACGCCGGGCATGACGACATCGGTAATCAGCAGGTCGATCTTTTCGCCATCGATCGTGGTTGCCATGCCATCCACGACGCCGTTGAGCACTGCGAGCGCGGCCTCTCCGTCCTTCGCCTCGACCACCGAATAGCCCTTGTTGCGCAGCGCGCGCGCACCGAAAAGCCGCACCGCATCCTCGTCCTCGACCAGCATCACGGTGCCGACGCCGGTGAGATCCCGCCGCACCTCTTCCGCTTCGGCGGGTCTGACCGCCTCTTCGTCGGTCTCTTCCTCCTGGAAGCGCGGCAGGTAGACCGAGAACTTCGCACCCTCTCCCGCCACGTTGTCGGCGAAAACGTAGCCGCCGGTCTGCTTGACGATGCCATAAACGGTGGACAGTCCCAGCCCGGTGCCCGCGCCGACCTCCTTTGTCGTAAAGAAGGGTTCGAAAATTTTTCCGATCACGTCATCCGGAATGCCGGTGCCGCTGTCCTGCATTTCCAGCAGCACGTAATCGGCGTCGGGGATGCCTTCGTAATCGTTCAGGCGCGGATCTCCCGCATACACGTTGCTGGTCCGGATCGTCAGCGACCCGCCTCCCTCCATCGCATCGCGGGCGTTGACGGCGAGGTTGATCACGACCTGTTCGAACTGGCCCTGATCCGCCTTCATCAGCCAGAGATCGCGCCCATGATATAATTTCAGCTCGATATCCGCGCCGATCAGCCGGCGCAGCAGGTAGGAGGTCTCGCTGAGTACGTCGGTCATATCGAGGACCTTCGGCTGCAGCGTCTGCTGCCGGGAAAACGCGAGCAGCTGGCGAACGAGATTCGCGGCCCGGTTCGCGTTCTGTTTGATCTGCTGGATATCGGCGAAGGACTGATCGCGCGGCGTGTGACGCAGCAGAAGCCGGTCGCAAAACCCGATCATAGCGGTCAGCAGATTGTTGAAATCGTGCGCGATGCCGCCGGCGAGCTGGCCGACGAGTTCCATCTTCTGGGACTGGAAAAACTGCGCTTCGATCCGCTTCTGCTCGGACAGATCAAGCACATGGATGATCAGTCCGACCGACGGCGTTTCCGCTTCCCCGGACTCTCCTTTTTCGGGTGCGTGTTCGGCGCGTCCAGCATAGAGCGAGACGGTTACGCTTTTGCCGCCATCGAGCCAGACCTCTATCGGCGTCGGCCGCTCGTCGGCATCGTATGCGAAAAAGACCCAGTCCCTGAATCTGTCACGGTCCTCCTCGATGACCAGATCGGCGAAGGACACGCCCTCGGTGCGCTCGCTCTCGAGCCCGGCCGCCTTCGCAAACGCCTGATTGCACTCCGTGATACAGGCTTCTGCATCCAGCAGGACGATCCCCACCGGGGCATCGAAGAAAAACCGCTGATAGCGCTCCTGAGACACCCTGACGTCCTCGGCGATATCGCGCTCGTCCGACAGGTGCCGGACCAGTGTCCGGGTTCTCAGGTCGTCATTGGACTCGTCCACGGTCACGGTTTGCGTAACGTAGACGTCGAACAATTCGCCGTCCTGCCCTGCAAAGGTGCTCTCGCCGACACTGTCGCCCTGCTCGCCCGGCAAGGGGGAATGGGGAACGCAGGTTTTGACAAGCCGGTCGGGCAGAAAGTCGCGCAGGCGGAAACGGCCACCGGTCAATTCGGCTTCGGTCTTGCCAAGCCACTCCGCGAACGTGGAATTCACCGTCAGGAAGCGGCCGTCCCGGTCGACCGAATAGAACCCGATCGGCGCGTTCTCGACAAACTCGATCAGTTTTTTCTGTTCGTTCCGGTTGGAACGTTCGAACTCATAGCGTTCGGACACGTCCTCAAGGCGCCATACAACGAAATCGGTGTCCCCGCCGGGCGATACTGCGGACAATTCCACGAATTCCATGTCAGGCAGACCAAGACGGAAGTCGGCGCGGGCCGGCCTGCCCTCGGCGAGAGATGTCAGCAACGCATCGAACCGGGCTTTTCCGTCCGCCCCGTCCGAGGCGGCAAGCGCTGCAAGGGCTTTGATCGGCGCGTCGTCCTCGCCAAGCAGACGGATCCAGCTTGATGTCGCTGCAACCCGCTTGCCGTCCCTCTCTACCGCCAGTTGCGGGTCGGGCATCGACGCAAACAAACGGGCTAAAAACCGACCTCAACGGCGGCAACGGATCGCCCACACCAGAATGGACAAAGCAGCCAGCGCAAACACCGCAACCAGCACCTGCAACAGGACAAGCTGTCCGGCACTGCCCCCGGCTGCCTGCGCCGTGGCCGGCGTCGCGGCGACGCCGGTAGCGAAAAGACCGAACGCGACCGATGCGCCGGCCCGGAACGCCACACCAACGGTGTTCCGGAACAATGTAGCGTCAGAATCGATCCTGCGATCGGATATCCTGCTCAAACGCCCTGCCAAGTTTTGCCCCCAATAATTATTGCATCCGATACGACTACCGGAAGGCCCTACCCCGCCCGTCAGCTATAAAAAACTATACCCCGGCTCGCACCTATTAACGAAACGATAAGGTTAATTTTTGGTTTACCCGCGTGTCTATCTGCCTGAAATCGCCAAGGTTTAACCTAATCTTAACCGAAAAGGCGCTTTCTGTTCAGACAGCCAACGGGCAGGACCGAACATGGCCATCGATCATCTGCGTGCGCCTGCGCGCGACCCAATCAGCGGGACCGCATCCGACGGATACACGCTCAGCTACGCGGCCCCGCCCCGTGCGCCCGCACACACATCCGCATCGGTCGCCGCTCATGCAGCGCTTTTCGACGGCGTCGCAACCCGGCACGGACGACGCACATCAGATATTCCGCTGGACGCGACCCGTCAGGCGCCGGAGCGGCGCTTATCCTTTGCGTGGTTCGACAACTGGCTTGAAGGACAGAGCCTTGCCGGCAATCTCTACGGCGCGGCGGCGCTCGATCTCGGATGCGGACGGGGCGAGGTCAGCGTCCAGATGGCCCTTGTCGGTGCGGTGGTCACCGGCATCGATGTGTCGCGCGAAAGCCTTGCTCGCGCCCAGACACTCGCTCAGAAACACGGTGTCGGCGATCGTGTCGCGCTCGATACCGGCAATGCGGAGGCGCTTGCCTTCGACGATAACAGCTTCGATCTCGCCGTCTGCGCCGGACTGATGTCTTTCGTCGACTTCGACCGCACGGCAGCGGAACCGTCCCGCGTGACCCGGCCCGGCGGCACCGTCGTTATCCTCGATACGCTCGGGCATAACCCGATTGCGCGTATGGGTCGCAAACGGCGCCTGGTGCACGGCGAAACCACGCATTTCCAGGTCGAGAACATCATGACCTGCGATCATATCGACCGGCTGCGCGCGCATTTCGGCTCGGTCGAGGTGCATACCTTCGACTTTCTGACCGTGCCGATGATCGTTCTGGAGAACGGGCTCGGACGGATTCACCCCCGTCTTCGCGACATCCTTACCCCCGTCTCCGCCGCGTTGCGCGCGCTGGATTCGGTTGTTCTCAAATGGCGGCCGCTGCAGCGCTATGCATTCCGGACCGCGATTGTTCTGAAATGGCCGCGGACACACGAACGCGGCTAGAAGCTCATCGCCGCCCTGCCGACGATCCCTTAAGTCTAGATCAAAACCGCCACGACCGCGCCTGTCATACAGGTGGCCATGACCCCGGCGAGCACCGATTTCATCCCCAGCTGCACGATCTCCTTCCGACGGTCGGGCGCCATCGCCCCCATCCCGCCGATCATGATTCCGAGACTGCCGAAATGGGCGAAGCCGCAAAGCGCATAGGTCATGATCAGGCGCGACCGCTCGCTCAGCGCCTCGGGCGGAAGCTTTGCGAGTTCCAGATAGGCGAGCAGTTCATTCAGAACCACCTTTGTTCCGAGCAGCTGCCCGGCGATCGTCGCCTCGTGCCACGGTATTCCGAGAAGCCATGTTACGGGGGCCATGATCCAACCCAGAATGCGCTGCAACGTCAGCGGCGCGCCCCATGCATCCGGCGCAAGGCCGAGGATCGCGTTGGCCAGGGCGACCAGCGCGACCAGGACCACCAGCATGCCGAGGATATATCCGAGCAGGCGCAGACCATCGATCGTCCCGGTGGTGATGGCATCCATCGAATTGTCGTACAGACGCCCGGTCTGGATTCGCTCCTGAACCTCGTCCCCTGCGCCCGGGACCATCAACCGGGCGATCATGACCGCGGCCGGCGCGCTGATCAGACTTGCGGTCAGCAGATGCCCTGCAGCCCCCGGGATCACGTTGGTGAGGAAGGTGGCGTAGAGCGCATACATGGTACCTGCAATCGTCGCCATGCCGGCGGTCATCACGATGAACAGCTCCGATCTGCTCATACGGTTCAGATAGGGGCGGATCAGCAGCGGCGCCTCGACCATACCGACGAAAACATTGGCTGCCGTGCCGAAACCCGCCGCGCCCGAAATGCGCAGCGCCCGGCGCAGCCCCCACGCGAACCCGCGCACGATCCACGGCAGGATCCGCCAATGATACAGCAGCGCCGACAGCGCGCTCATCAACAGAACCAGCGGCAGTGCGCGGAACGCAAGGATGAATGCAGCCCCGGGATAGGGTTCTTCGAACGGCAGTGGCCCGCCGCCCAGAAACCCGAAAACCAGCGATGTTCCCGCTTCCGTCGCCTTATGCAGGGCCATCACCCCGTCATTTAGCCATGCAAAGACAATCTGTGACTGCGGGATCTTCAGCAGGACCAGCGCCAGCAGGAACTGCACCGCAAGCCCGGCAACCACGATCCGCCACGAGCAGCGCCGGCGGTTTTCGCTGATCGCCCAGGCAAGCAGCACGAGGAATGCAAGCCCCAGAAACGGTTGAAATCCGGCCATGTTCAGGTCCCGCTGTTAACCATGTTTCAATGTCGTCCGGCGATGATACAGCACCGGGACGGAATCGGCCTTGCGACGGCACCTACCGCAAAATACGAGGGCTAATAGCGGCACGATGCATCCAATCGTCGAATTCCTCAACACGATTGACCGCAGCCCGGAACAATCCCCGCGCGAGTTGCTGGATACGATCCTGTCCGCGTGCCGGAAATTCACCGGCGCAGAGGCCGGCACTATCTTTATCGTCCGCCCGGCACCGGAGAATCTGCCCGGCAACCCGCTGGAAAACGGCTACCTGGAACCGATGAGCTTCCAGAACGATGTGCTGGATCTCGAAGCGTCGGCATTCATCCTCCCGATCGACGAGACATCGATCTCGGGATACGTCGCGGCGACGGGCACGCCCCTGCTGATCGACGATGCCTACGAAATTCCGCCCGCCATGCCATACGCTTTCAACACCGGATTCGACACCTCGACAGGCTCCCGCACGCATTCCCTGGCGTGCATTGCGTTGCGCCGGAGCTCCGGCACCGTCAGTGCGGTTGTGCAGCTGATCAACCGGCGATCGGAGTCCGGCTCCATCCTTGCTTTCGAGCCGGCACAGGCCGAGTTCATCTCGGCCGCGGGTGTGACGATCACAGGCGTCATCGAGAGGGCTTCCATGCTCGAGGAACTGACGGCGGCAAACCAGGACCTGATCGCCCGCAATAAACAGATCGAAGCGCTGAAAAACGAAGCGGAAGCGGCGCTGCGCGAAGCCGAAAAGTCCGACCAGGCAAAAAGCCGGTTCCTGAACTGCATCGGGCACGAACTTAAAACGCCGCTGAATGCGATCATCGGGTTTTCCGATCTTCTCAACAATGAGGGCTTCGGCCCGCTCGGTCATGCCCGTTACCGGGAATTCGCAAAGGAGGTCTCGAACGGCGGACACAAGCTGCTGCATATGGTCAATGACATTCTCAGCATCGTTCAGGCGGAATCCGGGTCGGCGGAATGCGCCGACGGCAACGAGGCGGCCTATGCCTGCATCGTCGATACATGCCGATCATGGTTCGAAGTGGCGGGCGAAAGGAATATTGTCTTCGCCGTCGAGGTCGCCGACGCCCCCGCGAGCTGCGCCGTCGATGTCCCGCGCCTTGCCACTGTCCTCGACCGGCTGATCGACAACGCGCTCAAGTTCACGCATGCCGGCGGCGAGATCGAGGTTCGCGCCGGGCCCGGCCCCGATGGCGGCCTGACCATCGAAATATCGGATACCGGGGTCGGCATGACCGGGGCCGAAATGATCGACGCGCTTACCCCGTT
>JAYOMI010000008.1:45109-48068 GCA_038120765.1 Rhodospirillaceae bacterium
GATGTACGAGGGCGCCGGACTGGGACTGACGCTCGCGAGCGCCCTCGTCCGCAGCATGCAGGCGGAGCTCGCCATCGAGAGCGCGCCCGGAAAAGGCACGACGGTGAGGATACTGTTCCCCGCCGCTCCGGGATTTGCGCAGCCGGAAACGGAGAAACCTCCTCAACCGGAGATGTGGTTATCCGGCTAGATTGCTGGAAGTCCGGGCTGCTTCACCCGCTTGCGGTCGCCGCCGCGTCCAGGCCCGGTATAGACGATATCCGCACGCCCTGCGCAGTGGCGGAAAGCCCGGCCTCCGCTCCACCCGAAAATCAGCCATGCGCAAAGTTCTCGATATGAAGCGCCCCTTCCCCCGCGAACACGATGCTCGATTCCGGCACCTCCGCCCAGTGGCCGCTCTCCTCGTCGGAGGGCTCCGACATGATCATCACCGACTGATCCTTGCCGCCGATGCCGAGCCCGTAGAACAGGGTCGGAGACTGGTCGTCCGACGAGTACCGGATCGCGATCATGCGGCTCCCGTCGGTGGCGATGGCGGCAAACCGGAACGGGCCGGCCACGCTGTGCGCCGACATCGTGTCCTCGACCTGTCTGACGGTTGCCGCATAGGCCGCCGCGGGGTCATCCGCCAGACCGTTCGCGATCAGCAGATAGAAAATCGTCTCGCTGTCGGTGGTTCCCTTCTTGTGCCGGTAAAGGGCTTCCGGGATGGCGAGGTCGAGTTCGCGCCGCAGCAGCGGGAAGTCCGCAATGGCGCCGTTATGCATGAACATCCACCCGCCGTGCCGGAACGGATGACAGTTCTGGCGCGCCGTCGCACTTTCCCCCGTCGCGGCCCGCACGTGAGCAAAGAACAGGCCCGACTTCACCTGCTCCGACACTTCCCGCAGGTTTTCATCGTTCCAGGCAGGCAGCACATCCCGGTAAAAGCCAGGTTTCCCGCGCTCATCGTACCAGCCGATGCCGAACCCGTCGCCGTTCGTCACGACATGGGACCAGCGCGCATTCAGGCTCTGTTCGACCAGCGAATTCTTCGCCTCGAACAGGACCGTATCGAGATAGATTGGCGGTCCCGAATAGGCCATCCACCTGCACATTTCGCCCTCTCCTGAAAACCGGTGACGATCAGCGTGACTGAAATTCTATTGTGACAATGGTTTCCCGATTCCAAACAGATTTTATTTTCATTCCGACGTTATTTCCCGCTTGCAAGACTTCGAAAAATGGCGAAAAGGATAATTTGCGTACGCCGTTCGGCGCGGGGGATGTCCCCAAACTTTTTCAACGTCCGGAGAACGGCCCGGCTTCATTCAGGACACTGGCGGATGATGACTGTTCGCTGCTATCTCGCACCGTCGCCCATTGAAGGACTGGGCGTCTATTCTGCCGTATCGATCAGGGAGGGAGAAGAGGTCTGGCGGTATAATCCCGACTTCGATCTATCCTACCCGACCGCCAAGATCGCCTCGTCGCCCGATCACATTCAGGAATTCATGGACCGGTACAGCTACGTGAGTCCCTTCGATCCCTCGCAGGTCATTCTTGACGCGGACGAGGCACGTTTCATGAATCATTCGGATACGCCGAACGTCGATTTCACATCGGATATTTCCGGCCGGGCGCTCCGCGATATAGCGGCCGACGAAGAACTCACCTGCGACTATGCCTGTTTCACCGTCGGCGAAATCAGCTTCCAGCCGCCACGGCACAAGACCGGCGGCCTTGCGAACGGCCAGAATATCTCCCCGGCTTTCCATGGTCCCGCGGCGCGGCGCAGCGGAAGGCCGGACCCGCGAGCCTGACAACCGTCGCAAGCGACCGGGCCCGTGCCGCAGAAAGTCCGTCTGCCTGGATAGGGCTCAAGGCGAATTTGGAAAACGATCCATGCCCGGCGATACGGAACAAGGACGTCGAAAAACGCGGCCGGAACCTGCAAACCGGTTTCGGCCGCCCTGTTATATGGCGGGGGCAGGTATCCGTTTGGCGAACTGTTCGCGCCAGTCTTCCACGGGCTGGAACGTCGGATCGGCCTTCGCGTGGGCTTCGGAGGCGGCGTAGATTTCCGCGTCGGTCATCGAAAAATCGATATCATGGCGGTGCGGCTGGTTGATGTACCACGGCGTGTCCATGAACGCTTCGAGCCGGTTCCCCTCCGGGTCGAAAAAATAGACCGACCACGCATTGCCGTGGTCAGTCACCATGACTTTCTGGACATCCTCGTCTGACGTGACAGCGGCATGGACCTGGCGAAGATCGGCAAGGCTGCCGCATCTGAAGGAAATCTGGTTCACCGTCGTCTGGTCGGTATCCGGCCTGCGTCCCTCGGCGACAACAACCTGGTGATGATCGCGCGGATCGCGCGACATGAAGGCGTATCGGTTGCCGTTCAAAACCCCTTCATCGGCGATCCCGAAGCCGAACATGCGAACGTAGAAATCCTTCATCCTGTCGAAATCCTGCACCCAGATGCCGACATGGGCGAGCTTCATTTCAGGCAACAGCGCCATGGTTTCATCCCCGATTTATCCGCGTTTGGGCAATTCTAGGCTTCCCCAACGCAGATTCGCAATGATCCCGGCCCACCGCGCACTTGCATATCGCGGCGCAGGCGTTATTCATGCGCAAACAGTTCACCGGAGGGCGGCATGAAGATCACCACTTTTTCAGTTAACGGCACGGAATCCTACGGCGTCGTCACCGACGACGGCATTATCGACGCGAAGCCCCTGGCGGGCGGACCCCAGACCCTGCGCGGCGCCATTGCCGCCGGCGCACTCGACATCATCGCAGAGGCCGCAGCGGGCAAGAGCCCCGATTACAGCCTCGACGAGATCGAATTCCTGCCGGTCATCCCCGACCCGGACAAGATCATCGCGGTCGGCCTGAACTATCGCAGCCACGTCCTCGAAGGCGGGCGCGACATTCCGGAATGGCCGATGATCTTCACGCGGTTCAACAA
>JAYOMI010000008.1:48078-53415 GCA_038120765.1 Rhodospirillaceae bacterium
ACTCACAGGTCGGACACGGCCAGGCGATGATCAAGCCGAAGGTATCCGACAAGTTCGACTTCGAAGGCGAAATGGCGGTCATCATCGGCAAGACCTGCCGCCACGTATCCGAAGCGGACGCCCTGTCGGTCGTCGCCGGCTATTCCTGCTACAATGACGGATCGATCCGCGACTACCAGCGCCACACCAGCCAGTTCGTGCCCGGCAAGTCGTTCTACAAGTCCGGCGCATTCGGCCCGTGGATGGTCACCGCCGACGAAATTCCCGACCCGGCGACCCTCACCCTGACGACCCGCCTGAACGGCGAGGAAATGCAGCGCGCCACGACGGACGATCTGCTGTTCAGCATCCCGCAGCTGATCCACTATCTCTCGACGGTCAGCGAGCTGGTCCCGGGCGACGTGATCGTCTCGGGCACCACCGGCGGCGTCGGTTTCTACCGCGACCCGCAGGTATTCATGAAGGAAGGCGATGTCGTCGAGGTCGAACTCGACAAGATCGGCATCCTCCGCAACCCGATCGTCAACGAAACCTGACAGGCCGACAGCCGGCACAGGCCGGCGGCGGACAGATATGACGGGGCGGATCCGCAGGGGCCCGCCCCTTTCCTTGTCAGGCCTGCCTGAATTTCCCCGCTTGGCCACCCTGGTGGCGAGGCCTAGACTTTCTTCCGGAACGACGCGTTCAAGCGCCGTTACCCCAGGAGGAAATGACAGCATGAAATCGAGACAATCCTATTCTGCATTCCGTACGGCCTTCGCCGCGGCCGCCGCCTTTACCCTTTCCACAACTGCAAGCGCTCCCGCCGTCGCCGACAAGGCCGAGGATTTCTTCAAGGGTCGCACGGTCACCGTCGTGGTCGGCTTCGGTCCGGGCGGCGGGTATGCCAACTACTGCCGCCAGATTACCCAGTTCCTGACCGAGCACACACCCGGGAAGCCGAACTTCATCTGCCAGTACATGCCGGGCGGCGGCGGCGTGAAGGCGGCCAACTATCTCGCCAATGTCGCGCCGCGTGACGGCTCGGTGCTCAGCATGATTTCGGACTACGCCGCGCTCGCCCAGCTGCTCTCGCCGCAGAAGGTCAAGTACGACATCCGCCAGTTCAAGTGGGTCGGCGTCATGGTGCCGGCCAACCCGGTGATGATGGTGCGCAAGGGCGCCAAGGCCCAGACGTTCGTCGATATCTACAAGAACGAGATGGTCGTCGGGCTGGTTGGTATGCTCGCCCAGGACGGGATCAACACGCGCCTGATCAACAGCGTGCTCGGCACCAAAATGAAGCTCGTCGCGGGTTATAACGCCACCGCCAAGATCGCGCTGGCGATGGAAACCGGCGAGGTCGATGCCAGCCTGTCGTCCTGGGTCAGCTGGAAGACCCGGGCCCAGACGCAGCTCAAGAGCGGCTCGTTCATCCCGATGTTCCAGATCGGCTTCAAGAAGGCATGGGACCTGCCCAATCTGCCACTGATCCGCGACTATGCCAGGAACGAAGACGACCGGGCACTGCTCGATCTCGGTGCCGGTTCGGCGCCGTTCGGCCGCTCGCTGTCGGTGCCGCCGGGTTATCCGCCGCACCTGCTCGCCGCGCTTCGCAAAGCATTCAACGCAACGGTGAAGGACACCGCCTTCCTCGATGCGGCCAAGGCGCGCAACATCGAGATCGACCCGTCGCCGGGCGAGGAACTCGAACCGATCGTGACCAAGATCATGTCGACATCGCCCGCGCTGGTGCAGCGCTTCCGCGAAGCCGCAGGGATCAAGTAGGCGGGGATCAAGCGGAGGGCGAGCAGGCACGGCACGCACACAGCCCACGCATAAGGGGCGGGTCAATGACCCGCCCC
Organism: Rhodospirillaceae bacterium; assembly: GCA_038120765.1. Lineage (GTDB taxonomy): Bacteria > Pseudomonadota > Alphaproteobacteria > MPNO01 > UBA830 > CAXBCP01. The sequence continues at coordinate 49,923 of JAYOMI010000008.1, forward strand.
TTTCTTTCTATTACCGAAGCGTCAGGCCGCCGGCGATCAGGCCAGCTTGAGCAGTTTCAGCGCGGCGGCAAACAGGTCATGGTCGGTTTCGGCCAGCGCGCTCAGCGCCGTGAAATGATCCCGGCCCGGCATCATCAGCGTGGACGTTTCCATGCCGTGTTTCGCCCAGGCGGCGGCGAGATCATGCGCCTGGCGGTCGAACTCGTCGTATTCGTTGCCGCCGAACGCGATGACCGACGGCCCCGTGGAGGTCGGCTTCATGAACATCGGGCTCTGGCTGGCGACGTCTTCGAGCTTCAGGCGGACCGCGTCGTTCAGCGGGGTGAGCCGGATGGGCTCCACATCGTAGACGCCGCTGATCGGCAGCCCGGCGGCGACCACATCCATCGGCAACCCTTCTTCGAAAGCGGGCCAGTCCGTCGCCTGCATCATTGCGGTCAGGTGACCGCCCGCCGAATGGCCGGACACGACGATCCGGCTGGCGTCATAGCCGTATCTCCCCGCTTCACGCCACAGATACGCGATGGCCCGGCGGCACTGATCCGATATCTCGGCCATCGTGACCGCGGGACACAGCGCATATTCGATATTGGCGAAAGCGGCCCCGGCCGCGTTCAGTTCCTTCGCAAGGAATTCGAACCCTTCCTTGTCGTTCCACTGCCAGTAGCCGCCATGGATGAAGGCAAACATCGGCGCGCCGTCGTTCTCCGGCAGGAAGATATCGAGCCGTTCGCGTTCGTGCGGGCCATAGGCAAGATCGATATGCTTCCGCGTCGCCTCGGCGATATAGGCGGCAGAGCGTGCGCTCTGGTCGGCCTTGATGGCATTCAGCGCTTCTTCTGAAAGCTGGGCGCGGTTGTCGTACTGCGCAAAGAGCGCATCGGAATCGTATTCGCGATAGACGGCTTCTGACATCGTTTGTCCCCTTGTTGAAGCCCTATCGTAGCGCCTTCATCGCCCCGGGCAAATCCGCCCCGGCAATTTTCCAACGCGATTTTCCACCCTCATTAATTTGCACTTGCAAATAATATTATTTGCAGTTACAAATACATCCCATCGGCAAAAAGCCATCTTAGGGAGAAACACCATGGCAATCGATTTCGGCTATTTCACTCTTTCCGACAACTACTATCCCGGCAACACGCGGTCGGCGAACGACTTCGTGCTCGAAATCCGCGAACAGGCCATTCTCGCCGACAAGCTGGGCTACAGCTCCGCCTGGATCGGCGAACACCATTTCGACCGGCTCGGCGTCAATTCCCGCCCGGACATCCTGCTGGCGAGCATTATTCCCGAAACAACGAATATCCGCCTTGCCCCCGCGGTGAACGTCCTGCCGATCCATCATCCGATCCATGTTGCCGAAATGTGGGCGACGCTCGACCTCCTGTCCGGCGGACGTGTCGATTATGCCTGCGGTCGCGGCTACGACGCCGACGAATACTATCCCTTCGGCGCAGATTTCATGACCTCGGCCGAGGTGTTCGAAGAAGGCATGGACATTGTCTGGAAAGCCTGGACCGAAAAGGGCCCGTGGTCGCACAAGGGCAAGTATTACGATATCCAGGACATGGATATCACGCCGAAGCCGATCCAGAATCCGATCCCCTTCTATGTCGCCTCGTTCTCGGAAACGTCTTCGAAGATGGCGGGCAAAAAGGGTCACAACATCATCTACGCGCCGTTTGCCGCGGCCATGGTCTATGGCAGCCTCGACAAGGCGGTCGACAGCTATCGCGAAAACTGCGTCGCGGCGGGCAACAAGCCGGGCCGCGCCATGTGCAGCTATTTCATCCATATCTCCGACACCCCGGAAGAGGACGATATCGGACGTCAGGCGATGATGGACTATTTCCAGCATTGCGTGCTGCGCGCTTTCCCGGACGATCCGAGCACGATGCCGCCGACCATGCATTACTTCATGAAGATCAACGAGATCCTCCGGAACATGACGAAGAACACGCTGTCGTCGAATTCCGTCCTGCTCGGCAACGCCGCCGAGATCACGGAGCAGCTGAAAAAGGTCGAAGCCGCCGGGATCGACGAATGCATCCTGTATTTCAATGTCGGCAACAAGCCGCACGGCATGGTCAAGGACCAGATGCACAAGTTCATGGTAGAGGTCGCGCCGAACTTCGAGAATTACAGCATCGCCGCGGAGTAATCTGTTTTGGAACTCGGCACCTACCTGCCCTATCTCGTCAACCGCGTCGGGCAGCGGTTTATCAGCGATATCACGCCGGTCCTCAGCGAGGCCGGCGTCGATATCCAGTCATGGCGCGTGCTGATTGCGCTGTATCAACGGGGCGCTCAGCCCGTCGGCGCGCTGTCCGACCTGACCAGCATCAATTTCTCGACCCTGTCGCGCGTGCTCGGCCGGATGGAAAAGAAAGACCTTGTCCGCCGCCATCGCGGGGCCGACGACGCCCGGTCCTTCACCATCGATCTGACCCCGACCGGCCGGCGCGTGACCGAAACCATCCTGCCCCGGGCCGCCGCGCTGGAAGCAAAAGCGACCGGCGATTTTTCGGAAGCCGAACTCGCCATGCTGCGTCAACTGCTCGGCAAGCTCTATATGGGCCTGTCGGAACAAGCCGCCGAACAGGACGACCGGCTGGCGGGCTGACAAGCGCGTCCTCGATTAGCCGGGAACGCGCGTCATTCAGCGATAGAAGCTGATCGAGGAGACCATGACGTCTGCCGAAAACGCGCGACCGATGGCGACCATTCCGAGGCGGCTCAACCGGCTTGTGTCCAGCGGCGTATCGAGCCGGTGGGGCGCGAAACTTTCGAACGGCAGATATATCGATCGCCAGGCGTCCTCTGCCGTGAATTCGGCCCGGTAGGACTGCCACGGCCGCACGTTGTCGGGCGTGCGGAGATGAAGGGAATATTTTTCGCCATTGCCGCGAACCATCAGGCGGATTCCCTTATAGGCGGAGGCGTCGAGCGTGCGGCCGCCGGAGGACAGGTCGAGCGCCGCCTGGATGAAGCCGCCATTGTTCTCCAGCCGGACATCCCCCTGAAGGTGCAGCGCCGGATGGCCGTCCGCGACGGAGCGGCTGACCGTTTCCTGTGAAACGCCGCCCATCACCCTGTCGCTGACGCCCCGCCATTCGGTGCCGAGGGCCGATACAAGGTCTGTTCTGGAAAAGTCGTCAATCAGCATGGTTCTGTCCTGTGAGTGTGCCGCAGCGGGCAACAGCGCGAGCAGCGCCATGAAGATCGGAACCGTCAGCCCGACCGTCAAGGCGCGCAGGCGGCGCGGCACGGTATTTCTGTATCCCATCGTCTGTTCCATCAAACGCCATTTGCTGCAGTGCCGGGTATATGCCCCGCCCTGATTCCTACGAGCAGGCAGCCGTCTCGGATCAGATGACGCGCCGAACGTGGTTCTTGCCCAAAGACCGCTGACGCTCTAGCGTCTCTCCCAAAATCAGAGGAGACGGCAATGGCAACCCAGATGAAATCCGACGACATCGGCCGCGCCCAT
>JAYOMI010000008.1:53425-67553 GCA_038120765.1 Rhodospirillaceae bacterium
CGTTTCGCCCGAAGAATGGGAGGTCCGCGTCAATCTCGCCGCCTGCTACCGGCTGGTTTTTCACTACGGCTGGCATCACCTCAATCTCAATCATATTTCGGCGCGGGTTCCCGGCCACGACGACCAGATCCTGATCAACCCCTACGGGCCCATGTTCAACGAGATCACGGCGTCGAACCTGGTCAAGATCGACCTCGACGGCAATGTGCTGGACGACACGCCCTATGGCATCAACGCCGCCGGCTATACGATCCACAGCGCGATCCACGCCGCCCGACACGACGTCGAATGTGTGCTCCATACCCACACAGAGCCGGGCCTTGCCGTCTCGGCGCTGAAATGCGGCTTGTTGCCGATCAATCAGGATGCAGTGCGGTTCTATAACCGGATCGGCTATCACGACTATGAAGGCGTCTCGCTGGAACTCGGCGAGCGCGAGCGGCTCGTCGCCAGTATCAGCGACCACCGCGCGCTGATCCTGCGCAATCACGGGCTGCTGACCGCCGGAAGGTCCATCGCGGAGGCCTTCGCGCTGATGTATCACCTTGAAAAAGCCTGTGTCGCCCAGATCATGGCCAACGCGCGCAGCGCCGACGATCCGCATATCATCATGCCGTCCCCCGAACTGTGCGAACATTCGGCGCAGCAGGCCTGGAGCATCAACAACAATTCCGAAGACGTGCGCTGGCCGGCGCTGGTCCGCTGGATGGACCGGGAATCGCCGGGTTTCCGGGACTAGAAGTCGCCGCCCGCATCATTCGATGATCAGCTTCAAAGCCGCCGTTCTCGCCAGTTGCACCACGGCGCGGCCTTTTTCCGACAGCCGGCCGCTCACGCTGGAAACAATCGACGCCGACGGCCCCATGGCGCACGAGGTCCTGGTCCGCATAGACGCGGCGAGCCTCTGCCGGTCCGACCTGTCGGTTATCACCGGGGTCCGCCCCTGGCCCATGCCCATCGTGCCGGGACACGAGGCAAGCGGCATCGTCGAGGAAACCGGCGCCGGCGTCGAAGGCTTGTCGCCAAACGCGCGGGCAGGCTGCTAACGGGCGGCCCGCGGCTGTCGCTGAACGGCGATACCCTGCATCATCACATGGGCCTGTCCGCCTTTGCGGAAATGGCCGTTGTGTCCCGGCACTCGCTTGTGAAGGTCGATGGCGCCCTGCCCGCGGAAATCGCCGCGCTTTTCGGCTGCGCCGTGATGTGCGGCGCGGGGAGCGTCATTCATTCGGGCGGGGTCAAGCCGGGAGAGACCGTCGCGATAGCCGGGATCGGCGGGGTCGGCGCCAGCGCGATCCTCGGCGCCCGGCTTGCCGGCGCGGGGCGGATCATCGCGGTCGATCCCGATGCGGAAAAGCGCCGGTGCGCCATCGGCCTCGGCGCGACAGACGCGGTTGCCGGCGGCCCGGGCGCGGCTGACGAAATCCTGGAGATGACCGGGGGCGGCGTCGACTGCGCTTTCGAGACGGCCGGGGTCCTCGGCGCGTTCGATACCGCCTATGCCGCCACCCGGCGCGGCGGGCGCATCGTCACCGTCGGCCTCGCCAGCCCCGAGACGCCGTTCAGCCTGGATATCGCCGCCCATGTGACAAGCGCAAAAACCATCCGTGGCAGCTATATGGGAAGCTGCAATCCCCGGATCGATATTCCGAGGTTCGTGGAACTGTATGCCGCCGGAAGGTTTCCCGTAGACCGGCTGATCACCCACCGGATGCCTCTGGCCGATGTGAATACCGCGCTTGAGAACATGGCGGCTAGCGCCGCGCTGCGCCAGATACTGACGCCCTGATCCGCTTTGCAATTTTTAAGCGTGAATCCGGGAAATCAGGATCGGGAAGTGCTATATAAAGATTACAGACATTCATCAGGGATTTCGACGCCATGAAACGCTCCAAATCGGTCAGACTTGTCGCCATGGGCACCGGGCTTTTGCTTGTCGCCGCCTGCGACGAGGCAAAGGTGGATACCGCTTTGTTCGAATCTGTCAAACAGTGCACGTCCCTCGGTTTCTCCGCGCAGGAATGCGAGACGAATTACCGCGAAGCGCAGCGCAACCACATCAACGTCGCGCCCAAATACACGGCCCAGGCGGATTGCGAGGCCGATTTCGGCGCCGCGCAGTGCGAAGTAGCGCCCCAGCGCACATCGAACGGCGGCAGCCTCTTCATGCCGCTGATGGCGGGCTATCTCATGGGCAGCATGTTGAGCGGCGGTCGGACCGCGGGCCAGCCCTTGTACAAATCGGCGAATGACCGCAGCACGTTCCGCACCGGCGACAACAAGGCCGTGGCCAACACTGTCGGCCGCACCCAGGTCGCGCAGAGCACCACGCGCCCGGCATCGACGAAGACCCGCACCATCTCGCGCGGCGGTTTCGGCGCCGGCGCCCGCAGCCCCATGCGCCGGTCCTTCGGTGGCTGAAACACCGAAAGAGCGTCTCTCATGGAACGGATAGCGGTCGACCCCCGGGAGGACTGGCAGGACACCGCCGAGGCCCACGGGTTCCGCTTTCATACGATCGACGACGAACGCTACTGGGACGAAAGCGCCTGCTACCGTTTCAGCTTGCGCGAGATCGAAGACGATATCGAAGACCCGACGGCGGAAATCGAACAGATGTGTTTCGAGGTCGTTGCGCGGGCCGTGGCGGACGATGCCGTCATGGCGCGGCTCGGCATCCCCGAGGCATTCTGGGATTTCGTCGCCGATACATGGTCGCAGCAACACCGTAATCTGTATGGCCGCATGGACTTCGCCTATGACGGCAAGGGCCCTGCAAAACTTTTCGAGTACAACGCGGACACCCCGACCTCGCTCTACGAGACCGCCGTGTTCCAGTGGGTCTGGCTCGAACAGGCGATCGAGCGCGGAATCGTCCCCGACGGCAGCGACCAGTTCAATTCCCTGCACGAGGCGCTTACCGGCTCCTTCGGCCAGATGGGTCTTGCCGGGAAGCTCCACGTCGCGTGCTGCAAAGGCTCCGAAGAGGACGAAGGCACGGTTGAATACATCGCCGATTGCGCGCGCCAGGCCGGGATCAATGCCAAGCTGATCTATATCGAGGATATCGGCATCGATACCGAAGGACGGTTCACCGACCTGCAGGACGAGCCGATCACCGATCTGTTCAAGCTGTATCCCTGGGAATGGATCATGACCGACGAGTTCGGCAGGAACGTGCCGAACACGAATACTCGCTTCATCGAACCGGGCTGGAAATCCCTGCTGTCCAACAAGGGGCTCCTGCCGCTCCTGTGGGAAATGTTCGAGGGCCATCCCAACCTGCTGCCCGCCTATTTCGACGGCGACCCCGCGGCCTCCGCGCTCGGCGGCGACTACGTGCGCAAGCCGCGGTTTTCCCGTGAGGGCGCGAATGTCGAGGTGTTCGAGAACGGCGAATGCACCGTGAAAGTGGACGGCGATTACGGCGCGGAAGGCCATATCCTTCAGGCCTATCACCCCCTGCCCGATTTCGGCGGCAACTATCCGATGATCGGCTCCTGGCTGGTCGCAAGCCAGCCCGCCGGTATCGGCATCCGCGAGGACACGGTACTGGTGACCGGCAACAACGCGCGCTTCGTGCCGCATATCATTTCGGAATAGCGGAGCACATGTCTTCCAACCGCCTGTATGACCGCATCTCGCGCGATCCGGCGCTGGGTGAACTGCGCGACGGCCATACCCGCCTGTTCCTGATGCGGGCGGACGCGTTCATGGATGCCTTCAAACGGCTCGACGACGATGCGCGCTACACCATGTTCACCGCCTTCGCGGAATCGGTGGCCGAACATTCCGGACAATCGGTCAAACATTACCGCCACGAGCTCGGCCCGGCGGCCCGCGAAATATTCCTGAATGCCGCCGTGAACCTCGCCGCCGACATGGGCTGGGGCGGCTGGCGCTTCGGCCCGCATACGCCGGGCGAGATGACGCTCGACGTCACGAACAGTCCCTTTGCCGAAGGCCACGGACAGTCCGACATCCCCGTCTGCGCCCCGATCCTCGGGCTGACGGAAGCCCTCGGCGGGATCATCTTCTCGGTCGACCCCCATGTCGAGGAGATCGACTGCGCGGCCGTCACCGGCGGCGATACGTGCCGCTTTGTGGCGCGGGTGGGCTGACCGAACGTCACCTTCACACCTGATACCGGGCTATCTGTTCGAAACCCGACCAATGTCACCCCGGCCCTGTGCCGGGGTCCGGGTTTTATCCGGCAGTGGGCGGACCCTGACGGGCTGGATCCCGGAACAAGTCCGGGATGACATACTTTGAATATCTTGGCAGAGTTGCGGCATAGGATTGCACCCGGTGCATAGCCTGCCCGGTTCATTCGCGCTATAGACAGGTTTCACAATCCGGTGCCCCCACGCCTATGTCCGACCAGCTGAACGCGCTCCTCAAATTCCGCTTCTTTGTTCTTGGCGCGTCGCTGACGCTGATCTTCGTCGGCTCCGGCAGCCTGTTCCTAATCGCGGTGACGCTGAAGGACCTGTCGAGCGAGTTCGGCTGGCCGCGCGAGGTGCCGTCGCTGGCGTTTTCGCTGCAGTTTATCGGCGGCGGCATGGGCGGCATCATGATGGGCTACCTGCTGGACCGGGTCGGCGCGGTGGTGCTGCCGCTCATCGCCGCCTGCGCCATCGCGACGGGGGCGATACTGACCACCTTCATTCAGGAGCAGTGGCAGCTTTATGCCATTTACCTGGTGCTGTTCGGCTTTCTCGGCCAGGGCAGCCTGTATGCGCCGCTGATGGCCAATATTTCCAAATGGTACGACCGCCGCCGCGGCATGGTGGTCGGCATCGTTGCCAGCGGCCAGAGTCTTGCGGGCATCGTGTGGCCGCCCATCTTCGGCGTGGCGATCACCGAGATCGGCTGGCGCAACGGGTTTGTCGGCTTCGGCGTCATCGCGGCCTGCATCATGCTGCCGATGTGCTTCTTCTTTGCGCGCAAGCCACCGGCGCTCGAGACGCTGCAGGCGGCGGAGGCCCTCGACGGTCTCGACAGCAAGGGCAACGTCCGCCGCGGCGCGCGCAAGAGCGACACGTCGCTCAGCATGCTCCAGCTCCAGATGGTGCTGTGCGCGGCGATTATCGGCTGCTGCATTTCCATGTCGCTGCCGCTCGCCCATATGGTCGCGCACGCCTCCGACAAGGGCCTGCCGCTGACCGATGCGGTGACGGTATTGTCGGTCACCCTGATGGCGGCGTTCGTCAGCCGGGTGCTGCTCGTCGGTTTCCTGTCGGACCGGTTCGGCGGGCTTTGGGCGCTGTTCTGTTTCTCGGCGCTGCAGGCTGTTTCGGTCGGGCTCCTGACGGCGTCGGACAGCGTCGCCGTTCTCTATATCGTCGGCATCGGCTTCGGCCTCGGCTATGGCGGCATCTTCCCGGTCTATGCGGTGATCGTGCGCGAATACATGCCGCCGCAGGAAGCCGGACGCCGCACGGGCATCGTGTTCCTGTTCGGCGCGCTTGCAATGGGTTTCGGCAGCTGGATGGGCGGCGCGCTGTTCGATGCCACCGGCAGCTACACCACGCCCTTCCTGCTCGGCGTCGCGGCGAACTGCGTGAATCTTGTAATCGTCGGCATGCTGCTGACCAAGACGAAGAAAAGCGAACCGCCGCAACCGGCGGGCGTGGCAGCGGCATAGACGTTACCCGTATGGCTCGCTCCAGATTATTCCAGGGTTGTCATCCCGGCCTCGTGCCGGGATCCAGTCTTTTGTGACATTGCGCTAACCGGAGCCCGGAATAAATCGGGGGTGACATATGGTATCGTCACGCGAACAAGTCGGCGGCAACAGGAGGTAAAAAAACCAAAATGGACATCAGACTCGACGGGCGCGCGGCGCTTATCACCGGCGGCAGCGAAGGACTTGGCAAGGGCATGGCGATCCGCTTCGCGGAATCCGGCGCCGATATCGCGATCCTGGCGCGACGGCCTGACGCGCTGGACGCCGCGAAGGCAGAGATCGAGGCCGTAAGCAAAGGCAGGGTCATCACCCTGACCTGCGATCTTCTCGACCGGGCGGCGACGAACGCCGCTTTCACCGAGGCCGTCTCCGCGCTCGGCAGGATCGATATACTCGTCAACAATGCCGGCACGTCGCGGGCTAAGGCATTCGAGACCGTCACCGACGAGGAATGGGAAGAAGACCTCGAACTGAAGCTGATGGCCGCGATCCGGCTTTGCCGCGCGGCCCTGCCCGGCATGAAGGAACGGAAATGGGGACGCATCATCAATGTCCTGAATATCGGCGCAAAGGCGCCGCGTGCGGGCAGCGCGCCGACCGCCGTATCCCGCGCCGCAGGCCTTGCGCTCACCAAAGTGCTCGCCGGCGACGGCGCGCCCCATAACGTGCTGGTCAATGCGCTGATGGTGGGGCTGATCAAGTCGGGCCAGTGGGAAACCGCCTATGCGAATTCCGGCAGCACGGACAGCTACGAGGTGTTTACGCAAAACATGGCGGATGGCCGCAACATCCCGCTCGGCCGCATCGGCGAGACCGAGGAATTCGCCAATATCGCCTGTTTCCTTGCGTCCGATCAGGCGGGATACATCACCGGCACGTCGATCAATGTCGACGGCGGCGCGTGCCCGGTGGTGTGACGCGGACCGGTCACTCGGTCTCTTTGCCAGACCTCGACAGAAGGCGGGCGACGGGCGCGCGGCCGAACCGGACCCAGAGATAGATCAGGGCGATCAGGCACACCAGAAGTGCCGCCGCGGCCGCGAGCGGGCTGCCCGTTTTCGCGACCAGCACGTCGTATCCTCTGGTGGCGATCCCGTAGAGAATCCCCGCGACGATCAGACCGACGGCCACCACGATCAGGGCATTGATCCCGACCGGCTGGGAGGTGTCCTTCAGGATCAGTCGCCGCCAGCCTTCGCGCAGGAGGATGAACACAATCAGCGCGGCGGTCACGGCGACATGGAATACCGGTGCGGCAAAAACCGTGCCGGAGAGATCGACGTTCTTCAGAAGCACCGGATAGCCGAGCAGCCAGACGATCACCAGGCCGATCAGCACTCTGGAAATCTTTCTCTCCTCCCCTAGCCCAGGACAGGGTCCAGCCGATCCATCGCGGCGGACACGGTTGCCGTGTCGGCGGCGAAACACAGGCGCATCCAGCCTTCGCCGTCCTCGCTGAACGCGCGGCCCGGGGCAAGCCCGACACCGACATCGTCGATCAGCTTCTGGGCGAAGGCCACCGAGTCCGTCATGCCGTCGACCGAAAAGAACGCGTAGAACGCCCCTTCGGGCCGCGACAGGGTCACGCGCTTCATGGCGCCGAGACGCTGGACGACGATATCGCGGTTGCGGCGGTAACGCTCCACCGTCCCGGCCACGAAATCCTCGCCGTCACGGATCGCGACGACGCCCGCGTACTGCACGAATGTCGTCGGGTTGGCGATATTGTATTCGACCAGCTTCTCGAAGGCCTCGCCACAATCGGCCGGATGGGTGATCCAGCCGAGCCGCCAGCCGGTCATGGACCAGGATTTCGAGAACGAGTTGATCACGATCAGCCGGTCGTCCGGCTTCGCGATGTCGAGGAAAGACGGCGCCCGCCCCAACGGCAGGTCGGTCTCGTACGCGAGGCGGATATAGACCTCGTCGGCGATCAGCCAGATGCCCCGACGGCGGCATTCATCGAGCAGCGCCTGCTGGTCGGCGCGGGGCATGACCCAGCCGGTCGGATTGCCGGGCGAATTGACGAAAATGGCGCGGGTGCGCCCGTCGCAAGCGCCGAACAGTTCGTCCATGTCGAGCTGCCAGCGGCCGTCATCGCCGAGGCGGAGCGACACCTGGCGCGCCTCGGCATCCATGATGCGCACGGTTTCCTTGCAGTTCGGCCAGATCGGCCCCACGGCCACCATGTTGTCGCCCGCCGACATCAACGCCTCGGACACCATCATGATCGCGTTCATGCCGGATCCCGATATGGTGATCCGGTCGATGCCGATATCGGTCCCGTGCAGGGCGCTGGCGTAGGTGGATATCGTCTGGCGCAGCAGCGGCACGCCGCGGTTCTGGGCGTAGAACACCTGGTTGTCCTCGAGCGCCGCTGTGGCCGCGTCCTTGATGAATTGCGGCGTCGGCACGTCCGGTTCGCCGAACCACAGCTTCAGCAGGCCCTCGCGGTGCATGTTCGGTTCGGCGACATGGCGGATCAGGGAGCCCGGCAGTTCCTCGATCGACTGACGCAAGCCATTGGCCGCACGATGCATGTCCATTTTTATCTTATCCGGTATTTATTCTGGTCTTTGAGAAAGTGTTTCACGTGAAACAATCCAGATTCAAGAATTATTTTCAACAGGATGCTTGTTCTTTTTTCCTTCATAGCATTGCCGCCGGTCGGCGCGCACGCATTCTCTTTCGCGGCGACCACCCTATAATGCGGCCCGGACAGTTCCCCGGCAATCAACAAAAAGGAGGCAGCGCGGGCATGACGATCCACGACTATGAAGGCGACGCAAAACGGGTTTACGAAGTACTCGACAAGGGCGGGATCAGCGTGATCCCGAGCCATGTCGGCTATGTCATCGTCGCCTGCGATCCGGATGCGATCTGGCGCATCTTCAAGGCCAAGAACCGCAAGCCCGAAAAGCTGAACGCCGTCTGCGGCTGCAGGGAAATGCACATGGCGATGCACGACCTGCCCGAGGACCGCCGCGCCATCGTGTCCGCGATCACCGAGGAATGGGACCTGCCCATGGGCACCGCCGCGAAGGTGCATATGGACCACCCCGCCATCGCCAACCTGCCCGAAGATACGCTGAACCAGACGACCCATGACGGCACGCTCGCCATGCTGCTGAATGCCGGCCCGCTGATGGACAATATCGCCCGGCTCGCCTTTGCCGATAACCGCATGGCCATCGGCTCGTCCGCCAATGTGTCGCTGCAGGGCGTTAAGTTCCGCGCGACGGAGATCGAACAACAGATTCTGGATGCCGCCGATATCGTCATCGATTACGGGCTGATGCGCTGGAACCGCTACAATCATTCCTCGACCATGATCAATGTCAGCGACATGCAGGTCATCCGATACGGTTCCTGCTTCGATCTGATCGACGATATCCTGCGGACCCATTTCGATATCGCCCTGCCGCCCAACCCCTATGAAGCCCCCTGAACGGGAAACCAATCCATGAAAGCGCTGGTATACGACGACTATTGCGAACTCGACGGGATGCGCATCGACGAGATGTCCGATCCGGTTGCCGGGCCGGACGACGTGCTGGTGGAAGTCCACGCCGCCGGCGTCAACCCGATCGACTGGAAAGTCCGCGCCGGGCACATGCGCGCGCGGATGGAACTCTCCTTCCCCGATGTCGCGGGACGCGATGTTTCCGGTGTCGTTATTGCCGCCGGTGCGAACGTGACCGACCTGAAGCCCGGCGACGAGGTCTTCGGCACCTGCCCGCCCAACCGGTGGGGCAGCCACGCCGAACTGGTCGCCGTGGACGCCGGCGTGCTCGCGATCAAGCCGTCCAATATCAGCCATGTCGACGCCGCTTCGATTGCGCTTGTCGGTCATACCGCGCTGACGGCGCTGGAACGAACCGCCACGATTGCGCCGGGCATGCGCGTGCTGATCCACGCCGGCGCGGGCGGCGTCGGCGCGTTTGCCATCCAGTACTGCAAGTCGCGCGGCGCAACGGTTTATGCCACCGCAAGCGCCGCCAATGCCGAATACGTGACCGGGCTGGGGGCGGACGAAGCCATCGACTACCGGACAACGGACTTTTCGGAAGCCCTGTCGGACCTCGACGTGGTCTACGACACCATGGGCGGCGAAACCCATCTGAAATCCTACCGTGTTCTCAAGCCCGGCGGGTTCCTGGTCTGCCTCAACGCGGCCCCGGTGCCGGACGAAAAACCCCGCGACGATATCCGGGTCGAAACGCCGCTTGTCAGTTACGAGCGCGCCGGCGCGGAGCGCATCGCCGAGCTCGTCGCCGAGCGCGCCGTGCAGCCGAGCGTCGGCACGGTTTTCTTTTTCTCCGACGCGATTGATGCCTACCGGCTCAGCGAAACCGGCCACGCCCGCGGGAAGATCGTGCTGCGGATGAAGTAGCCGGAGAGCCGCAAGACCGACTGCTTGCACGGCGTCCTCGGCAATTCGCTAACGCCAGAGGCTAGCTTGATTTGATGATGGCGGCCTGCGGGACATCGGGGTCGGTATACTGCGCCCAGCTCTTGCGCAGGAAATCCATGCAGACCGGATCGAGATCCTCTTTCGGCATCGGTTCGGCATCCCAGTTATTGTATCGGTCTTCACCCCGGACAAGGGTCGCCGTGCGGCGGCCGATAATCGATTTCGCATGGGCGGGCATATAGAAAAACGCGATCCGTGCCACGTGCGTTCGTGATGTATGGAAAACTGGCCGACCGATACCGGCATATAGACGGATTTGTCGTCATCCACGCCGTGGATCGTCTGGCCGCGCCCGAGCAGGTTCTTCGGATCGTATGTTTCCTCGTGATCCGCATCCGCCGCGAGATGAGACCCCGGCATGACGCGCATGCAGCCGTTTTCCATGTCCGCGTCGGTCAGTCCAAGCCAGCAGGTCACTTCCTCCTGCGGGTCGAGGCCGTAATAAGCGGCATCCTGATGCCAGGACACGAACCGTTCGTCATGGGCTTTCTTTGAAAACACCGATGCGCCGAACAGCAGAATATCGGGGCCGATAACGGATTCCACGGCATCCAGAATTTTCGGATTGCGGGCGAGATCGACAATCCACGGCGCCGCGACATGCGCCTTGATCTTGAGCTGCTTCTGCGCTTCCCCGCCGAGCGGCGCGTCATAGCTGTCAAGGCGGCGCACGCACTCGGCGGCCTCCTCCGCGCTGATCGCATCGAACGGATAGGCGAATCCGTGTTTGCGAAAATGGTCGACCTGTTCTTTTGAGAGGCTTCCAGTCATCGTGCGGGCTCCTTTGGTCGTGATACCGGTCCCTCCGGCCGGTTCGCGTCATCGCCCGGGCGGTCCGGATGCGCAGATACCGCACCGGCCTGCCATCTCCTTCCCGGTGAATGGCCGCTTGTGAACACAGTCTACTATCGAACTTTGATTGCCGAAAGCCGTGTCATGCGCTTCGGGTTGACGAAGCCCCGATCCCGGCCTCGAATTGACCTATTTATATGAAAAGGAATACAAATAGTGCCGGTTGTCCTGGGGAGCACACATCATGGAAGTAGCAGTACTCGGCGGCGGACACGGATGCTACGCGGCGGCAGCCGATGCGGCTGAAGCCGGACATAACGTCCGCTTCTGGCGACGCGATGCGGAGGCGTTCAGGCCGGTGCTGGAGAGCGGCGCCATCCTTGTCTCGGACGGCAAGGGCCGCCGCGAGGTTCCAGTCGCGCTTGCGACGACGGACGTTGCCGAAGCCATGGAAGGCGCGGAGCTGATCCTCGCCCCGCTGCCCGGCCACGCGCAGGCCGGCCTCGGCGAGACCATCGCACCGCACCTGAAGGACGGCCAGGTGGTGTTCCTGCCGCCCGGCACCTTCGGCAGTTACATGATGGCAAAGCAGGTCCGCGACAGCGGCAACAGGGCCGAGATCGCGTTCGGCGATGCTGGCACCCTGCCCTGGCTGGTCCGCAAACAACCGGACGGTGCAACCCGGATCACCACCCGCACGGTGCGTCTGCCGTCGGGCATCTTTCCCGCGTGCCTGTCGGATCATGCCTTCGGCCAGATCGAGCAGGTTTTTGCTGAGACCGAACGCCGGCGCGATGCGCTCGACGCGGCGCTCCTGAATTACGGGCCGATCATTCATCCGCCGCTTATCCTGATGAATGCCGGACCGCTCGCGCATTTCGACGCCTGGGACATTCACAACGAGGGAACGCAGACCACGATCCGCAATGTCCACAATGCGCTCGACGCCGAACGGGTCGCCATCCGCGAAGCGCTGGGCTACGGCGCACCGCATTTCCCCCTCGCAGATCATTACAACCGCGATCCCGCCGGCGACACGATGTATTCGGTCACGTCCCATGACGAACTGGTGGAGTCCAGCGACTGGCGCGAGGACATCGACCTGTTCACCCATCGCTACATGGTCGAGGACATCGCCCTGGGCCTTGCCTTCCTGGTGTCGCTCGGCGACTGGGCCGGGGTGCCCTGCCCGGTTGCCGGCGGCCTGCTCGCCATCGGCGGCGCGGCCATCGGACGGGATTTCCGGGCAACCGGGCGCACCTGGGAGAATATCGGCCTCTCCAGCCTCGGGCGGACCGATTTGCGCACCCTGCTGGACGAGGGGCTTGCATGACAGACAAACCCGTCATCGCCGCCGTCGGCGCCGGGCGCATGGGTGTCGGGCTCGCGCACGTGTTCGCCTATGCGGGGCATGAAGTCCGGCTGCTGGATGTCAAGGAACGGAACGCAGACGGTTTTGCCGAACTCGAGTCCCGGGCGAAGGCCGATATCGGCCGCACGGTCGGACTTATGGCGATGCTCGGGCGGATCGCCGACACCGATATCAGTCACATCCTTGACCGCATCACAGTTTTTCCACTCGGCAGGGCCGCAGAGGCCCTGTCGGACGCCCCGTTGATTTTTGAAGGCGTGCCGGAGGTTCTCGACGCGAAGGAACGGGCCTTCACCATTACCTGCGAACACGCCGCCCCGGATGCCATCATCGCATCGACCACCTCGACCATGCTGGTGGATGAGCTTGCGGCCTTCGTGAGCCGGCCCGAACGGTTTCTCAACGCGCATTGGCTGAACCCCGCCTTCCTGATACCGCTGGTCGAAATGTCGGTCGGCAGTCGGACCGCTCCCGGGGTCGTCGCGCGGCTCAGGGAAGTCCTCGAAGCCGTCGGCAAGGTCCCCGTGGTGCTTCAGGCAAGCCCCGGCTTCGTCGTGCCCCGCATCCAGTCGCTCGCCATGTCCGAAGCGGCCCGCGCGGTCGAGGACGGCATCGCGTCGCCTGAGGAAATCGACAAGGCAGTGCGCGTCGGCTTCGGTCTGCGCTTCGCCATCCTCGGCCTGATCGAGTTCATCGACTGGGGCGGCAACGATATCCTCTACTACGCGGGCAATTACATGAAGAAGGCGTTCGAGTCCGACCGCTTCGAGGTGCCGGCGATCACCGAACAGTACATGAAGGAAGGCCGCAACGGCCTACGCGAGGGCCGCGGGTTTTACGACTACCGCGATATCGACGTGAATGCCTACCAGATGGAAACCCTGCGCAAGCTGATCGACCTGATCGACCACCTCGGCCTGATGGCGCCGCCCGGCGGCGTCACCGATCCGGCGGACAGCCCGGCGACGAGGGCGGGAAATCCGTTTTTGAAATCCTGATCGTCTAGAGGATAGCTTTGGAGTTGCGGAATTGACGCCGTGAGCGTCTGCAAAAGGGGAAGCGAGAATGAACTGGAAAGAATTTCTGAACGACACGGTCCGCAGGCTGGGGGCATTTGAAAAGGAAGCCCCGGAAACCTTCGCCGGATTCGCGACCATGGCAGAGCGCGCCAAACGCGACGGGGTGCTGGGTCAGAAGACCAAGGAATTCATCGCCCTCGGCATGGCGGTCTCGACCCGCTGCGACAGCTGTATCGGCTTTCATGTCCGTGCGCTCGTCAACCTGAAGACGACGCGCGAAGAAATGATCGATGCGCTGTCGATGATCGCCTATATGGGCGGCGGCCCCGCTATTTCATACAGCGCCAAGGCGCTGGAGGCATTCGACGAGTTCTCGGACTAAGCGCCCGCGGCTGATTCGGACAGGACCGGTTCAAAACCGGCCACAGCGCCGCTACACTTATTTTCTCATTACACACAGGGTCTGTTCGCCGGCGCGGCTTCGGAATCGTCGGGACGCGCTGCCGCATTCTGGCCGCAACCATTTCAGACCCGTCTGTGTCCGGGCCGGCGCATGGCGCAAACAGGGCTCGTGAAAATCAAGCGGAGGATCATGTCATGACAGCGGACATCACATTCGAAGCGATCAACCAGGCCAAATCGAGTATCGATGAAATCTACTTTCAGCCCGATCCGAGAGCCTATCTTCAGGAGCTGAAAAAGCTCGATTACGCTATACCGGGCAACGCGAAACCGGTCTTTCAGAAACTTATCGACCGGCTGCAGAGCGAGCGGGATCACGA
>JAYOMI010000009.1:0-26914 GCA_038120765.1 Rhodospirillaceae bacterium
TGCCTTCAAGGGCACGGACAAAGGTGCGCTTTTTCTGCCAGCGCTCCCAGACGACCTCCTTAGGCTGATTGTGCCCGGGGTCTGCCTCTGCCTCTTTAATCTCAGGTTCGTCGATATTGTCGGGCTTTTCCGCCATGGGTATTTCCTTTGTGTGCGAGCCGGGCGAAAGGACCCGCCGGGCCGACGTCGATATCGGGGTTGTCAGGGACGTTTAGCGATTCCGCCCTCGCCGGACCAGTCAGGCGGATTCGTCGCCTTGATCGTGCGCCCGTCCTTGACCAGTTCCTTGATCAGGCCGGCCAGCGGAAAGGCCTTGTTTTCGCCGTCCATCAGTTTTTCCATCATCTGCATGTCCTTCAGGGCCCAGGTAAACGTCATCCGGTCCCAGTCGCGGAGCGCGGCGGAATCGCCCGAGCTCATCATAAGCGCATTGCGCAGTTTCGGCAGGTCGATACCGGTGGACTCAGCCAGCCGTCCGGCTTCGATCAGGGCGCAGCCATTCACCCAGAGCAGGTAATTGTTCATCATCTTCGCCACCTGGCCGTGGCCGACCTCGCCCATGTGTTCGATATCGGAACAGAACGTTCCGAAAACCGGGCGGGATCGTTCGACGACCTCGTCCGTGCCGCCGACAAGGGCGAGCAGGGTGCCTTCGTCCGCCGCCCATCGGCCGCGGGCGATCGGGGCGTCGAGAAAACCGATGCCTTTCTCGGCGCAGAGTCGCGCAAGGTCCTGCACGCCGCCGACGGAGGCGGTGGAACAGACCGCGATTGCGCTGCCCGGCGCCATGCCTGCCAGCGCGCCGTCATCGCCGGTGAGGCAGGCATAGACTTCGGGTTCGAAGCCGACGCCGACAATGACGTAATCGCTGTTCGCGCCCACGTCGCGGGGGCTGGCGGCCGCAGTGCCGCCGGCGTCGACGGCCGCCGCGAGCTGGTCTGCGTTGATATCGTATACGGTGACATCGAGTCCGTGTTTTTTCAGATGCTTCAGCATGGCGAGACCCATGCGGCCCGGGCCGATAATGCCTACGCGGTCTTTTGCCATTACTCTCTCCTGCGTTTCCTCATCGAATTCCCGCTGTCAGATTCCGTATTTTTCCCGGGCGGCCTCGTTGCTGACATAGCCTTCTTCGATATCGCGGGCGAGGCGCTCGCGGTCGCGGGCCCTGGGGTCGCCGAAACCGCCGCCGCCGGCGCTTTCGAGATAGAACACGTGACCGGCTTTGAGCTCGAACTTCCCCGCCGCCGGTGTAAGCTCTTCTTCATTGGTTCCTGCCCGGATGACGAACTTGCTGCCGCCGCCGGGCTGGCCGCCGTTGGCGCCGGGCGGCGGGTACTTGAAGCGGTCGTAACGGCGGACAACGGTGCAGTCCTGCGTGACCTCATAGCGCCGCCGGAAGGCTACACCGCCCCTGAATTCGCCCGCGCCGCCGGAATCCGTGACCATGTTGAATTCGGTAATCCGGCAGGGATACTCGCTTTCGATGATCTCGATCGGCGTGACATGCAGGTTGGACAGATGCGTCGCCGTTGCGTTGCAGCCGTCATTGCCCTGGCCGCCGCCATAGGCGGAGCCGAGAATTTCGTATTGCAGCGTGTTATGCCCGGGCTTGCCGCCCTGATGCCAGTTGATAGACAGCGATCCTGACGATCCCGATCCCGCGATCGCGCGGGCAGGATTGAAGGTCGCGAGCGCTTCGAGAATGACATCCGTCAGGCGCAGGTTGGCTTTCTGGTATGACGAGACGGGCGCGGGCGATTCCGCGTTGGTGATCGTGCGCGGTGCGTAGACGAATTTGACCACGTCGCGCATCCCGTCATTGAACTGCATGTTGTGGCCGAGGCAGCCGATCATCGAATAGAACACGCAGGCTTCGACCATCGACGGGCGGAGGTTGATCGGCCCCTTGGCCTGGGCCTGTGCGTTCGAAAAATCGAAGGTGATGTCGTCGCCTTTCTTGGTGATGGTCACGGCGAAATAAACCCCCTTGTCCATCTCGACCCCGTCATCGTCCATATAGCCCTCTGCCGAGGCGACCCCGTCGGGCAGCGCGCTGATGGCGGCCTGCATTTCGTCGGCGGCGGCTTTCAGGATGGCGGCGAACGAGTCCATCACGGTGTCCGTGCCGAAGCGGGTGCAGTGATCCTGCATGCGTTTGACGCCGATCTCGGTCGCTGCGATCTGGGCGCGGATATCGCCCCGGACCAGTTCGGGCTGGCGGCTGTTGGTCAGAATCAGGCGCTCGAGGTCTTCGTCATAGACGCCTTCGGAGGTCATTTTGATCGGGGGCAGGACGAGGCCCTCGTGATAGATCTCGGTCGAATTCGCCGACGTCGATCCCGGGTTGGTGCCGCCGATATCCGCCTTGTGTGCGCAACTGCCGGAAAATCCCACCAGCCGGCCTTCATGAAAGATCGGCGCGATGAAAGCCATGTCGGAGACATGCGGCACACCGGCTTCATAGGGGTGGTTCGATACGATCACATCGCCGTCCTTCAGCCCGTCTTCGCCGTAGAGTTCGACCGCGCGGTCGACGAAGTGCTTGTAGAACGGGGCGTGAAAGAACATCGGCGGCGGGACGATCAGCCGACCGCCCTTGTCGAGGATGACGCAGGAAAAGTCCCGGCTTTCGCGAATGATGGTCGAATAGCCGGACCGGTAGAAATGATAGTGCATCTCATCGACAAGGCTCGCGACCTTGTTCTTGAGGATCTGCACGGTGATCGGATCGAGCGCCATTCTAAAGCTCCCGCGTCAGGATGAGGTTCATGAAGCCGTCCACATGGGCCTGCCAGCCGCCCGGTACCACGATCGTGCTGTCGAGCTGTTCGACGATGGCCGGGCCGTCCAGCATGGCGCCGGCGGGCAGGGCATTGCGGTCCCAGATTGCCGTTTCCGTTGCAGTATCGGATGTAAACCAGACATTGCGGCTGCCCTTCCGGGCGGCATCCGGCGCCGGCGCTTCCGTCACGTTGTGTTCGACGACCGGTTCATATTTGGGCACGGCGACCCGCGCCCGGACCCGGTAACTGACCACCTCGGTCGGCTTTTCCTTCGCGGCGTGTCCGTGAATACGGGCGTGGATACCGTCGAACCGGTCACGGGCCTCGGCAAGAGCGGCGTCGTCGAGACCGTCGGCGCCCCCGATGCCGTCGAGACCGACGCGCAGTTCGTAGCCCTGGCCGGTGTAGCGCATGTCCAGTTCACGGGCGAAGGTGGCCGACGCCGGATCCATACCTTCACTTTTCAGTTCGCGGCGTCCGCGTTCTTCCAGTTCGCGGAAGATTTCCTCGGCATGGCCCGGCGGCACCTGATCGAGCGGCCGCAGTTCCGAGCGGATATAATCGTGCACCACATCGGTGCACAGCAGGCCGAGGGCCGAAAACGCGCCCGGGCGCGGCGGCACCAGAATGCGCGTCATGCCCAGTTCTTCAGCGACCGGCGCGGCATGCACCGCGCCTGCACCACCGAAGGGCAGCAACGTGAATTCCTGCGGATCGACACCGCGTTTAGCACCGAAAATGCGGACCTCGTCGGCCATGCGCATGTCGACAATACGGCGGATACCGGCCGCGGCATCAAGTGCGCTCATGCCGAGCGGCGTGCCGACTTTTTCTGCCAGCGCGCGCTTCGATGCATCGACATCAAGGGACTGGGCGCCGCCGAGGAAATATTCCGGATTCAGGAACCCGCAGGCGATATCGGCATCCGTCACGGTCGGGTTCTCGCCGCCCTTGCCGTAGCAGACCGGGCCGGGATCGGCGCCTGCGCTTTGCGGGCCGACGGCAAGCAGGCCGCCGCCGTCTATCCAGGCGATGGAGCCGCCGCCTGCCGAGATGGTGGTGAGATCGAGCGCCGGGACATCAAGCCGGCGCCGGGCAACTTCGCCCTCGGTGACCTCCAGCGGTGCGCCGCCTTCGATAAATGCGATGTCGCAGGATGTGCCGCCCATATCGAGAGTGACGAGACCTTTTTTCGCATCCTCTGCCGCGAGATACGCGGCGGCCTGTGCACCGGCCGCCGGCCCGGAAAACAGCGTGTGCACGGTTTTCGCGCCCGCGACCGCTGCCTTGAACGGCATGACGCCGCCATTGGACTGCATCAGGAACCGTTGCTGTGTTTCCACGCCGCCATCGTCCAGCCCGTCGGAGAGGTCGCCGATGTAATGGACCAGCACGGGTTCGAGGTACGCGTTCAGAAGGGTGGTCGACATGCGCGCCCATTCGCGGATGCGCGGCAGTACGTCGGATGACAGGGACACATGCGCGTCCGGCCATTCTTCCAGAATGAGATCGCGCGTGCGCTGCTCATGGGAGGGGTTCATGTAGGAAAACAGGTAGACCACCGCGATGGAACTGACCTCCTTTGCCTTCAGTGCGCGGGCGGCTGTACGAACCGCATCTTCATCCAGGGGTTCCAGCTCGTTGCCTTCGAAATCGATCCGCCCGCCAGCCTCGAAGGTCTGGCTCTGCGGGGCAATCGGCGTCGGACGCTGGAAGAAATAATCGAACGGGTTGCCGTCGCGCGCCTGCTGCTGGATTTCCTGAATCGCGCGATAGCCTCTGGTGATCATCATGCCGACCTTTGCACCGCGCATTTCCAGCAGGGCATTGGTCGTTATGGTGGTGCCGTGGGCGAAAAATTCGATCGCATCGGGCTTTTTGCCCCGGGCGATGAAGCGGTTCACGCCTTCCAGCACGCCAAGCGCCGGGTTGGCCGGTGTCGAGGAGACCTTCTCTATCTCGATGCTGCCGTCGGCGACGTTCAGGAGAACAAGATCGGTATGGGTGCCGCCGACGTCGACTCCCAGCCGGTAGGGGCCGCTCACTTACCGTCTTTGCGCGTGGCCGGATTGGCGAAGGACGCCATGGCCATCGTGCCGCCATCGACAAACAGATTTGCGCCCGCGACGAACGATGCATCGTCCGATGCGAGGAACAGGACCGCTTTTGCCTGCTCGTCCGGCTCTCCCGGCCGTCCGACCAGGTTGGTTACCTTGCGGTCGCGGTTGAATTCCGCCTTGCCGACCGGCGAACCCGTCATGTTGGGGGATACCTGGTTGACGATAATGCCGTAGGGGGCGAGCTGCACGGCCATCGACTGGGTAAGATTGAACACGCCGCTCTTTGCGGATGTGTAGGCGATGGCTGTGGGGCGGCCCTTGAAACCGGAGGTCGATCCGACATTGACCACGCGGCCGCCGCGGTCGTTATCGACCATCCATTTCGCGACCTGCTTGGTGACGTAAAACGGCGACGAGAGGGTCACGTCGATGGTCTTGCGCCATTCGTCCTCGGTGATTTCGAAGATGTCCTTGTTGTCCGAGATCGCGACGTTATTGACCAGGATGTCGATCCCGCCGAAAGCATCCACTGTGGCGGCGACCATTTTTGCGATCGCGGCGGTATCGGAAACGTCGCAGACGACAGCGATTGCGTCACCGCCATCGGACTTGATCAGGTCGGCGACGCTGCGGGCGCGGCCTTCATCCATGTCGACGACAGCGACCTTCGCGCCTTCCCGGGCGAAGAGTTTTGCGATTTCCTCACCGATATTCCGGCCGGCGCCGGTCACGATCGCGGTTTTACCTGCGAGTTTCATTCCGTTCCGCTCCCTTGTGTTCCCGTTACCGGGATTGTTTTATAAGGGGATAATAAACTTAGAATTCGAAGGGAAAGCAAGGATGGGTGAGTATGACGTCGGGCAACCGATCCCGCGGACGGAAGATCCTCGGCTTCTGACGGGCGGCGGACGCTATTCGGACGATTACACGCTGCCGCATCAGGTGCGGGGCTACGTGTTGCGGTCTCCCCATGCCCATGCCCGGATAGTGTCGATCGACAGCGCCGCGGCAATGGCCATGCCCGGGGTGCGCGCGATCCTGACAGCCGCGGATTACCGCGCCGACGGTTATGGCGATCTGCGCTGCGGGTCGTTGTGGAACGAAAACCAGTATCAGCCGCCGAATCCGCCTCTCGCCCTCGACCGCGCCCGGTTCGTGGGCGACGGTGTGGCCTTCGTCGTCGCCGATACCATCAACCAGGCCAAGGACGCCGCCGAAGCGATCATGGTCGACTACGAGATTCTGCCTGCCCAGATCGCCACGGCAACCGCGATGGATGATGGCGCTCCCGCGGTCTGGGATGAACGCCCGGGCAATGAGTGCTTCTACGAACAGCGGGGTTATCCGGAAGAAACGAAGGCGGCATTCGAGAAAGCCGACATCGTCGTTGAACGTACCTTCCGCATCACCCGTACGGTCACCAATACGATAGAGCCCCGCGCCTATATCGGCGACTACAACACGACCGACCAGCGCTACACGCTCTATACGGGGTGCCACTATCCGCACAAAATCCGCGAGCAGATGGCGACGGAAATATTCAATGTCGCCGAACAGGACGTCCGCGTGATTGCGGGCGATATCGGCGGCAGTTTCGGCCTCCGTGGCAGCGTCTACCCGGAACAGGTACTGGTGCTGTGGGCATCCCAGCGGGTCGGACGGCCTGTCAAATGGGTGGCCGAGCGGTCGGAAGGTCATCTGTCAGACTATCAGGGACGCGACAATCATACGGTCGCGAAACTGGCGATGGACAAGGACGGTAATTTTCTCGGCATGCATGTGCGCACGCTCGCGGCCATCGGCGCTTATGTATCGACCGGCGGCAACGGCCCGCCGATTAACAATCTCGGTACGCTGGCCGGCACCTACGTGACCCCCGCGATCCATGTAGAGGTCTCTGGCGTGTTCACCAACACCACGCCCACATCTCCCTATCGCGGCGCGGGACGCCCGGAAGCGGCCTATGTGATCGAAACGCTGGTGGACGATGCCGCGAAGAAGCTTGGCCGCGACCCGGCCGATCTGCGCCGCCAGAACACCATTCCGCCCGATGCGATGCCGTTCAAGACTGGTCTGGTCTTCACATATGACTGCGGCGAGTTCGAAAAGAACCTCGATGACGGCCTGCGGATGATCGACTATGCCGGTTTCCCGGCGCGTCAGGCCGAGGCGAAGGCGCGCGGCAAGCTGCGCGGTATCGGCATTTCCAACACAATCGAACGCGCGGGTGGGCCGTCCATCGAAGAGGCGACCATCCGCATCGACAAGACGGGCAATGTGATGGTGCTGGCCGGCACGATCAATCAGGGGCAGGGGCACGATACGGTCTACAAGCAGATCGTCTCCCAGGCGCTCGGTGTGCCGGTGGACCGTATCCGCGTTCGTGAAGGCGATACCGACCAGCAGGGCATCGGCGGCGGCACCGGCGGGTCGCGCTCTGCGACCTGCGGCGGGTCGGCCATTTTCCAGGCGGCGGAAAAGGCGATTGCAAAGGCGAAACTGCTCGCCGCCCATCAGCTCGAGGCAAGCGTCGATGATGTCGAGTTCGCCGACGGGGTGTTCACCATTGCCGGCACCGACAGGTCTATCACCCTGGACGAGGTCGCGAAGTCATCCTACACACCGGGCAAGCTGCCCCAAGGGGTCGATGGCGGCATTGACGAACGGTCCACGTTCTCGCCGAAGACGGCGAATTTCCCCAACGGCACCCATGCCTGCGAGCTGGAAATCGATCCCGATACGGGCGAGATCGAGGTCATCGGCTACGTGATCGTCGACGATGTCGGCACGGTGCTGAACCCGATGCTGCTCAAAGGCCAGATCCACGGCGGCGTGGCGCAGGGCTACGGCCAGGCGGTGATGGAACGTGCGGTCTATGACGAGGACGGCCAGAACGTGGCAGCATCCTTCATGGATTACGCGATGCCGCGTGCCGACGACCTGCCCATGTTCGCGGTAAAATCCAATCCGGTGCCCACCAAGCAGAATCCGCTGGGCGTCAAGGGGGCGGGCGAGGCGGGCACCGTCGGCGCGTTGCCGGCGGTGATGAACGCGATCGAGAACGCCCTTAACGCGGCGGGTGTTCCAATGATCGAAATGCCGGCCTCGCCGGAGCGGGTGTGGCAGGCGCTGCAGGCGGCGAAATAGAAAAATTGGGGCGGATCAGTCCGCCCCAAAAAATTTTGACAACAGAGTAAAGAAGCAGACGCTGGTTCAGGCGGTCCTTCTGCGTCGCATCAGACCTATTCCGCCAAGACCAAGCCCGAGAAACAGCAGCGCGCCTGGTTCCGGAACCTCCGGTGCGTCAACCAGAACGATCGATGTCGTGAAGTTGAAGTTCGAGCCACTGGTCTGACGCTCCGCGTGGAATATATCCAGATCATAGACACCACCGATGGTCAGTCCGAGCGCAGCAGCTTCGGTATCCAGCGAGACAGTGTCGGAAGCAGCGCCATGAACGCCGCCCAGATCGATCGCGAGCTGGCCATTGATGAAGACCCAGACGTCATCATCGCCGGTGAAACCGAAGGTTTCGGCGCCAGTATAAGTGAACTGGGTATTGATCTCGGTCGTGAAGTGGAAATTGGCAAAATTCCCCTCGTTGCCAAAGCCGAGACCGTTGATGGGGAAATAGGACGAGTTGGAATATGAATAAATGCCCGAGCCCGGCACCGTTTCACTTGCGACGAGGGACGTCGTGAAAGTGTGGTTCACGCCGGGAGTATCAATGTACCACTGGTTAAAGTTCGCCGTACCATTTGTGGTGATTGATGACGCACCGGTAACGCCCTTGGTGGCTTCGTTGTAGACAGGTTTGCCGTCGGGTCCGAGAGCGCTCAGGACGATGCCGGTCTCATTTGCAGCAACCCCTTGTTGAAAATCCGGATGCACGCTCGAAAAATCGCGAATGGTCGCCGTAACGGTGATACTTGCGGCCGAAGCGGCGACCGGCGTAATCGCCATTGCTGCCGTGAGGATGCATAGGGCGAGAGTAGTTCCTTTTGAAATAGACTTCGCCGAAGGGAGCATTGGAGACCTCTTTAACTGCTCACATAGCCAAACGATTATGAAAAGCCGGTAATGCAATAATCATGCCAATTGCTCGATGTTTATATATTTCAATAGTTTAAAGTCGGGTTGAATGACGCCTTCTCAAAAAGGCGTAAAAAATTCCGACAGCCCGGGCAGGTGTTGCGCTGATCGAAATGTTCCCCTCACCTGACATGGCTGGCAGACACTGCAGGGGGTAAAGCGGCAAAGTAGGCGGACTTCCCCGCAGGCGGAGGGTGGTTTGTCAGGCGAGATCGGGGGGCTTATGGCCGCCCTTTCTAAGTCTCGGAATGACTTCATCGACGATCAGCGGCAGTTCATCGACGTAGTTCACCAGCGAAAAAGCAATCCCCGACAGTCCGATGGCATGCATCCTGCTGAATTTTTCGGTGACATCGTCCGGAGAGCCGACAATGGGATACCCGAGATACTTGACAGGCAGATTGCGTCGCTGTTCGTCATAATCCGGGGTGTTCGCCCGTGTAATGTTCGAGAGTTCGAGCAGCGCTTCGACGGCTTCGAAATCCGCACCGTCGGTTGTCAGGTAGTGAAAATATTCCTCTGCTTCCTTGCGCGTCGGACGGCAAATCACGTGCCCCTGGGTATAAACGTCGGTGTCGCGGCCAAGGGCGTTCGCATCCGCTTTGAACCGCGCCACGAACTCGGCCGATTTCTTGATGTCGGCCTCCTGGAAGTTCGTGAAAAAGGCGTGGCAATGGCGCAGGGCGAACGCGCGCCCGGTTTCGGAGCGGCCGGCGTTTATGATGAGCGGCGATGAACCGGCGTATAGCTTTGGTTGGGCGACAACGTTCTGTAGCTGGAGATATTCTTCGTCAAAATCGAACGGCTCCGTTTCATTCCACATTTTCTTGATCGCAGATATCCATTCTTCTGCGAATGCGTAGCGGTCGTCATGCTCTCGCTGTCGTATGCCGGCCATCTGGAATTCGGGCTCGTTCCACCCGACCACGATATTCAATCCGAAACGACCGTGCCCGATGTGATCCGCCGTCGCGATCTGCTTGGCCGCGACCATCGGGTTGAACAGCGGCGCATGCACGGTGCCGAAAACCGTCACCCGTTCCGTGCGGGCGAGGAGTCCCGTCGCCCAGGTTATGGTCTCGAGTGTGGTGCCATGAAAATCGGTTTCGCCGCCATATCCTCTCCAGCGCCCGATCGGCAGGATGAAATCGATGCCCCCTTCATCCGCCATTTTCGCCATTCGCTCGCAACTGTCCCAATCCGCGAGCCAACGTTCCGGCAACTTGTTGATCGACCGCCCCGACGAGCAATTTGCGCCGAACAGACCCAGCTTGAAGGGATTGTCGTTGTACATCTGGTAGCGGTTGGGATTCATCGAATTTATTCCAGCGGTAACGGGGGCCTTGGGACACCTCATTATTTATATTCGATATTCGGTCTGCGCGTTAGCCCGTCCTGCTTTGGGGGTTGGCGCGCGAGGCGGAAGAATGTGTTCGTTGTGGCTGACCCAAAGATGGGTCAGGGCGACACATACGCGAGGATTGGGGGAAGCGTCACTGCCGCGAGTACGGTCTGCACCGACAGGATCGCCGCCATCAACGGCGCGTTGCCGCCCATCTGACGCGCCAGGATGTAGGACGACGTGGAGGCAGGCGCACCGGCGAACAGCACGACAATGGCCATGGGCACACCGGTGACGCCGAAATATTGGCAGGGGAATATGGCGATCACCGGCATGATGGCGAGTTTCAGGACCACCGACGCGGAGATGGCGACCATCTGACGGCGGTCCATAACCAGGATCAGCCCGGCGCCGATGCACAGCAGCGCCAGCGGCAGGGTGCCGCGTTCGAGGATAGACAGCGACGCTACCAGCCATTGGGGGAGCGGGATCGCCAGCGTGTTCACGACCCAGCCGATGGCGCAGCCGATGATGATCGGATTCTGGATGATCTGCAGCGGGACACGGCGCCAGTTCGGTTTGCCGGTACCGGCATAGGCCGATATCAGCATGACCAGCGTGACATTCATGAAGGGCATCATGATCGCGAGGCAGTATGCGCAGAGCGCGATGCTGATCTCGCCGTACAGCGCATCGCCGATGGCGAAACAGAGATAAGCGTTGATGCGCGTCGCGCCCTGCAGGAGCGACGTAAAACTGGGCCCGTCCGTCCCTATCAGCGGTTTGATCAGCAGCGACAGGACGATCATGCAGCTGCCCATGGAGAGCAGGGCGAACGCCATCGGTCCGACCGGCAGGGATGACAGGTCCGATTTCGTGATGCTGCCGATGATCAGTGCGGGCAAAAGGACGTAATAGACCAGCTTTTCGGCAGGTGCCCAGAAGCCGTCGCCCAGAAAGCCGGTGCGTTTGAACGCATAGCCGACGACGATCAGCAGGAAGATCGGCAGGATGGCGCCGGCGGTCGTGAGCATGGAGGCGGGGCTTTCGGAGGAAAACGGGAAGGCGGTGCCAAGTGTTATCGCCGCCAACGGGAGAGGGCAAGTCTCCGGCGTTACCCGGTCGGTCCGCCCTCGACTGTGGTCCGGTAGAGATGCCGTATATCAGGGTATTCGTAGCCGCCTGTGGCCCTGTGGTTGACGCAGCGGTTGTCCCACATCACCAGGTCGCCCGGACCCCTATGGTGGCGGTAGCGGAATTCGGGCCTGATGGAATGGGCGATCAGCTCATCCAGCAGGGCGTCGCCTTCATCCTCGTCCAGCCCGACAATCCCGATCGTGAAACGCGGCGAACAATAAAGCGATTTGCGCCCGGTCACCGGATGTATGCGCACCAGCGGATGATCGACATCCGGGATCGCCTTTTCCTGGCGTTTGTAGAATTCGACGGCGTCTTCCCGGGCGCCGGATATCTCTACGCGCTTGTTCTTCAGCTTGCTGATCGAATGGCGCCCGCGGAGGTTTGCGATACGCGTCTTCATGTCATCGGACAGCGCATCATAAGCCGCATACATATTAGCGAAATCGGTGGCGCCGCCCCGGGACGGATTTTTCAGGGAATAAAGGATCGTGCAGTTGGCAGGCCGGGTTTTGAAACTGTGATCGGTGTGCCAGGCATCGCCCGCATCGATCACGCCGATCTGGTTGCCGTTCTTGTCCACATCGTTCGACAGGACCAGAATCTTCGGCTGTTCGGCGAGCGTGAAGCGCAGGTTCTCATGCGGTTCGACGGTGCCGAACCGTTCTGAGAACGTCACAAGGTTCTGGGGATCAAGGTTTTGTGCACGGATGCACAACATCTGGTGCGCGAGATAGGCGTCGTTGATCGCGCCGAACATCTCATCGTCACAGGCATTGAGATCGATGCCCGTGATCTCCGCCCCCAGTGCGTCGCTCAGTCTGTTGATTTCAGGCGTCATCGGCGGCGATCAGGCGCGGCGAAGCGCGCCCGCCATCTCCGCCTGTTCTGCGGCGATGAGGTCATCCAGCAACTTGCGTATCTGGTTGTTGGGCGCATCGACGTTCACGTCGATTTCGGGCGCGTCGGGGTTGCGGGACATGCTGGCCTGCTGGGCGTTCAGGATAACCTGGTCCTCTTCGAACACCGCGGTGAACTGGGTGCGGTAGATTTCGTCCCATTCCGGGTCGTCTACCTTGAAGTGCCGCGCATGGGCATAGAAATAATGGGTCGAGGTCTCCGTTTCCGGTGTCGGCAGGTTCATCACCTTCATTTCGACGCCTACGGATTCGTCCACTTCGCCGGGCGTGATGCCGGCACCGACCTCGACAGTACCCGCATCGTTCACGATATAGCCCGGAAGTTCGGATGTTGTGATCAGCCAGCGATCGACATTGCCTTCGAAGCCGCCTGCTTTCTTATAGAACGGCGCGGGCGGGCGGTCCGGCACGATGCGGGTCATTTTGACGCCGCGCTCGAACCGCTCGGTCTTCACCGGAAAATCGACGATCGACTGGTTGCCGATGGACGACGCGTGGACGTAGGTCAGGTGCGTGATGTCGAACAGGTTGTCGGATATCAGCATGTAATTCGCCTCGACCGGCATGGGCTTTCCGCCGCGGCCAGGAATCGTTTTCCAGGCGGGGTCGTCCAGCCAGTTCCAGTCCGGCAGCAGGCTGACATCGGCTTTGGCGGGGTCGCCCGGCCATATCCAGACCCAGCCCCAGCGCTGGACAACGGGGTAAGACCGCACCTGGGCGCCGGGCGGAATCTTCGATTGCCCCGGTACCTTGACGCAGGCGCCGGAGCTGTCGAACTCGAGCCCGTGATAGCCGCATTGCAGATGGTTGCCGACAACCCTGCCCATCGAAAGCGGTAGGGCGCGGTGGCAGCAACGGTCTTCGATGGCGGCAATCCCGTGTTCGGTCCGGTAGAGCACAACGGGCTCGTTCAGGATCGTGCGGGCAAAGGGCTCATCGCCGATCTCGGTTTCCCATGCGGCGACGTACCAGGCGTTTTGCAGGAACATTTATTCTTCCTCCCGTTTCGCCTATTTCAGCACAGAGAGGCGGGAGGGTGCAAAGTCATTCGTCGGATGAGTGCTGCCCGCGGGACGTGTGCATCGCGGCGGATGACTGATCGCGACCGGTTGGGTGCTAACCGGCGGCTTCCTGGCGCATCTTCAGCTTGAGGCCCGCGACCGTATAGACATCTATCCCGCAGATGGATGCGATTTCCTTTATCGGCAGCTGGGTTTCCTTCAGGAGGACCTGCGCATGTATCAGCGGATTGCGCCGACGGGTGTTCTTGCGAACGGTTTTATCGCGGCTTGCAGCGCGCTTGGCGCGGCGGCGCTCTTCGGCATCCAGACCGCGGTCATAGGCGGCTTTAAGCGCTTCGTCGCGGCGGGCCTTGTCGCTTCTGGCGTGATCTTCCATGTCGCGCATGAAGCGCGCGCTCTCGGCGAAGGCGCGTTCGCGCGCAGCAGCCTCGGCCTCGGCCTGTTCAAACGAGGACGGAGGTTTCGGCACGTCCTGCTGGCGGTCGGTCGGCTTCTGGAGTCCTTCACCGCCCGAGCGGGCCGCTTCCTCGAGCGTCATGTCGTGACGCTGGGCCATCCGTTCGGCGGCTTCCAGTGCATTGGTGCGCTCACCCTCGAAGGGGCTTTCCTTTGCCATAAGCAAGAGGTTGTGGAAGCGCTCGCGCTCCGCGGTTGTCATACCCTTGGAAATTGGTCAGCTCCGGTGTTTCGACGTAAGAACCCGATACCATACAGGAGATTTAACGGAAATTGGACGTTTTTAGCCCTTTTTCGCCAAATCGCCCGAAGGGGTCCCCGGGGCGCGAAAACAGGCCGAAGAGCCTACAATTCCGCGCGTACGATAGCGGCTCCGTCACACATTGCCTTCAGTTTGCCAAACGCGACATCGCGACGCATGTATTTCATTCCGCAATCCGGGGCGACGAGTATCCGTTCCGGGGAGACGTGATCGAAAGCCCGGCGGATGCGCGCCGCGACGATTTCGGGGGTTTCGATCTCGTCCGTGCTGAGATTGAGGACGCCGAGGATGATCTTCTTGTTGGGCAGGGAATCCAGCACTTTGAGATCGATCCCCGATTGCCCGGTTTCGATCGATACCTGCTTGGCGATACAGTCGCTCAGTTCCGGCAGGAAGGAATAGCCCTCGGGACGTTCATGAACCACGTGAGCGTATCCGAAACAGATATGGACGGCGGTTTCGCCCTCGATGCCCTCAAGGGCGCGGTTGATGGCCTTGACCGCGTATTGCTTGGCGACCTCCGGCCGCGCCTGCATGTAGGGTTCGTCAAGCTGTACGACGTCTGCGCCGGCCGCGAACAATTCGCGTACTTCCTCGTTCACTGCGACGGCATAGTCCATCGCTGCTGCTTCGTCGTTGTCATAGTAATCGTTCTGGGCCTGCTGGGTCATCGTGAACGGGCCGGGCAGGGTGATCTTGATCCGGTGATCTGTATTCGCGCGGAGGAATTTGACGTCCTCGACCTCGATCGGGCGGTTTCGTACGATGGGACCGGCAATGCGGGGCACCGGGTTCATGTGGCCCGTGCGGTCCATTGCTTCGCCGGGATTGTCGATATCGATGCCGCCAAGTGCTGTTGCAACCCGGTTCGAATAGCTTTCGCGGCGAACTTCGCCATCGGTGATGATGTCGACGCCGGCCCGTTCCATGTCGCGGATCGCGAGCAGGGTCGCATCGTTCTGGGCGTCTTCGAGCAGGTCCGGATCTACGCGCCACATTTCGAGTGCGCGCACCCGCGGTGGAAGGCGTCCTTTGAGGTTGGCGCGATCGACCAGCCATTCCGGCTGGACGTAACTTCCGACGACGGTGGTGGGCAGCAGTTTCTCGGTCATGTAGATACTTTCTCGGTTTCCTCGAAGATGAGGCGGGTTTCGCCGCTCTCTGATTGACGAACGGATCTGAAGAAGCAGGAATTATAGCCGACATGGCATGCGCCTGCACGCCGGGGCACGACCCTCAGCAACACAACGTCCTGATCGCAGTCCGTCCGAATCTCAACAATTTTCTGAATCTGGCCGCTCGTCGCGCCCTTGTGCCAAAGCTCGTTGCGGCTGCGGCTCCAATACCATGCCTCGCCCGTGCGGATCGTGTGCGCCAGCGCATCGGCGTTCATCCAGGCAAACATCAGCACGTCGCCTGTTTCAGCATGCTGGGTAATGGCGGGGATCAATCCGTCCGCATCGAAACGCGGCGCGAAGACGTCTCCCTCTTCCAGTTCTTCGCGGGATAGCGCCGAAGCGGCGGGAAACTCGGCCGGCGCCTCTGCCATGTCTATCCGTTCCGGATCATGGCCAGAAATTCCCGGCGGGTCGACGGATCGTCGCGGAACGATCCCAGCATCTGGCTGGTCACCGTATCGGCGCCCGGCTTGTGGATGCCGCGGGTCGTCATGCACTGGTGGCTTGCTTCGATCACGACGGCAACGCCCTGCGGCTGGAGGACGCGGTTGATCGTTTCTGCAATATCGACAGTCATCTTTTCCTGGATCTGCAGACGTTTGGAGAAAATCTCGACGACGCGGGCCAGTTTGCTGATGCCGACGACGCGCTGGTTCGGGATATAGGCGACATGCGCCTTGCCGCTGATCGGCACCATGTGATGTTCGCAATGGGATTCCACGGCGATGTCGCGGATCAGGACCATCTCGTCGTAACCGCCTGTTTCCTCGAAGGTTTTCATAAGGACCTGTTCGGGGTCCAGATCATAACCTGCGTAAAATTCGTTGTAGGACCGCACCACGCGCGCGGGTGTCTCAAGCAGGCCTTCCCTGTCCGGGTCGTCGCCGGCCCAGAGGATCAGCGTGCGGACGGCTTCTTCCGCTTCTTCCTGTGTCGGGCGGCCGGTTTTCTTGCCGGTTTCGACTATAGCATGCATCGTTCTCTCTCCTCCGCCTTACGAGTATACGCGGACAGGCGTCAACAGGCGAGCCCACGAAATCATTACGTTGACGGTGACATAATCGGACCTCAACCGGGGCATTTTTATTCGAACGGGGCCGTTTGCAGATGCCGACAGTTTCATGCCAAGCTTCAGGGGCAATTCAAATATGTATCTGAATATCCCGGTCCGGAGGCGATTTACGCCAAAGATACCCATACCTATACCGATCCCGGCGACCCTGCTTGCCGTTCCTCCCGCGTCGAAGCTTTTCCGGACCGTGACATTTTCTTGACCCGCTTCGGCACCACTTGAACCAGCTGTGCTGCACCGATACCTTCGACCCGACGGTATGACCTGCAGGGATGTCCATGGCGCCCAAGATCAAAGACAAGAAGAAAGTTCCGGTCTACTGCTACCAGTGCGTCGCAGGGCCGGATCTTATGCAGGTCGAGGTCGAGGACGGTATCGCGACCCGGATCGAGTCCAATTACAACATTACCGACAGGCATCCCGGCGGCGGCAGGGTGTGCGTGAAAGCCTACGGGCTGATCCAGAAAACCTATAATCCCAACCGTGTCACATCGCCGATGAAGCGCACGAATCCCAAAAAGGGCCGCGGCGAGGACCCGGGATTCGTCCCGATAACCTGGGAAGAGGCGCTGGATACGATCGCGGCCAGGATGCGCGACATGCGCGCGCGCGGCGCCAGGGACGACAGCGGCTATCCGCGCCTGGCTGTTTCTTTCGGCGGCGGCGGCACGCCCACGCAGTATATGGGGACGTTCCCGGCATTCCTGGCGGCGTGGGGACCGGTCGATATGGGGTTCGGCGGCGGGCAGGGGGTGAAGTGCTATCACTCTGAACATCTTTACGGAGAACTGTGGCACCGAGCTTTTATCGTTTCGCCGGACACGCCGTACTGCAACTACGTGATAAATTGCGGGAACAATGTCGAAGCCTCGGGCGGTGTTGCCGGTGTCTGGCGTCAGGCGGACGCGCGCGTCCGCGGGCTGAAGCGGGTCCAGGTTGAGCCGCACCTGTCGATCACCGGCGCGTTGTCGGCGGAGTGGATTCCGATCAAACCCAAGACCGACGCGGCCTTCCTGTTCGCCCTGATCCATCGCATGATTATCGAGCGCGACTGGAACGAAACCTGCGATGTCCGCGCCCTGAAGGAAGATACGACCTCGCCCTATCTGATCGGGCCGAACGGCTATTACATGCGCGATCCCGACACCCGAAAGCCGCTGATCGGCGATCTGTCCGACGGGACGATCAAGCCATGGGATGCGGAAATCGGCGATGCGGCGCTTGTGGGCTCGTATGTCGTATCCGGCATAGAGGACGGCCCCGACGGACAGGTCTGGGAACACGTCGGCGTCGATGCGCGGCCTGCGTTCCAGCTTCTTCTCGATCATATGAAGCAGTTCGATCCGGAATGGGCCGAGGGCGAATGCGATGTGCCGGCGGCCAAAATACGTCAGGTCGCGGACGAATATGTGGCCCATGCCTGTATCGGGGAGACGATCGAGATAGAAGGCGTCGAAATGCCTTTCCGTCCCGTTGCGGTGATGCTCGGCAAGGGAGTCAATAACGGCTGGGGCGGCTACCAGACCTGCTGGGCGCGTACGCTGCTGGCGTCCCTCGTCGGGGCGCTTGAAGTGCCGGGCGGGACGCTCGGCACCGCGGTGAAACTGAACAGACCCGCGGATAACCGCCTGAAGACGGTTCGGCCGACCGATGACGGCGTAATGGACTATCCGTTTAATGCCACGTCGAAGGACGAATGGCTGGCCGACCCGCATATTCGCAATGCATATAAAACGTTGGTGCCAATGGTGGCGGAGTCCGCGTGGTCGCCGGCATTGGGCCCGGCCCATCTGCCATGGCTGTTTCAGAAAAAGCAGCCGTCGAACTGGCCGAAACAGACGAAGCCGGAAATGTGGATCAACTATCGGACCAATCCGGCGATCTCGTCGTGGAATGCCCCGGAAGTGGCCGAGCGCATCGCCGAATTCCCGTTCACCGTTTCATTCGCCTATACACGCGACGAAACCAACCACATGGCCGATGTCATCCTGCCGGACTGCACGGACCTCGAAAGCCTGCAGTTGATCCAGATCGGATCGACCAAGTTCACCGAGCAGTTCTGGAAACATCAGGGCTGGGCGATCCGCCAGCCCGCGGTCCTGCCACAGGTCGATGCAATGGATATGACGGATATCGCGACGGCACTGGCGGACCGGGTGGGCCTACTCGAAGAATATAACGCTGCGATAAACCGTGGCGCTGCCGGTGCGCGTCTGCAGGACAGGGACGGGGCATACGATTACGGGCTGGATCCGGCTGTGCCGCACGGGAGAGAGGAAATCTGGGATGCGGTCTGCAAGGCTGCGAGCCATTCGCTGAGTGACGGGGAGGAAGTCCGCGATCTCGACTGGTTTGCCGAGAACGGCTTCATGCTGAAACCTTTTCCGCAGCTTCAATGGTATCTCTATCCCAAAATGAAGGAAGAAAAGCTGCGTTTTGAAATGCCCTATCAGGAACGCATCAAGCGCCACGGCGCGCAGCTTGCCAACCGGCTGCACGAAATCGGCGTCGACTGGTGGGAAAAGCAGCTGGACGAATATGAGCCGCTGCCCGGTTACGAGCCTTTTCCCGATATCTGGACGGAGCATATCCGGGAATCGGGCGGCGATCCGGCGGATTACCCATTCTTCGCCCTCACCGCGCGGTCGATGCAGTACTCCTGGGGCGCCAATGTGGGCATTCCGCTGATCAATGAGGTCGCCAATAATATTTCGGGTCACAAAGGGGTCATCATCAACAGGACCCGGGCGAAGGAACTGGGGATCGCAGAGGGCGACGGGGTTGAAATATCGTCGGTGACAGGCGTGACGCGGGGCTTTGCCGTTCTGCGTGAAGGTATCCGGCCGGACACCGTTCTGATGATCGGGCAGTTCGATCACTGGGCAACGCCCTACGCAAAGGACCTCAATTTGCCGAGCCTCAATTCCGTGACGTCGCTTGCC
Organism: Rhodospirillaceae bacterium; assembly: GCA_038120765.1. GTDB lineage: Bacteria > Pseudomonadota > Alphaproteobacteria > MPNO01 > UBA830 > CAXBCP01. The sequence continues at coordinate 19,270 of JAYOMI010000009.1, forward strand.
CTGTCTCTCACGGATTCCACGGGGTCGAGCGCCGATCTCGCACGGGTCAAAATCCGGAAAATCGACGGCGAAAGGCGAAAACCATGAGCCCCGATGGCGGCGCCCCGGATTTTCCCCGCTATGGGATGGTCGTCGATCTGAACCGGTGCGTCGGCTGTCAGACCTGCACGATTGCCTGCAAGCACGCCAACGATACGCCGCCCGGGGTTCAGTGGCGGAAAGTGCTCGATATAGAGCGCGGTACGTTCCCCGATGTGGAACGCCTGTTCATGGTGGTTGGGTGCCAGCATTGCGCAGAGCCGCCGTGCGTCCCCGTATGTCCGACCGGTGCCACCCGGCAGCGGGCCGACGGGCTGGTGACGATGGATTACGATACCTGCATCGGTTGCGGCTATTGCGCGGTCTCATGTCCGTATCAGGCGCGCACCATCGGCCACGGCGAAGACTGGTATTACGGCGAAGAGACCACGCAGGAAGCGCATGTCTTTCACGACGAGCGCGTCGGCGTCGCGACCAAATGCACGTTCTGCGTCGAACGTATCGACGAGGCGAAGGAAGAGGGAATGACGCCGGGCGTCGATCTTGAATATTCGCCCGCCTGTTCGTCTTCCTGTATCGCAAGCGCCCTGCATTTCGGCGATTTCAATGATCCCGAGAGCAACGTTTCGAAGCTCGCCGCAGAGAACAGCTTCTTTCAGATGCATGAACAGCTCGGCACCGATCCGCAGATCAAGTACCTGTATGAAGTCCCGAACGCGACCCCGGGCCGCGATCCGGAACCCGAAGACACCGAGGACGAGACAATGGGCGACCCGGCGAACCCGCTGGTCGGCGCACGCCAGACGGTCTGGGATTACCGCGCGGCCATGAATTTCACGATGGGCGGCATGTCATCCGGTCTCGTGGTCATGGCAACGTTGGCCTATTTCGTGTCCGGTCTGACGTCCGAAGCGCTGCTGTATTTGAACGTCGCCGCCGGTGCCGGCATGGCGGTCGGGCTTTTCTTTGTCTTCATGGAGATCGGCCGAAAGAAGCGGTTCTGGCGCGCGCTCATGCTGCCGCAATCGTCCTGGATGTCGCGCGAGGTGTATGCCGTCGCGGTGTTTTACCCGGCGCTGCTGGCCGACGTGATCTGGTCGGGCCCGGTGCTGCACCTGGTGGTGGCGCTGGCGGCGCTGGTTTTCCTGTATTGTCAGGCGCGAATTCTGCATGCGGCGAAGGGGATACCCGCGTGGCGGGTCGGTATCATTCCCACCATGATTGTCATTAGCGGCTTTCTTGAAGGCGTCGGCCTGCTCGGCATTGCAAGCGGACTTGCTTCGTGGCGGTTCGAAGCGTCAATGGCCTTTATTTCGACGTGGGGCGCATTACTGGCGCTCTTCAACATGCTGATCTGGCGGCGTTATTTCGCATTCGCCAGGCGTGATGGGGTGCCGCCGCTCGCCCGCGACGAATTGCAGAAACTGACGCCGGCTCTCCGCCTGATCGGCCATATCACGCCGCTGGTGCTTTTTGCGCTCGCCAGCGCGTTCAGTGAATCGCTCCTTGCGATCGCCGGTGTTGCCGCTGTCGCAGGCGGTGTGATGTGGAAATTCACCGTGATCACCCGGGCCTGTCATGAACAGGGTTTCGCGATGCCCAAGATGCCGCAGAGGGGATCGGGCGACCGCGCCGCGCCGGCCCGGCTGGCCGGGCTCCGGGACGCATCCGGATCATGATGTTAGACACGCAGACGCCGGCAAGGATTTTCGAGATAAGCGCGTTCCGGTCCAGATATTCAGGGCAGGCGCTTGAAACCGGTAATCAGATGGGGAGGGCGGCGGATGAAATACCGCTTTATTGACTGGCAGGAGTTCGAGGCACCGGGCGCGACCGCGGGTGAAACTGTCGGTGTGCTGACGCTCAACCGGCCAGATCGCAAGAATGCGCTCGGCCCGCGTATGGCGATGGAACTGGATACCATCTTCGGCGAGATACGCCACAAGCAGGTGCGCGTTGTCGTGATCACCGGCGCCGGCGGGACGTTTTGTTCTGGCGGTGACCTGAAGGAAGAAACCCTGCCGCTGGAGCGGCCCGAGGACGATCTCGGCATTCGCGGCGAATATGGCGAACTCGCGCAATGGATGATCAACGACCACTTCCATGTGATCGCCCAGAGAGCGCTGCGCAAGCTGGAGGAGCTACCGCAGCCCGTGATCGCGGCGATTGACGGCGCTGCGGTTGGTGCCGGATTCGAGATGACGCTGGCCTGCGATCTCCGCATTATGACCGACCGGGCACGCGTGTCGGAAATCGCGGTGCCGGCGGGTTTCGTCTCGGAGTGGAGCTGTCCGCGCAACCTGCCCAAACTGGTCGGTCTGACCCTGGCCAACGAACTGATCCTGACCGGCCGGTTCGTCGGCGCGGCCGAAGCCAAGGAGATCGGTCTGGTCAACCGGGTCGTTGCGCCTGAAAACCTGATGGATGAAGCCATGACCCTGGCGAGCCAGATTGCGCGCATGCCGTATCTCGGCGTGCGCTACGCGAAGGAGCTTCTCCAGCTTTACAACCAGGACAACCGGACGCCAGAAAACTACAAGGCCGAACTCGACCGCGTGATGGAGATCATCCGCACCGAGGATTCGGCCGAAGGCATCCGCTCCCTGCTGGAACGCCGTCCGGCGCGCTGGGCTGAATAGAAAAGCGGAACAGGGCGGCACAGCAAAACGCGAATCCGCCTGTAACTCCGCTAGCTGCCGATCACGCCGCCATCCGCCTTCGTAATTACCACGACCGAAGGCCGGGTCGGCATATCGTCCCTGAAGTCGGGCCACCGCGTCGATGGATTGGCGAATGTTGAGTCTTTCTCGTCCCCCGGATGCTGAACTGCCGCAAAGAATGTCCTGTCGTCCGGTGTGAAGCAGGGACCGCAAAGTTCTGCGCCGCGGGGGGCGGCAAAGAACCGTTTGGTCAGCATGCGGCCTTCGTCTTCCACGTCGGTTGCCCACACACCTTCGGCGATACCGGATTTCGGCGCCCCGTCCGTCGCGATCCAGAGCCGTCCCTTTGAATCGAATGCGCAATTATCGGGGTTGGACAGCCAGCCGTTCGACGACACGCCGGCATGATATTTTGCCCCGTCCGTCTCCTCCGCAGGATTGCCGGCCATCAGCGGGATTTCCCAGCTGAACTGCTGGGCCGCGTGGTCAGCATCCGCACCACGGCCTGGCGGAACCATTTCCAGGATATGGCCGTGCCGGTTATTCGGCCGCGGGTTGACCGCGTCGATCTGGTTCGCCTTGCGCCTGGAATTGTTGGTGAGCATCACGTAGACGGTGCCGGTCACCGGGTTAGGTTCCACGTCCTCCGGGCGATCCATCGGCGTTGCACCCAGCAGGTCGGCGGCATACCGGGTTTCAATCATCACGTCGGCCTGGCTGTTGAACCCGTTGACGGCGGTCAAAGGGCTGGCGCCCCAGACCAGCGGCAGCCAGTCGAGCCTCCCGTTCGTGCTGAATTTCGCGACGAACAATGTACCGTTATCCAGCAGCGCCGAATTGGCGGCGCGGTTATTCGCGTCGTATCGGCCGCTGGAGACGAACTTGTAGATATAGTCGAAGCGTTGATCGTCGCCGGTATAGACGACGATGCGGCCGTCCCTGTTGATGACCGTGGTCGCCCCTTCATGTTTGAAGCGGCCGAGTGCTGTGCGTTTGACCGGCGTCGATTCAGGGTCGTAGGGGTCGATTTCGACCATCCAGCCAAATCGGTTGGGCTCGTTCGGCTCCTTTTCCAGATTGAACCGGTCGTGATAATCCGCCCAGGAATAACGGCTTTTGGCGTTGAGCCCATACCTCTTGTAATTACGGGCTTCGGATGTTTTCCCCGGATCGCCGCCGAAATAGCCGTGAAAATTCTCTTCGGCGATCAGGACCGTGCCCCACGGTGTGTGTCCGCCGGCGCAGTCGTTGATGGTGCCGAGCGCCATCGTACCTGTCGCATCCGCGTTGGTTTTCAACCGGTCATGCCCCGCGGCGGGGCCGGAAATCCGCATTGGCGTGCCGACGTGAATGCGGCGGTTGTATTTGCTGCCACCGACAACCGTCCAGGCGCCGTCCTGTTTCACAATTTCGACGATGCTGTGGCCGTGCGCGGCCATTTCTATTTCAGCCTGTGCCTTTGTCAGTTTCTGATTCCGTGCGACATCCGGGAACATCAGGTGCGGATTGGTGTATTCGTGATTTACGGTCAGCAATCCGCGATCGCCGTTTTTCGACCCGGCGGGCAATGGGAGAAAGCCGATATAGTCGCAGTTATATCCGAACTGTTTTGCCTGGGCAGCGGCCGTCTGGTTCATTGGATCGAATGGCGGTGCGCCGGCCTCGACCGCATCGCCCCAGCGAAGAAGCACTTTGGCGTCATATCCCGGTGCGACATGATGGGTGGAGTCATAAACATGGGGCGTTTCGGTAAAGCCAAGCGTTGATCTTGCACCCGCCGCCAGGGCGCGCCTGCTCACCATATTTTGCCCGACAAGTCCGAACGCAGCGGCAGCGCCAAGGCCGGCGAGAATTCTGCGGCGCGACATCCGGGCCTCTACGATCTCCGGGAATGGCGTATTGCCGCTTTGATTTGACGGGAGATCGTCGTCATCCCTGATAAGTCCCAGATCCTCGAGAATTTCGGGGTCGTCTGCGGGCAGGGTTGTGCCGGTGATCGTTATGTCAGCCATCGCCAGTCCTCAGCGTAAATTTATCCATGCGACGCTTTTGCCATGGGCGATCGCACAACGGTATGACGATCGTCTTTCATTTCGATGACACGACCGGGCACCGGCGACCGGATGGAAGCTAGATATTGCCGAACAGGCCTCTTTGGCGGTGCCAGCTTTCTATGCCTGTATCAGGGTATTCGTCGAACTTTGCGTCATGTTCCGCCGCATTGACCGAGACCCAGGACGCCTTGCTTCCCAGCATCAGATGAGTCGTTTCCGGAGCTTCGGGGAGCGGAGTGTCCATGGCGGATGCGAAGGGATATACAAAATCGGGCCAGTCCGATCCATGCACCCACAGTGCGGATCCGCAACTTTTGCAGAAATAGCGTTTCGCCGGGCTGAGACCATCTTCTTCATAGTAGTCCCGGTCATTCCGGGCTGACCGGTAGACGGAGAGGTTTTCTTCACCTGTGATTTTCAGCGTTTCGGCGCGGCCCATGATATTGATGGCGTAGCCGCCACCGCCTGCGGTTTTGCGGCAAATCGAGCAATAGCAGCGGTTATAGGGGTAGGGGGTGTCGGATTCGACGGAGAAATGAACGGCGCCGCAGTGGCATGAGCCTTCCAGTTTCATGATGCTCTCCCGTAAGATTGGTATAAATGATACCAGACGTTTATGGCCGGTTGCGGATTCAATTTCGTTGGTGCGGTATTCTGTCCCGGCGACGCGTTGGCGATACTGAAAAACGAAACCGGGAGATGACCCGTTCCGATGAAAATGTCTGTCGAGAGGCGCCCGCAACGCGCATCGCGGATCGCCCTTGCTGCGATAGCCGTCGTGCTGACGGCTATCTCTGGAGCGGGCGCGGCTCCGTTTCGGCAACTTCCCGAACCGCCGATGATCCCGCCCTCCATCACTTACCCCGCTGAGCGCGATATTCTTCAGGCCGATCTCGACCGCGTGACGGCGAGCATCAGGGAATATAATCGCGGACTGGCGAACTACCGTCGCGACTGTGACCAGCGGCTCCTGACCAACGCCGCCAGAAAACGGGAATGTTCCTCTCTGGCCCAGGGACTGCATCGTGAGTCTTCTCGCCTGCGGGCGGCGATCAATGCGCTGCGCAATCGGTTTAGCGCGATAGAAAGGGGCGCAAGGCAGCGTCGGCAGGCAACCGATCCCGCCTTGAGCGCGGCGGCGACAGGTGCATTGCGTGACAGCAGGCCAGGGCTTATTGCCGAAGCCCTTGCTGCGGGTGACGGTTCGTGGAAGAGCGTGCTCGATCACGTCAAAGCGATGCGGGACAGAGGTGCGGGCGACCCCGCCATTCGCGGAGTATACGCCTATCTGACCGGCATCCATTCGGGTGGCTTGGCGGCCGATATGCTTGAGAACGAATACTACAAATACGGCGTCCGACGCGCTCTTTCGGGAGATTACTGGTCTGCAACCCTCGCTTTCGCGCAGGCGGCGCGCGACACACCGGATGACCGCCGCGTCTTCGAATCCTTTGCCACCGCCGCCGGGCGCCAGCATGCAGCACCTGCCTGCGCCATCTCCGGTCGCTGCGTATCCGGCAACGTTACGGAGTGGGTGAAGAGGTTCGGCACCGGGCATGAACGCGCCCTTGAGCAGGCAGAAGCGGCATATCAGAAGGAGATGCTCGATCCGAAGACCGCAGGCGTGTTCCGGATCCTCAAGGCTATTGCTGTCTGTGCGGCAAAGAAGGAAACAGCGCCATCCGCGGAAACGATGCGCAAGATCGCTGTACGGGAGATGGCGCGGCAGGCGCTCGTGGCTGCGCGGGGCGGCAACCGGTTCGACGCTGTTCAGCGATATATCCGTTTGTGGGAACTGACCGAGCCTGACCGTGCGGCGGTCTTTCTTGTCCGCTACGCGGAAACTTCCGGCTCGGCAGAAGCCCGTGCAATGTCTGAGATACGCCCGCGCCCTTCCGCACCAACGGCGAACGGCCGGGAATATCTCGAGCGGCTCCGACAGGCCTTCACGCAGGGAGACAATGCGAGCCCTTTCTCGGGTGCGCTGACCCGAGCTCAGATTATTCGTCTTCAGAGATGAGCGCGAAGTTGTTTATGGTGCGAAAATGACTTTGATCGAACCCGACGGCATCTGGTGCGATGTCCGGACAACGGATTTCCTGCCCCTTCGTCCTGCCCTTTTTCTTGACCGGGACGGCACGCTGATTGACCTCGTCGATTATATTTCGTCGCCGGACGACGTGCGGTTGATCGATGACGCCGTTGCCGCCGTGAAATCGGCGAATGCCGCCGGTGTCGCGGCCGTAATCGTGACAAACCAGTCGGGTATCGGGCGCGGCTATTACGACTGGGCTGCATTCGAGGCCGTGCAGACAAGAATGTATGAATTGCTGGAGGCGGCAGGTGCTTGGGTCGACGCCGTCTATGCGTGCCCTCATCCGCCTGCGGATGCGGGGGGACCAGAGAATTCCCTATACCGGAAGCCGGCGCCCGGCATGTTCCTGCGGGCGGGCACGGACCTCGCGCTGGATCTCGCCCGAAGCCGCGTCGCGGGGGATACTGCCGCCGACCTTGCGGCAGGAAAAGCCGCCGGACTGAGAGCGGGCATTCTCGTGGAGACAGGTTATGGCGACCGGGACATACAACAGGCCCGGGCGCTGGCGGATGAAGCCTTTCAAGTGGTCTGGGCCGACTGGGCCGACTGGGCCGACAGGCCCCAGGCAGGCTGAGCCGCCATCAGGGGGAGATGCCGCGGGTGTTCTTCGATGCGAGGAACCATCCATAGGTCAGCCGGAGGCCATCGAGAAGGCCGGTGCTGGGGCGCCAACCCATCTCTGAGAGCCTGGAGACATCCAGCAGCTTGCGCGGCGCACCATCCGGTTTTTCCGCGTCGAAGACCAGTTCGCCCTCATACCCGACGGCCCTTGCGATGGTTCTCGCGAGATCGCTGAT
>JAYOMI010000009.1:26924-32925 GCA_038120765.1 Rhodospirillaceae bacterium
CTCCGGTGCCGATATTGATGTGCGTTTCCCCGCTGTAATGCTGCATGAGGAACACGGCGGCGTCCGCCAGGTCGTCGACATACAGGAACTCCCGCAGGGGCGTACCGCTGCCCCAGACAGTCATCGTTGGATCACCACTGGTTTTGGCTTCATGCGCTTTCCGCATCAGGGCCGAGATGACATGGCTGCTCTGCAGGTCGAAATTGTCTCCCTGACCGTAAAGATTGTTCGGCATCGCGGAGATATAGTCGCAGCCATATTGCACCGTCATCGGCTCTGTCGACGCGGAACTTGCAGACATGAAACAACTGGTAGATGAGGCGGAACGGATTATCAAAAATGCTGAGTCTGCCGCGGAAATTGCGCCGGGATTGGCGCCGTTGCTCGCCGAATCGTGGGAGCTTAAAAGACGCCTCTCCGCCCGGATCAGCGACACCGAGATAGATAATCTTTATGATTCCGGTATTGAGGCAGGCGCCCTCGCCGGAAAGCTTTGCGGCGCCGGCGGCGGCGGCTTTCTGCTGATGATTGTGCCGCCTGCTCGCCGGACAGGCTTTTTGGAGGCGATGGGGCGCCGCTGCTGTGTCGATTTCGGTATCGATTCACGCGGTTCAACCATCCTTCGGGCAGATGCGGTGCTTTAAGTCGTATGATTCTCCTTTAATTCTCCTTCCGTTTCAGGAAAGGAACCCAGCGGACGAGAGATCCGCCGAAGGTTCCTTATGGGGTGTCTGGGAACCCCAGATGACCTGATTTTACGCCGATTCAATGTATTATTCTTTTCGATAAAGGTGTGTTTTTAGATAATAAAGTAATCAGGTTTTGCAAGATTAATAAAAATTGTAAATATTATCAATTATATTATAAATTCTACATAGGCGGTCGGCAGCTATACACTTATTTGAAAATTTCTGTTCTGGGAATCAATCATAGATTTTATTTTCAAGGGTTTTTCAATTTTGAGTGGTTATCAAGTGTTGTTCTATTTGGGCTGTTGTCCTAATTTATTGAAAATAGTTTGTTTTTTTTTCTTGTTGAGAGAGATTCTCAATATTAGAAAGTGGAGACGGATTGAGTGACGGTATTCTGATACGGTCACTCACAAGAGCGATATGCGCGGAGTGGCTCTTCATCAGGGGTGCTGGCTCTGGTGTCGCGATCCAGATATCAGGATGAGAGATTTCGCGGCGGAGGACCGTTAGATGGCGACTGTTAGTTTTAGAATTACCGATGAGCTGAAGCGTGAACTGGACGAGCTGTCGGCCGAAAAAGGTTATCATTTGAGCAAGCTTTTCCGCAGGGCCATCGAGGATCTGCGGGATACGATGCGGCATGGTCCCGACGGTGGCGCGTTCGATCTTACCTTGAAAGACAGGCTGGTACTGTCAAACCAGTACTGGATACTGGAACTGCTGGATGCCGAAAGTTCAGCCGATTATGCCGGGTGCCGCGCGGTGGTGACCGGCGGACAGGAAACGCATTACGTCACCCTGCTCGAAGACTTCGCCAACGCACTCAAACTCCGGGTAGCGCGCGAAGTTATGGATATCCTCGCGATGTTTTCCCGGTTGAGGCTGTCTTACGATCATCTGGGCGGACAGACATCGCTTCCGGACAAAGGCATGGATTTCGCCGGCTTTCATCCCGATTTTGAGGCGGAGATGCTGAGCTATGCTCAGTTCTATCTGGCGAAACTGGGGCGTCATCGCTGGCTGAAAAAGGCTGACGGGAGGGGGGGCTTGAGAGCGCGGTGCCGATGCTTGATGTCTATCGCCGAATGCTCAGTACCTGGCAGGGTATCGGGGGTTCAAAAGTTCTGTCGGAAGCCGAAATCGGCGAGATCGTAAATGCGGGAAATGGCATTCAAGACATGACGAAACCGTCGTCAGGAGTATATTTGGGTCCTGCCCATTCCTGAGCGGTTGTGATATGCGCGGGACACTTCAGCTTTGTTCTGACGCGACATCGGATGGGCAGTATAACTGTGCTATCTGTTCCTGATAGCGGGTACGGCAGAGGCCAGAATAGAAACGATATTGTCGGCCCGCAATTCGGACTTTGCGCAAAACAATTTTGCGCCGTTAGCGATGGCGATGCGGTGTAGTTCGGGCGAAGATTCGTCGGATACCGCGATAATCGGCGTTTCCGGGGATTTCTTATAGGTGGACGTGATCGATTCAGCGCCAAAGGGCGGCAGGAACAGGTCCTGAATGATTGCCGTATAATTGCCCCGGTCCATTAGTTCAGCGGCTTCCGCAACGCTGGTTGCACGCGCTGTTTCCACCTCGCCGCCGAGTGCGTCCTGAAGGCAGATCGCGATAAGCTCGAAATCTGCTGCGCTGCCGTCGACAACGAGAATTTTAAAAGACATGCCTCCTCACTTTACTGCAGGAACCCCGAATTTCCCGCCGACGATCAGGTGGACCGCAGTGCCTGCTTGCCGGAACGCACTGAACCGACCATGGCCGGCGAATGCGAATATCTGGGTTTGCCGGGGTGTCGGAGTACCGGATTTGCTGGCGACAGGTGGTGTAGGATGCCAGAAGACGCATCACATGCATGTAATACAAGGTTAATAAAAGGGCAATACGAATCGTACGATGGAACGGGGTCATACAACTATTGATAAATGGAGGTGCCTTGTCGTCTGGCCATGGTCCGGAATTCCAAATTCCCCTGGGCAGGAGAATCTTGTCATGCCCGTGTCGATAGGTGGAATCCGATAATACCGGCCCCGTTTTGTTTCACAGCGATGCCTGATTGCGCTACACCCGGGCGATGACGATTGTTTCCATAAAATTCGGCCTTGATGCGAGGCTCGGGATGATGCGCGGCGTTGATCGGCTGGCCGACGCCGTCGCCGTCACACTGGGACCGCGCGGCCGCAGTGTCGTGATCGAGGCTGAAAACGGGCAGGGCGCGCCCCGGATTACCAAGGACGGCGTGACCGTTGCCGATGCGCTGGAAGAGGCCGGCCGTTTCGAACAGCTGGGGCTGCGCCTCGTGCGCCGGGCGGCGCAGCGGGTGGCAGAGGATATCGGCGACGGGACGACGACGACGATCGTCCTCGCTCGAGCGATTGCGGCAGAGGGTATGAAGGCCGTTGCCGCCGGGCTAGATCCGATGCAGTTGCGGCTGGCGATCGAGCGCGGCAGCGCCGCTGTCACGGGGGAGTTGCGGCGACAGTCCCGGCCCGTGCGCGGGAGGGCGGATTTGCAGAGAATTGCGACAATATCCGCCAATGACGAAGCGACGCTGGGGGCAATCATCGGCGAGGCGTTCGACATTGTCGGCGCCGACGGTGTGGTCTCGGTCGAGGGCGGGCAGGGCTTCGAAACGACGTGGGAACGTCTGAGCGGCCTGCAGTGGGACGGCGGATATGTCTCGCCCTATTTCATGACTGACCCGGTCACGGCGGAATGTGTCTACGATAAACCGCTGATCCTGCTGACCGAACACACGCTCGAAAATCACACGCCCCTGCTGCGCCCGCTCGAGGCCGCCGTCAGGGCAAACCGGCCTCTGCTGATCGTTGCCGAGGGCGTCACCGGTGAAGCGTTGCAGACGCTGGTGACCAACAAGATACGGAACAATCTGCGCGTTGTGGCCGGAAAGGGTCCGTTGTTCGGTGACCGTCGGCGGGCCATGCTCGAGGATATCGCGGCAGTCACCGGCGCGACCCTTGTGTCGGACCGGCGGGGCGATGCCCTGAAAGAGATTGATCCCGCAGTGCTTGGCGCCGCGGAGAGGATAAAGCTGACCAAAAATGCGACCACGATTATCGGCGGCGCGGGCGCATCGGCGGCCATTGAAGACCGCGTTGCCGGAATCCGCGCGGAACAGGGGCTTGCCGGCAATACGCCGTTCCAGCAGAAAAACCTGCGGGAGCGTCTTGCGAAGCTGACGGGCGGTGTTGCCGTCGTCCGTATCGGGGGGGCGAGCGAGGCGGAAATATCGGAACGTCTGGACCGCGCCGACGATGCCGTGAATGCCGTGCGGGCAGCCGCGGCGGCCGGAATCCTGCCGGGCGGGGGGGGCGCCTATATCCACGCGGCGAAGATACTGCCCGGCGGAAACACGCCGGAGGAACGCGCGGCGAACCGCATACTCAGCGCCGCGCTGGCGTCACCCGCAATCCGCATTGCGTCAAACGCAGGCCGGGATGGCCGGATGGTTGCGGCGCGGATCGCCGGCGAACGCTCTGCCGTGATGGGCTTCGACGCACAGCGGGATACCTTTCGCGATCTTCTGGCGGCGGGCGTGGTCGATGCGGCGCAGGTGGCCGTGTCCGCGCTGGAGGCGGCGACGTCGGTGGCGGCCTTGCTGCTGACAACAGAGGTAGTGGTCGCAAAGCCCGCCCCGCCGCCACGCCCGACCCGCGCCGACGACATTCCCTTCGGTCCCGAAGCCAAGGACATGACTGCCGAAGAAGCCGGTGGCTTCGGTCTCGTCTAGCCGGCTGCAAGATTACTCCCGATGGTTGTCTGTATATCCGTTTGCTGACCGAAGGCGTGGCGGCATGGCTGTATTTATTCGGCTGCGCTGCGGCGTCTCCGGTTTCGGGTTGATATCCGGAGTTTATCTGCTCTAAAATATTTACCGAAGGTTGTATAATTCGGGGCGGGAAACTCGAGACGCTTTCAGCGCGCAGGGAGTCGGTCGATGGCAAAAGGCGTGTTCCGGACACAGGCGTCGGCGACTGTCCTGCTGACGGCGGCGCTTGCGGTGTACGGCTGCCGCACGGGCCAAGGATGGATCTGCCGAGCGTCGCGCCCGCCCGGACATTGATGATGGAGGTGCCATCGAGCCAACAGGCCAGCGTCGCCCTCGGGCGTGTGGTTGTCGGCGTTCGGCGGGGCACGACCATCGCACATTTCCCGCGGTCGCCGATCACAATCGGGAGCGGGCTCTGCAATTACGGACACCGTCAGGGGGAGACCCTCGAATGGGGGAGCGGATCGCGGGAATTCGGCAACTGGGAATCGGAATTCGGCGATATCTTCTTCGATGTCCTGAGCGAGCGTGGAATCAATGTCGTCGGCGATTCCCGGGATCTTTTCAAACAGGCGGACGGGGCGAAATCTGCCGAGTACCTCATCGGCGGGCGAATTGTCGATATACGGGGAAATCTTTGCGAATGGTTTGACGGCTGGAACGGACGGCCGCTCGATCTGCATACCGGCGAGTTTTTCATTACGGTGGAGTGGTCCGTGTTTTCGACCCTGGCGGATCAGACGGTTGCCCGCTTCAGGACAAGTGCCCGCTACGAACAGAAGGTTGCGAAGAAAGACGGGGTCAATCTCGCGTTCAGCGGGGCGTTTGCGCGGGCAGCCAGCACCCTCGCGACGGTGCCGGAATTTCGCAGGCTGCTCGCAGGTGAAACGCCGCCGCCAAGCCGCGCGCGAAGCTCCGGGGATACATCAGGGTTGAAGGGCGGACGCAACCCGGACGCGACCGGCAAGGCGACGGCACCTGAGCTGATTTCGTTCCCGCGTATTCCGCTCTCGGCCCTGCCGATCGAACGGAATGTGGGCCAGATATTGTCATCCGTCGTGACGATCCGCATCGGGGGCGTGCACGGGTCCGGGTTTCTGGTGGCACAGTCCGGCCATCTGCTGACAAACCGTCATGTGGTCGGCTCGGCGGAGAACGTCCAGGTCGTGTTTGCGAACGGCCTTGAGGTTACCGGAAAGGTATTGCGCCGGGACGGGACGAACGATGTCGCGCTCGTGCAGATTCCGCTGCGAGCGCGGAGTGTTCTGCCGATCCGGGAGGACATGGTCGGCCCGCTCGAAGAAGTGTATGCCGTTGGCAGCCCGATGGACGAAGCGTTGCAGGCGACGATCACGAAGGGTGTCGTCAGCGCAATCCGGATCGATCCGCGCAGTGGAATCCGCCTTATACAGGCGGATGTCCCGGTTTCTCCCGGCAATAGCGGCGGACCGCTGCTGGACGCGCAGGGGAACGTGGTCGGATTGACGGTCGCGGTGTACGCGGACGA
>JAYOMI010000009.1:32935-53719 GCA_038120765.1 Rhodospirillaceae bacterium
CGCAGGCGCTTAATTTCTTCATTCCAATACAGGATGCGCTCGATGTGCTCGGGGTCGCGTTGAGAACCGACCGGACGAGCATGCGGAAATAGGGGCCGGCTCTGCAGAGGGGATGCTTGCGTCGGGCCGCAATCCCGGTCATGACAGGTCATGAGTTCTTTACCCCCCGTTGCGCCGCGCTTCGCCTTCTGGGCGCGCCTCCCCAGCAATCTGCAGGGCATTCTGTTGCTGAGCGTCGGCGCGTTCCTGTTTTCGGTGGTCGACGTGTTCGTGAAATCGCTGGGCGGGCGCTTTCACCCCATCGAGATCTCGTTTTTCCGCTATGCCTGCGGTTTTCTGTTCCTGATTCCGCTTTTTATCAAGCTGGGGCCGGGTAACCTCAGGACCCGCCGTTTTCCGCTGCACCTGTTGCGGATGGGGCTCGCTTTTGTCGCGCAGCTTGGCATTTTCATCACCGTCATCCATATGCCGCTTGCCGATGCAACGGCCTTCATGTTCTCCAAACCGCTCTTCACGACCGTTGCCGCCGTTTTCGTTCTCTCGGAAGTGGTCAGCGGCCGGCGCTGGGCCGCCACCGTGGTGGGGTTCATCGGCGTGCTGGTTCTGGTGCGCCCCGGCAGCGGCGCGATTGATCCGTATGCATTGGTGGCGGTAGCCGCGGCCATGACCTTCGCGCTCGCAAACGTGCTGATCCGCAAGCTTTCCTCGACCGAGCCGACCGCCCGAATCCTGTTTTATTATCATGTCGGCGGCATCATTCTGTTCGCGGGGCCTGCCGCCTATGTATGGGTGATGCCGATCGGGATCGAATGGGTACAGTTGATCGCGATCGGCGGACTGACGACCATCGGCATTTTCTGCTTCATGCGCGCCTTTTCCGTGGGCGAGGCAAACGCCGTAGGCCCGGCGGAGAACCTGCGTCTGATTTATGCGGCGATCTTCGGATATTTGCTGTTTGCCGAAATTCCATCGATCTGGAGCGCGGTAGGGGCGGCGATTATCGTCGCGAGCACGGTCTATATCGCCCAGGTGGAGTCGCGGCGAAAACAATAGCGCCGATTGATCCCCGACGTTCCCGTCGTTAACTTGGCGGTCGCAAAGACAGAATCCCCTTCCAGACAGAGGCCCTTTCCATGGCAGAGACAGCGATTTTCGAACCCGGCGGATACCGATACGTTCGCGGCCCGTTCCAGTATTCCGGCGGTGCCGCGGCGCAGCCGGGCTTTGCGGTTGAGCGTGCCCGGTTTGCGCGGCCCGTCGCGCTTGAAGAGGGGTTCCGGCGAATCGAGGCCCATCTCGATTCCATCGGCCGTCCCTACACGTCTTTCTGCGCCTGCGAGCTGCGCTCGCCCGCGCCGTTTTCCGAGCAGGGTTTTATCGATTTCAACCGGGTCTATGTTGGCACGCTGGAACGCTGGGGCATCTACAAGGACGAGGAAAACCCGGTCGCGCGTTCGAACGTGTGTCCGGAAATCGACGCACCTCCCGGCCCGAGTTTTCATGCCTTCAGCTATACCGTTGAAGCGCCTGAAGATGCGCCCGCGAGCTTCGTCATCGCGGGATCGGGGGAAGCGCCTGAAGGACACGGCAAGTACGAAGACCGGATCATCCGGCTCGGCGATACGTCGCCTGACGCGATGCGCGAAAAGGCACAATACGTTCTGGGGGCAATGGAAGAGCGGATGACGGCGCTCGGCG
Source organism: Rhodospirillaceae bacterium (assembly GCA_038120765.1). Taxonomy (GTDB): domain Bacteria; phylum Pseudomonadota; class Alphaproteobacteria; order MPNO01; family UBA830; genus CAXBCP01. Next base: position 34,634 of record JAYOMI010000009.1, read on the forward strand.
TCGGTTGGGGCGATGCGACCGCGACCCATGCCTACACCGTGCACGATCTGCACCCGTTTCTTGCCGATGAGATCGTCGGACGGGGCGCCGCCGCTGCCGGGCTGACCTGGGTCTATGCCCGCCCGCCGGTCGTCGGCCTCGAATACGAGATGGATTTGCGCGGCGTCTACCGGGAACACGTGCTCCCCGGTTGATCGGCTCATCAAAACACCGGCCGGTAACTAATCCTGATCAATACCCACGCCGGCGCAGGGCATTAGATTTCCCTCACACTGTTTTTGACTAGAAATTTTGGGGAAATGACAATGAGCCTGATGCACAAGGTTCGCTTTTATCACGCCGCGCTCGCGATCTTCACCGTGCTGGCCTACCTGTCCGGCGATTTTGGCCTGGTGCACGACTGGCTGGGATACGTGCTGGCGGCTGTCCTGGCGATGCGGCTGCTTTGGGCGGTCTTCAATCCGCGTCAGCTCGGGCTCAACCGGTTCTACCCGAACTTTGACGGCCTGCGTTTCGACAACGCCTACCATCATCCTGCCGTGAGCAAGGTCTTTATCCTCGGTATCGCGCTATCCCTTTTGGGGGCGACATTGTCGGGCGTTGCAATGGACGGTGGCCGCGCGATCGGCCTTGCCGATGCCGGCATCGGGATCAGCGTTATTGGGACGGCCCACGCGGATGAAGGCGAGCGGGGAGAGCATGGAGACAGGCACGGCGGAGACGATTTCATGGAAGAAATCCACGAATCCCTGTCGAGCCTAGTGATCCTGTTCGTCATTCTGCATGCGGGCTATCTGCTGCTTTTCAAGTTCCCCCTGGCACGCTTCATGCTTTTCCGGGACAAGCGAAAGGGCTGAATGCCCGCCCGCAGCCTGCCGTTAGACGATACCGCCGGCGCGGGGTAAGATTTCCCTGTGAATAACAGGAGGCGGCGATGAAAATCGATGGCGGCTGCGTGTGCGGCAAAATCACCTATGAAGCGGAGGTGGATCCGGAAAAGGTCGGGCTGTGCAATTGTACCGATTGCCAGAAGTTTTCCGGCTCGGCCTTCCGGGTCGGCGTCCCTGCACCTGACAGCACGTTCCGGCTTTTGACGGGCGAACTGAAAGTTTACGTCAAAACAGCGGAAAGCGGCGGCAAGCGGGAGCAGGCGTTTTGCCCCGACTGCGGAACGCATTTCTATTCCACTTCGGTGGGCGACGTGCCAAAGGTGCTGCGCCTGCGCACCTCGACGGCCAACCAGCGTGACCTGCTGCCACCGAAATCTCAGGGCTGGATGAGGTCGGCCCAGGCGTGGCTTGCGGATTTACCCAGTTTACCGGGCGTCGATAAGCAGCCCGGCTGACGGTGTTTGTTCCGCCCCATTTTTTTCTGCTCGCCTTCGGCTGGGTCAGTGTTTTGCTGGCCTGCCTGTTCGTGCCGGAGCGCGCGTTCTCGGAACCCGCTGCCAAGGTTGGCGATGTCGGACAATCTGCAGGCCGGATATTGCATGTCGGGCCGAGCCGGAAGCTGAAGCGGCCATCCGATGCGGCGGCAATCGTGCGCCGGGGCGACACGGTGCGTATCGATGCCGGCACCTATGCCGATTGCGCCATCTGGCGCACCCCGGATATTACGCTGTCCGGCGATGCGCAGGGGGAAACCCGAATCCGGGATGTGTCCTGCGACGGCAAGGCGCTTTGGGTGTTCTATGACGGGCCTGCCATCGTCAGAAATATCCGGTTCTCGGGCGCCCGGGTCGCGCGGCGCAACGGCGCCGGCATCCGCTGGGAGGGCAGGGGAAGGCTGACGGTTCTGGATTCCCGTTTCGACGGCAACCAGATGGGCATTCTGACCCATAACAGGCGCATATCGTCGCTCTACATCATGCGAAGCCGGTTCGACGGCAATGGCAACTGTCCGGAATTCTGCGGCCATGCGGTTTATGCCGGTGCTATCGCGTCGCTAACCGTACAGGCGTCGGCGTTCCGCGATCACCATTTCGGCCACCATATCAAGTCCAGGGCCCTTGTTTCGAACATCGTCGGCAACACGATTTCAGACGGTATAGCGGGAACCTCCAGCTACGCGATCAATCTGCCCAATAGCGGTACGGCGACGATCCGCGGGAATGCCATCCAGAAAGGCCCGCTCAGCGACAACCTTCACTGCGCGATCTGTATCGGCGAGGAAATCGTGCCGCCGGCGGTACCAGGCACGCCGGGGCGGAAAGGCAGCGAGGCAAACCCCAGCCGGGGAATCCTGGTGGAGGGCAATTCATTCAGGAACGACAGCGGGGCGATGGAGACCGTGTTTGTCTGGAACCGGGGGCCGGACAGGGTCACCCTTCGGAACAACATACTGACAGGTCCGGGAACCGCGTATTTCGTCGGACCGAAACCTTAGAAACCGGGCGTGGAGAAGTGATCGCCCCGCGAATGCACAGTGATTGACCGGGTGGCCCTGCGGGCCCTAGTCTTCGCCCGAATGACAGGAGGAAGATCATGAATGTAGTTGCAATGCCGTCGGCAAAAGTGCCGTCGATGCGCGATCGCGTTTCGCAGGCTGAATGGGACACGAGGGTGGAACTCGCCGCCCTGTACCGCGTGGCGGCATATATGGGGCTGGAAGATCTGACGGCGAACCATTTCGCCGCGCGTGTCCCCGATGCACCCAACCATTTCCTGATCAAGCCGACGGCGCTGTTGTTTTCCGAGGTCACCGCGTCGAACCTTTGCTGCTATGACGAGAACCGGGAGCTGGTATACGAGACCGAGCATACGTCGAGCCCGGCAGGACCGCGTATCCATGGATCGGTCCTCGACGCACGGCCCGACGTGAATGCGACGATCCACCTGCACACGACAGCCGGCGCCGCCGTGTCCGCGATGGATTGCGGGCTGAAATTCATTTCCCAGGCCTCCATGCGGTTTGCCGGGCAGGTGGCTTATCACCGTTACGAGGGCCTTGTGCACAAGGACGAGGAAGGTCCGCGGCTGATCGCCGATCTGGGCGACAAGCATGTCATGTTCCTCGAAAATCACGGCACGCTGATAACCGGCCGGTCGGTCGCGGAGTGCTTTCTGCTGCACCACTATCTGGAGCGTGCCTGCGAAATACAGATCGCGGCCATGTCGTCCGGCGCCAACCTGAAAGAGCCCCCGATGGAGGAATGCCTCAAGATGGCGCAGGGCTGGGCGGAGAACCGGCCGCCACCCGCCAATGAACTGGTCGGCGACCGGGATTTTCAGGCAATGGTGCGCAAGGTCGAGGCGATCGATCCCGGCTTTCGCGAATAGGCGCTGTCTGTCCTTGCTGTCCGGCCGGACGGTCGTTCAGGAATCAGGATCGATACCCAGTTCCTTCAGCTTTCTGGCGCGCTCGGCCGCTTCAGCGGCGGTCATCCCCCATGTTGGCGGGATTTTGAGATATTCTTCTTCTTCGGGCGTGCTTTCGCGGCCCAGGACCCTGTTGCGGTGCGGAAACCGGCCGAACCGGGCGATGGCATCGTGATGACCCTGTGCCGCCTTCATTGATCGTTCGTCATTGAGGGTCGCGTACAGTTTTACCGAGAGTATCTGGTCTTCGAGCTCTTCACTGTGTTCGAGCGGCAGGAACGTGAAATTCTTTGGCCGGTTGCTAAAATTGAGGTGATAGCCCCGGTCGACGGCGATCTTCGTGATTTCGCGCGCTTTGGGATCCGTGTGAAAGGCTTTCGGTGTTCCCCGGAAGATATTCCGCGGGAACTGGTCGAGCATCAGGATAAGCGTCAGGCAATTCTCCGGCACATCCACAAAGTGATCGAACGCGCCGCGCGCGGCCAGCTCGTGCAGTCCTGTGTAGTTGTCGATCAGGTGGCGGTCGAATTCAGGCGTGGATTTGAACCAGACTTCGCGGCGTTCCATCTCCGTCGACATATCGGTCGTTCCGAACCAGAAGGTCAGAATTTCTTTCGCAATGGGATCCATGACTATCTTTCGGAACGGGTCGATTGCGCGCCGAATGGCGGACTACAGCGGAGGGAGAAGCGACAGTGTTTTCAGGCTTTCCGGTCGCTTTGGGTCCAGTCGTGGTCTGCGATATCGAACACAAGGCCGTTCGGGTCCTTGTACTTGGTCTCCGCATCGACGCCGGGAATGTTGTCGGGCAGTTCCATGAAAAATTCTCCGCCCAGGGCGACAGCCTTTTCGCCGGTGGCGGCCTTGTCGTCCACGACGAAACCGATGTGATGCAGGCCCGCCCAGTCGGGGCCGTTCTTGCCGCCCTTCGTGCCTTCGGGAAAATGCAGCAGGGTCAGGTTCATCGTCCCGTCGGACAGCATCACGGCATTGCCGTATTCGCTTTCCACGTCGCAGACGCGATCAAGCTCGAATAGTTTCTCGTAATAGGCCGCCGATTCCTGAAGATCCGGCACCTGCATGGCGACATGTCGCAGCTTTGCCATGACCAAAGTTCCCGTTTTTGATTGTTTGATGCTGGCATTGTGCGGTGATCTGCCTAAGCTGTCCACATGCATATTACCGATATCCGGGAGAAGACGGTTTCTCTCTCAGACCCCATGTCGAACGCGGTCATCAGCTTTCTGGAGATGACCGCGTCAGCCGTCGCGATAGACATCGATGCCGGCGAAAAAGGCATGGTAACGGGCTATGGATTTTCGTCTATCGGCCGCTATGCCCAGGGCGGGCTGATCAACGAACGTTTCGCGCCGAGGCTCAAAGCGGCGGGCGATCTGACGGGCGCCGATGGCGGGCTCGATCCGGTCCGGGGCTGGGCCGCCATGATGGCGAACGAGAAGTCCGGCGGAGACGGCGACCGTGCCGGGGCCGTCGGTGTTCTGGATATGGCGCTGTGGGATGCCGCCGCGAAAATAGAGGGTGTTCCGCTCTGGCAGCGATTGTCAGAGAGGTACAATGAGGACAAGGCTCACGAACGCGTCCCTGTTTATGCGTCGGGCGGACACTATTACCCGGATCGCGACCTGAATGCGCTGATGGATGAAATAAAGCAGATTCTCGATCAGGGCTTTGAGACCGTAAAAATCAAATGCGGTCAGTACGGTCTCGATGACGACTGTGCGCGTATCGAGGCGGTTCTGCCGCTGCTCGGCAATGACGGCGCCCGGCTGGCGGTCGACGTAAACTGTATGTGTTCGACATCCGGCGATACCCAGGCGATGGCGGACGCCTATGCGCCGTATGGGCTGGCCTGGATAGAGGAGCCGGGACATCCGCACGATTTCGAGCTTCTGACGGCGCTGGCCGGATATTACGATGGCGCTATTGCGACGGGCGAGAATCTTTTCTCGATGTCGGAAACCTATAACCTGATGCGCTATGGCGGTCTCCGCGCCGACCGGGATTTCATACAGGTCGATCCGGCTCTTTCCTATGGCGTGGTCGAGTATGCGAATATCGTACGCCTTGCGGAAGCAGGGGAGTGGCCACGATCCCGGATGGTCCCGCATGCGGGACATCTTCTTGCCTTTCATACCGTCGCAGGCCTGCAGCTCGGTGCCCACGAGATGGCGGCGCGTCCCGGCTTTATTCTCAGCGGGCTCCAGAACGGGGTAGAGATAGCGGGCGGGGCCGCGACATTGCCGTCCGCTCCTGGCATCGGGTTCGAGGCCCACGCGCCATTCTGGGCGGTTCTCGCAAACTTGTAACCAACATAGGGAAGTAAGACATGCCTTCGACAGCAAAAGCGATACGTATTCATGAAACCGGTGGACCCGAGGTGATGAAATGGGAGGACGTCGAAATTGCCGACCCGGGTCCCGGACAGGTGCTGCTGAAGCATTCGGTCGCCGGCCTTAATTTTATCGATATCAACCATCGCGCGGGCACCTATCCGCTGCCCAAGTTGCCTGCAGTCATCGGGATGGAGGCCGCGGGCGTGGTCGAGGCGGTGGGCCCCGGCGTGACCGGCTTCAAGCCCGGGGACAGGGTGTCGCATTGCATGACGGTCGGCGCATATTCGGAGAAAATGGTCATAGCGTCCGACCGGCTGATCTTTCTGTCGGATCACACATCGGATGAAATTGCGGCGGCGGCCACCCTTCAGGGCCTGACCGCCCATTATCTGCTTCATGAATCCTGGGAGCTCAAGGCCGGACAGACGGTCCTGGTCCAGGCTGCCGCGGGCGGCGTCGGGCTCCTGTTGTGCCAGTGGGCAAAGCATAAGGGGGCGACCGTTCTGGGAACTGTCGGGAACGAGGAGAAAGCGGCCTATGCCGCCGCGCACGGTTGCGATCATCCGATTGTCTATACGCAGCAGGATTTTGTCGAAAGCGTGCGCGAGATCACTGCCGGAAAGGGTGTCGATGTTGTTTATGACGCGATCGGCAAGGATACTTTCGAAAAGGGGCTTGGTTGCCTTGCCGAGCGGGGACGCATGGTAAGCTACGGTGTGGCGTCGGGTCCTATAGGGCCTGTTGACCTTCGGGTGTTGCGGCCGCTTTCGGGATCCATTGCCTGCGGTGGGCTCGGGAATTTCATCAGCGATCCGGCCGAGCGCGCGCGCAACGCCGACGAGCTGTTCGGCCTGATAGCAGAGGGCGTGCTGAAAGTCGAAATCAACCAGCGATACGCGCTTGAAGACGCGGCGACGGCCCATTCCGACCTTGCCGGAAGACGGACCACCGGTTCGTCGATCCTGACTGTTTAGTCCGGATTCCAGTGCTGAAAACGGGTTCAAAAACAGGGCGTTATCCTGCTCACGAAAAATTGTTTCGAAATATGTCGATCCAGCACTACCTCTGTATCGGTAACGGCCAGTTAGTGGATTCAGGAGGCAAGACGCATAACGATGGACGACATGATTTAACCGTCAGAGCGAAACCGAAATGGTCACGGTATCAATCTTCCGTCTCTGGCGGATCCGATGTTGCTGCTGGATGAGCTCGAACGCCGGCTCGACCATTGCGAAGCTATTGTGTCCGGTCATCTACAGCAGATGCAGCGGCGTCTGGATGCGCTGGAAGAAGATGTCCGTTCGATCCGCGCCGACATCGACGGCGGCGGACCCAGGATCGAACAGGAGCTCGTCCGTCTATCGGAACGTATTGCGCGCCTTGAGGGTTCGCCCAGGTGATTGGGTCAGCCTGAAGCGCTCGTCCTTCAACTGATTCAGACTCAGGCGCGGCTGGTGTCGAGTGCGACGCAGACGGCCCGTGCGCGTTCATAGGGCTTGGTTATCAATGCGCCGAGCTTGAACGATGTTCCATTTTCGAATTCCCCGGCGGCATATCCCGATGCGAAGAGGACCCGTAAACCAGGGCGGTCCTGCCGCGCTTTTTTCGCCAGTTCCGGGCCGGTATCCCCACTGCCCAACATCACATCCGTGAACAGAAGTTCTATGTTTTCTTCCCGGTCGAGGATTTCGAGCGCCTCTTTCGCAGAGCTTGCGATCAGCGGCGTATAGTTCAGGGATTCAAACATGCCGATGGCCATGTCCCGTACATCGTTGTCGTCCTCGACAATCAGGATGCGTTCGCCTGTACCCTCCGGCGCCTGGTCGACGACAAGGCTTTCACGGATGGTCAGTTCGGCTTCCGATCGGGGAAAGAAGAGTGTGATCGATGTTCCACGGCCTGCAACGCTCTCTACGGTCGCCGTGCCTCCGGACTGGCGGGCGAATCCATACACCATGCTCAGACCCAGCCCGCTGCCTTTGCCCATTCCCTTTGTTGTGTAAAACGGATCGAATGCCTTCTCCAGGGTTTCGGTATCCATTCCCGTTCCGGAATCGCTTACCCTGAGCATGACATAGTCACCGTGGGCTATGTCCGGGTCGGGCGCAGGACGGCCGGGACCGAACGTTTTGTTCGCGGTTGCGATCATCAGGTTGCCCCCATCGGGCATTGCGTCCCGCGCGTTGATGGCGAGGTTCAGAACAGCGGTTTCGAGACCGTTTGGATCGATATTGGCAGGCCAAAGTCCTTCCGCGAAACGGGTGCGGAGATTGATATTGTCGCCGAGTGTTCTGACAAAAAGGCCGGCCATTTCGTTGACCACCTTGTTTATATCGCACGCGCTGGGGGCGAGGGGCTGCCGTCGGGCAAAGGCGAGCAATCGCTGGTTCAGCGTCGCGCCGCGTCGGGCGGCGCCATGCGCTGCGTTGATAAGGCTCGTCAGGCGTTCGTCATCGGGCGCCCGTTCGCGCAGAAGCTCCAGATTGCCCTGAACGATTGCGAGAAGGTTGTTGAAGTCATGTGCGATGCCGCCGGTGAGCTGACCGATAGCGTCCATCTTCTGAACCTGGCGAAGCTGTTCTTCAGCTGTCCTCCGTTCGGTGATGTCGGTCACGGCGCCGACATAACCTGTGCGGGCATCCCCGGTATCGAAAGGGCTCGCCTGAATCAGAACGCACCTGATCTGATCCGCGTCGTCGCCCATGCGCAGTTCCATTTCCAGGTTTTCTGTCGCCGCGTATGCCTGTTCCCAGGCGACGACCAGTTTCTGACGGTCGTCGCGATGAATCCCCGACATCCATTGGTGGCCATACGCGTCCTTGGGCCGCATCCGCAGCATGCCCGAAAGAGCTTCGTTGACGTATTCCACGCGCCCGCTCTCGTCGGTCAGGAATACCCCGACGGGGGAGAGTGTTGTGAGCGTCCGGAACCGGTCGTCGCTTTTTTTTCGGGCGAGTTCCGCGCGAACGCGACCGGTGACATCCGTAATCGCGCCGATAAAACGGAGAGTCCTTCCTGATGAATCCCGCTGAGAAACGGCCTGCGCGATCGCCCAGGTGATCGTTCCATCGGCCCGCTTGAAGCGGAATTCTGTCCGGAATGGCTGGTCCGCACGCACCCCTGCATACCAGTCTTCGAAAACGCGATCCTTGTCTTCCGGGTGTATCGCCGTAGCCCAGCCCCTGCCATATGCCTGCGCAGACGAGAGGCCGGACATTCTTTCATATGCCTCGTTGATATATTCGCAATTGCCATCCGCATCGGTGACCAAGATGCCGACCGGGGACGTGCTGGTCAGAAGCCGGAAACGTTCTTCGCTATCCCTAATCCTGGCTTCGGCCTCGCGCCGGCTGGTCACGTCGATCATCGTCCCCTGGATGGCCGTCCGATTTTCCCAGTTAACGACCCTGACGGTCATATGAACCATAATCTTGGAGCCGTCTTTCCGCAGCCCGGTGAACTCGTAGTTGTCTTCGACATCCAGCCCCGAGAGCCGGGCAACGCGGTTATACCGCCAGACCTCACGCGCCGCCGGTGCAACAAGGTCGAGAACCGATGGAAGGGAAAGTATTTCTTCCTCGGATTCATAGCCGAACATTTCAACCAGTGCGGCATTGACAAAGACAGGTTCAAAATCGACATGGAGCAGGACACCCTGTCGCGAACCTTCAACAAGGTTTCTAAAACGCTCCTCGCTCTCTTCCAGGGCTTTTTCGGCCTCGATCCGGTCAGATATATCTACCTGGAGACCAAGCGTTGCCGGAGAGCCTTCCCAATAGACAGGCACGCCTCTCGAAAGAACCGTCAGGCCGCTACCGTCAAACCGCTTTCGTTTGATTTGCGAGATCGGCAAACTTCTCCGGTTAACCGCAACCGTTCGCACTCGGTTCTCGAAGTCATCCATGTCATCGGGGTCGACTATATCGCGAAGCTTGCGCCCTACGACGTCGTCGGGATGGTTCGCCCCGAACATTTCCGCGAATGCCTGATTGACGAAAATGAAGCGCTCCCCGTCATCGATCGACAAAGCCATCGGCGCATTCTCGATCAGTTCCCGATACTGCTTCTCGGCTTGAACGCGGTCGGTGATATCCATCAGAGTGGCCAGAACGGCGCGCTCTCCATCCCACAAAATCGGGACACCCCGGGTCATGACCGAAATCTCCGGCCCATCCAGACGCAATCTTTTCTGTTCGGCGAGCGGCGTTACTTTTCCATGTTCCTTGATATCTGCAATCCGCGCGAGGAAGGCATCCCGCTGCTCCAGAGGCACGTAGTCAAGGACGCGTCGCCCAATCATATCCGAGGGCGACTTTGCGCCATACATTTCCACGGCGGCTGCGTTCACATAGGAGATGAAATGCGTGTCGTGCACCACCATCGGCATTGGCGAGTATTCTATGAGAGTCCGGTATCTCTGTTCGGTCTCGACCTGTTCGGTGATGTCGGCGGTAGTGCCGCGATAGCCGCAGAACGACCCGTCTTCGGGATCGTAATAGGGTACGCCACTGGTGCTGCGATGAAGAACTCGGCCATCCGGCCTCATTCGGCTGAAACGGAAATTGCGGAATGGTCTATGGGCGATGAGATCGTCCAGATGGTCTTGCCATTTTTCATCGCGTTCTATGTCAATACCGAGGAAATCCCATCGGGTGCGGCCGACGAAATTATCGGGTCCGAAGTCGTAGCCGTTCCCCGTTCCGCCACTGGCTTCTGTAAACCGAAAACCTGCATCGGTTTCCCATAGCCAGTCGGAACTGGCCTCTGCAAAATTCCGGAATCGTTCCTGACTTTGCGAGAGCGCTTTTTGCGAGAGCGCCTGTTCGGTTACGTCGGTCTGGCGAATAATGGAACCGCCATTGGACAGACGTTCTTCGCGGATTTCAATGTGGCGACCCCCGGCGATGATCGTCGTGAACGCTCCCTGTGGATCAAGGTGATACTTCAGTCTGGCCTGAATCCATTCTTCAGGATTTTGTGTGGCATCCGGAAAACTGCCGTCTTCCGCCGCGGTTCGGACCATTTTTTCATAGCTGACACCGGGAACGAAAATATCCCGCATCAGAGGGTCAATACCCAGGCTGTAGCTGTTGGCAAATATCAGACGGTCATCCGGTCCAAACAGCACAATACCCTGGTCCGAGGCGTTGATGGCATCGATCAGGTGTTGCTCGGTTTCGCGGGCTTCGCGCTCCTGAATCACATTGGCTGTGATGTCCGACGAAACGCCGCGATATCCGGCGAAATTTCCGTCATCGTCGAATACCGGAACGCCGCTTATGCGACGGTGAACACTTTTGCCGTTTTCCAGTTGGGCGGCAAATTCGAAATCCCTGAAAGGCCGGCGTTCTTCGAGGGCTTCCAGAAGCGGTGCCCATTCCGGACTGTCGATCGGTGCGACACCCGGAAATTCCCAACGTCTGCGACCGACCATCATGGTGGTGCTGAAATAGCGATTTCCCAGAAATTCCGGATCGCTCATCCAGGTCAGTCGATGTTCGGTATCGGTTTCCCAAAGCGTGTCCGATGCCGCCCTGGCGAAATCGCCGAGGCGCTGTTCGAGCACGCGGGCTTCCTGCTCGGCCGTCTTGAAATCGGTAATATCGAAGACGACGCCGTCCTGCACGATAACGCCGTCGGGCAACATGGTAGGGGTAGCGCATTGGGTTCGCAGCCACACAACATCGCCATTGCTTGTGAGGCCGCGGAACTCGGTTTTGAATGCCTTCCCCGCCTGGGCATTATCTATAATCGATTTTCTTATCCTCTCCCGATCGTCAGGATGGGCAATCTCGCCGCTTGTCCAGGCGTCGAACTTCTCGTCCTCGGACCGGTCACGAAGCCACTGGGCGCCGGATGCGCTGAAATAGGAATATTCGATCCGGTCATCGGCATGAAGCAGGCGCTGAAATACGAGCCCGGGAAGGTTCGAGACGAGATGTTTGAGCTTGCGCTCGGTTTCGACCCGGGAGGTAATATCCGTGGTTGTCCCGCGATACCCGCTGAATACGTCGTTTTCGTCGAAAAGCGGGATGGCGCTGGAGATCCGGTGAAAAACCTTGCCGTCCGGATATTGACCGGAGAAGGCGAAGTTCCGGACAAAGCGACGCTGTTTCAGGTCTTCGAGGTGTTTGGCCCATTCGTCCGAACTGAAGGAAGGATTATCGAAGTATTGGCCGCGTATCGTGCTGATGATGCTTTCCGAGGATTGAAAGTTTTGAAAATCGTGGCCCGGATTACTGAAGAATGTATATCGGAGGTCAGCATCCGTTTCCCAGAACGCATCCGATGCGGTCTCCGCGAAGTCGCGAAAGCGCTTCTCGTTCTCCTCAAGCCAACCGGTAGCCGCCTCGCGTTCTGCGGCGCGGCGGGCAAAGGTGTCGGCCATTTCATTTATGCGGCGCTGTATCAGCGATATTTCGTCGCCGCCATCAGCGCCGTTTATGCGAACACCGAATTCTCCGGCGCTGATCGCCTCGAGCGCGGCCTGTGTAGCGCCGATCCTCCGTGTCAGGGCGCGGCTGACCAGAAAGGCCATAAGTGCGCCGATGAACATGATCGCAAGGGCTGCCAGACCCAACGCGTACATGTACCGGGACCTGCCTGTAAATACCGTGGCCTCGGTGATACGGGCTCCTATAAGGATATTGGGCCCCGGCAGGACGTTGGAATATGTCAGATATCTCTCGCCGCCAACCGTTATCCAGCCTGCTCCGCCCTGTTCGTCCAAGAGTCGCGTAATCGTATCGCTGTCGAACTGTTTGAAAGTGGTGCCGGTCGTCGGGAAAAGTTGTTCGCCCGACTGCGAAAAGGCGAAATAGGAATCGCCTGTCCAGCGCATCTGAGCGCCGATCGTTTCGGCAACGTCCTGCCGGGTTATTTCTGGTCGATCCGGCCGTGATTCCAGACTTTGTGAAAGTGAGGCAATTTCCGTGCGCAGGACGCGCAGGCTGTTCTGATACAGAACATCATCGATGATCGTGAATCCAATACCCGCAAAGACCGCGACCATCACGGTAAGGCCGGCAAGGGAAGCGAGCAGGAACTTGCTCAGAAGCCGCATGTTGCGGAAGCCTCTCGGGTTCGATCCTGTCAGGGCTGTCTAAATCGGGCAGCCCTTTCCGGATAGAAACAACTCAGACAGGAACTCTAACCAAACAAAGCGCTGAATTCACTGAGTTTCTGGTCTTGCCCAGGTTCACTGGCAAGAGGCGGGAGAACTAGAAATTCCCGGGGTCGTATATATTACTGTTGTCGGGACCTGCGCTGCCTGAAGGCTCCTGCCGGGCGTCGAAATTAAGTTCGACCAGCACGCCGTTCGGGTCCTGGACGAAAAGCTGCCAGAGATGGAACGACGGAATACTCATCTGACGCCAGTCGAGCTTCTTTTCATCGAATAACGCCCGCATTTCATCGAAACCGCGCGCCGACAGGGCTACATGATCTATCGCGGCGGAACCGCGGTCGTACCCGCCGGCCTTGTTCAGGGCTGTGTCCCCGCCGTAAAGGTGGATCATCGTCTCGCCGAACTGGAGCCAGGCGCCCGGAAAACCGAAATCCGGGCGGTCGACGGAGTGCGATCCGATAATATCGTTCCAGAATGCGACCGTCGCGTCCACGTCGTCGGTCTTGATGGCAAGGTGGTGAAGATCGATTGCGGGCATGTCGCCTCCTTATCCGGCCTGTTGGCTCATGAAGTCGCGCCAGGCGGCATATTGCGCGCGAAGCGGTAATTCGCTGGTTCCCACCTCGCCTATTTCACCGCCATCGTCATGCGCCGTATCGTGTCCGAGCCCGCGCGACAGGTCTACCCATTCGGTATCGGCTTCGTTGAGCGCGTTCTGGATGTTGTTGAACATGGCGATGTCGTCGGTCGTTATCTGCGAGGCAGGCGAATTGAGCGCGCTCAGAAACCTGATGCTGCGCTGATACATCTCCTGCGGGGCGCCTTTCAGGCGGAAACAGGCGGAATGCACGATCGTGCAGTCGACGCTGACGGGCTGCAATACCCGCATCTGCTGGTGCTTCGGGTTCAGAATCAGGTTCGGATAGATGAGGTGGTTGAATGTATCCCACCCCATGATGTCTTCGGCCCGGTTTTCGCCATAGGCATCGATCATTGCGGCCCGGTAAGCGGCAACGACCGGGTCGTCGTTCGTCGCCTGCGTGATCGGACCTTCCTTGTAAAAGCCGCCCATATAGGAATGGCCGCCGGGAAAGCCGTGTATTTCTACCTGGTCCATCGCCGACAGCGGCAGCCCGTTCCCCTTGAACATCTGAAGTGCATGGTCTTCGGCACCATCTTCAAGCTCGTCTGCAACGGCCTGTGCGCTGTCGACCGAGGAGGCATGGACGATCGATGCGTGCATCAGGTCGTTCGCATTCTCCATGTGCAGTTTCCAGTTTCCGGCATAGCGCTGGCGAAAGCCGCCGCCGGCTATTTCAATTTCTCCACCGGGGGCGCGGTCGACGGTATTGTCTATCGCGCGGGTCATCGGGCCGAGATAATCAACCAGCGCGGGGCCGGAGGCCGAGTCACTTGCGAAGACAAAGCCGCGATAGCTTTCCACCCGGGCGACAGGGGCGAGTGCGAGGGCAGGGTCTTTCGGATCGAGCTTCCCGTTATATCCCTTCCCGTGGGGTATTCCGATCAATGTGCCGTCCGTGGCGAACGCCCAGCCATGATACGGACAGACGAAGCGCTTTTTCGATCCCTGCCGTGCGGCGCAGACCTTCATGCCGCGATGTGTGCATCGATTGGCAAAGGCATAAATGCCGCCGTCGCTGTGACGAGAGACGATCACCGGCCGATTGCCGATATATGCCGTCACGAAATCGCCCGACGCCGCAAGCTGGCTTTCATGGGCGACGTAGACCCAAGCGCGCCTGAAAATCCGCTCCATCTCGGCGTCGAAAACTTCTGAGTCTGTATAGACGCGGCGATGTACCCGGCCGGAGGGGGCGAGTTCTGAATAGGTATCTGTCATACCGGAATAAAAGCATTCCAGAGCGCAGCCGTAAACGGGGATTGCACATAACCCGACGGGGCGGCGAGCGGGGGCCTGACGCCCCGCATTATCAGGCAGGGGCGAAGGCTTCCAGGGCTGCCCCGAGGTTTTTGAGTTCATGCATCCCGACCGTGCGCATCTCCGTGGTCGAGATCGCGGCGAACTCGGCCGAGCAGATGATTTTTTCGCTCAGGCTGCCAGCAAGGGTTTCCAGCCGGGCGCAGAGATTGACTGCGGGACCGATCACCGTGAAATCGAGCCTGTCATGGGCGCCCACGTTGCCATACATGGCATCCCCGACATGCAGCGCGATGCCGAAGTCCAGCGTCGTTTTGTTTTCCCGGCCACGCTGCCGGTTGAGAATGTTCATGTTTCCGACGGCAAGTTCCGCCGCACTCAGGGCACGCTCGCCGATGTCGGATATATCCGCTTCGTTCTCGATCCTGAAAATTCCGAGGACGGCATCACCCATGAATTTCAGGACTTCGCCACCGCTCGCATGGATGGGGCCGGTCACGGCCTCGAAATAGTCGTTGAGGACGGCGATCAGGCGGTCGAGCGGAATGCGGTCCGACAGCGAGGTAAAACCCCGCAGGTCGCATATCCAGAGGATAGAACGGATTGTCTCGCCATCGCCGCGTTTGATGTCGCCATTGTAGACCCGCCGTCCTGCTTCGCGACCGAGATAAAGGTTGAGGACGCTTTTGGTCATTTCTGCGCGCGATTGCAGTTCGATGACAACGCCGAGTACCGTGCGAAGGGAGAGCAGGCGGTCGATCTGCGTGTCCGAGAACCCCCCGGGACGGTCGGTCGTCCAAGAGGCGCGGTATATTTTGCCATCACTCCGCGGCATGCCGATCGCGATATAATCGGTGGCGCCGCTGTCCCGTTGTTCTTCGAGCATGGGATAGTCGATCCTCGCGTCGGGACCGGAAAGCCGCTGGCGAACGAATGCTTCCCCCTCGTTTAGCGGCCGGAAAGGGCTGTCCAGGTACTGATCTGTCGTCTCGATACCATGGTGAATTTCGGTCTCGCTGACGTATCTGCCGTCCCGTTCCCAGGTATACGCCTTGGCCATTAGTTCGGGGTGCAGGACGCCGATACCGAGTGATGCCCGGTGCAACGCCATGCCCTCAGCGTTCAGCCTGTCGATCAGCCCCTCGAGCACGTGCCGGCATGAGGGCAGAGAGGGAGCGTGCCCGAGCAGCCAGTCGAAAATGGGATCAGAACTCATCGCCTCGAAATAGATTGCGGGGCCGCGCCGATCAATGGAAATAAACGCAGTAAAGATTTATTCTCCCCCCATGACGCAAAAACCCGAGTTCAACTCTTTTTCCGATTTCTGGCCGTACTACCTGTCGGAACACAGAAATCCCACGACGCGTCTGATGCATGTGCTGGGCACGGCACTGGCGATGGCGTTCGTGGTGCTGCTGACCTGGTCAGGTGATTTGCGATTTCTTGCCGCTGCCGCAGCTTCGGGATACGGGCTTGCGTGGCTCTCCCATCTGATGATAGAGCGCAAAAGGCCTGCCACATTCCGATATCCCGTCTGGTCGTTAATGGGGGATTTCCGGATGTTCTCCCTGGCATGCACCGGCAGACTCGACGCTGAAGTACAACGCCACACGAGAAAGACCGATATTTGAATTCCAGTCCGATCGTCAGCGGATTACGTGACCGCTGGGCGCTGATTCCGTCGCGTGTTCGCGCAATCCTGTTCGTCTCTGCCGGCGCGATTCTGCTGACGGTCATGGCCGTTTTCGTCAAAATACTGGGCGAGCGCCTGCACCCCGCTCAGCTGATGTTCAGCCGCGCCATGATCGGCTTTCTGATATTCGCGCCCTGGCTTCTTCTGCGGGATGGGCGGGACGTGATTCGCACGCGCCGACCCGGGATGCATCTGATGCGGGGGTTCTGGGGCGCGTGCGGAAATTACTGTTTCTTCTTCGCGGTGACGCACCTCGTGCTGGCCGATGCGATGGCATTGCAGTTCTCCCGCCCGCTTTTCATGATCATCCTCGCCTTCCTGTTTCTGGGAGAGGTCGCGGGCGCCCGCCGGATCGGTGTCACGCTTGCCGGCTTTGCCGGTATCCTGATCATGCTCAGACCCTTTGGCGGCGGTTTCGATCCCGACGGCATCGTTGCCGTCGCCGGCGCATTGTTCGGCGGGCTGGTTGTTATCTCCATCAAGAAGCTGGCAAGCACCGAACCAACGCGGCGGATCATTTTCTACTATGCGTTCTACACAACGCTGTTTTCGGCAATACCGGCGGCCTATTTCTGGGTCGATCCGACCTGGGCCGAGGTGCCCGTTTTGCTGCTGATAGGCTTCCTCGGCATCATCGGGCAGTCCTGCCTCACGCACGGATTTACCCTCGGTGACGCGACCGTGACGGTGCCGTTCGATTATATGCGGATCGTGTATTCGGGCATTTTCGGCCTGTTACTGTTTTCAGAAATCCCGAGCTGGTGGAGCGTCGCCGGCGCGACCCTGATCGTCGGCAGCAATCTGTATCTGATGCGGCGCGGCTAGGCGGCCTCAGGACATCACCAGTCCGCCATCGACATAAAGTGTCTGGCCCGTCATGAAGGCGCTCCAGGGGGAGGCGAGGAACAGGACCGGGCCGGTGATGTCTTCAGGCGTGGCGATCCGGCCAAGCGGAGTCTGCGCCGTAATCATGTCCTTCACGCTTTCCCTGGTGTCCTTGCTCCCCTCCGTCGGATAGACCAGCCCCGGTGCGACGCAGTTCACGCGGATTCCCAGCGGGCCGGTTTCGACCGCAAGATTGCGGCTGAACCCGATCAGGGCGGCTTTGGCGGTTGTATAGTCGTGATAGGGAATTGTCGGACGGGCGACCAGATCGGTCGCAATATTGACGATCGCGCCCTCCGCCCGACGCCGCATATCGGGCAGGACGGCTTTGCAAAGGCCATGGGCGGACCGCAGCGCTCCGTCGATCTGTGCCTGGTAGTGCGACCAGTCGAGCTCCCAGAACATCCTGCGGTTTTCCGGATCAAATTTGTAGGGCCGGAAAGCGTTATTGACGAGAACGTCGATCTTGCCGAAGGTTTCCAGCACGTCATCTACCAGCGCCGGTACAGCGTCGCTGTCGGTCACGTCCGCCCGGAACGACGATGCGTCGCCCCCGGCCTCGGTGCATGCGGCCACGACCGCCTCGGCGGCTTCGGCGTTCTGCAGGTAGTTGACGGCCACGGATGCCCCTTCGGCAGCGAACGCCCGGGCAATCGCAGCGCCGATGCCGCGGCTGGCGCCGGTAACCAGAACGACTTTGTCGGTGAAATTCATCGCGCTACCTGATGGTTATCATGGGTGGGTGTCCTGTGAGATCAGTCCGCGTAGGGCGCATACGTATCGGCGGCCGTTTCCGCGGATCGCTCGATTTCCGTGATGGTCACCAGGTCCAGCAGGTTGAACCGCCCGTCATGATGCCAGCCGGCTTCAGGTGCGGTCATATGGCCAAGCGCGCATATCCGCGTAACCCCGGCACGCCCGAGCGCGGCTGACAATGAGTAGAGCTCGGCAGGTGGCGCCGCGATGCCGACGGTCTGCAGCAATCTCTTATAGGGGGCAATCCGCGGCACAATATCGGAGAGGGCGTCGACCGTGACGACCTTGATCGTCCGGTTGAGGCCGCTCGGGCTCAGATCTTCGTCGCCGTCGACAAAGGCGACGCTCCAGGCATTATCGGGATTGCCGATCAGGCCGCGGTTTTCGCCGGCGAAAGACCTGACCTCTTCGCCGTGACGCCACGCCGCTATATCGCGCGCTTCGCTGATCGAAAGCGCGCGTCGCGGGTATTTTTTCTCGAAGGTGTCGAGTTCATGGGCGAGGTATTGCGCGAAATCCCCGGGCGATACCCGTCCGCCGCGCTCTACGAAGAACACGTGCGGCGAATAGCATCCCTGCTGGTCGTAGCGGATGACGTCGTAAGCGGCCTGATGCGCGGTGTCCTTCGCCTTCCGTGTGTCCAGCGCAGTCCGTGAAATCGCGCCGAAGCTCACCTTGTGGCCATACGGAAGAAAACGCGTCGTAACCGGGACGCGGTCGCGGATGGCTGCGAGGGACTCGTTGCCGCCATAGGCCAGCACGGCGTCGGATTCCCGGAGCAGGGCCTCTTCGCGGTCGGTGTCCCCGCCTTTCCACCAGACGACGGCGAAGCAGTCCGCGATCCCGGGGGCGACCTCCGACAGAACCTGCGCGAACCAGCCGGCGAAGAGCGGTTCGGCACTGGGGACCTTCCCGATATTGCCGGCTTTCACAAGCAGACCGGAGACAAGGCTCCACACCGGCAGGCCGGGCACATTGCCGGCCCATATATGAGCAAGGACATCCGGGCCGAACGCGCGGGCGAACCCGCCCTTGGGCATTGGCTGGAAGTCGTC
>JAYOMI010000009.1:53729-57670 GCA_038120765.1 Rhodospirillaceae bacterium
AATCCTCCGCCGCGAATTTCTGCAATTCGGACTTGCGGAATGTCTTCAGATAGCCGGTAAGACCAAGACGGATCATCTCCGCATCGTAGCCGGTAACGATGGGCAGGATTTCCTCGGCTTTTCGCCGAACGGGATCGCTTCGGTCGAGCAGACGCGCAACCGCGGCATCGATAATGCCGATAATCTGCGCAAGCGTCAGCGATTTCAGGCGCTCCCGGCTCGCCGCCCGCACACGTCCGGCCAGTGCCTTCATCTGGGCATCGGTCAATACGGGTACGGCGATTTCCAGCGGGTTGTCATTGCCGCCGAAGCGCAGCGTTTGCCAGTCGACCGCGTCATCCGCGAGGCCGGGCAGATAGCCGGCTTTCTCGATCATGTGCGGATCATCCGAAACTCACGCCCGCGCGGCTTTCAGAAATTCCTCGACCGCCATCGAACATCCCCTGGCTTCAGCGCCATCCGCGCGTCCGAGCAGCAGGAAGCCGTCTTCGGTCTCGACCCCCGCATCTTCCGTCAGGATGGTCGAGACGATGTTGAAATGGGCGAGGTCGCAATGGACCAGCACGCCTGTCTCACCGAATGGCACGTCTTCACCGGTCAGGGGATTGATGACGCGGCTGCGAATCCAGTGCGGGCCCGACTTGACTGACGGGCAGGTTGCATTGCCCCGGTCGTAGAACTGGGTGCTGAGTTCCGTCATGCCGTACATGTTGGTGCATTTCTCGCGGGGTACGCCGAAGCCTGCAGCAAGCTGGTCGTAAAATTCGTCAAGCCCGAGCTCGCGCGATTGTCCCTTGAAGCCGCCGGTGTCGAACAGCCGGCTGCCCTCTGGCAGGGTGAAGGCAAGACCGCGCCGATGCATCTCGTCGAGGAGGGGAACGTAACTGTAGCTTGCGCCGAGCAAAGCATAAGGCGTGCCGGATTCTTGTGCCCGGTCGAGGGCCGCGAAGAGATGATCGAAACCGATTCCGTCATCCTGCATCATGTAGCCGCTGTCCGGTGTCCCGAAATGGGCAAGTGCGAGGGCCAGATAATGGGCGAGCGATGAATTCGGCATGATGCTTTCGGTTGGAAACAGGATTCCCATGTCGATCCGGTCGCGATCGGCCATGAAGTATTCCTTGAAGCCGCGGATCATCGATGCGTCATAGACCGAGAGGTTTGCATTATAGCTCTTGCCGCGCCTGCCGCCGAGGGTCGTCCCGCTCGTCATGAAGACGCGGGCTGCGTCTTCCGGTGCGCAGCAGCTCAGTGTGAGTTCCTTGAACGCGTTGATCGGGACCGCCGGAATGTCGCGCCAGGACCGGGCGGTGCGCGGCGTGCGACCCCGCTGAATGGAAAACCGGCGAAACGGTTTGTTGTTCTCGAACTGATAGGCGAACAGGCGAAGCGCCACATCGTTGAAAGTGTCTTCGGACGTCTGGGTCCTGATGTCGGATCGTTCGTCATCCGCCGCAATGAAGGCGAGCAGCATTTCGATGATGTCATCCTGAGTCACGTGCCGGTTACCCCTCGTCGTTTCGGGATCCGGACTACGGGCGGTAAATCGGGGGCATTATGCCTGCGCGGCTTTGATGCGCGGACTTCCCGTTTCCCTACGCCGGCATAACCCGGATCAGGTTCTAAGGGTCGTCGCGTTGGCGCTATGTGCGCCCGTCGACATCTCAGCCTCCTAGCGAAGCTCCCCTGGGATCGAACGGCAATTATGTCCCTGTGGGACGTCAGATACAAGAGGGGCGATTGTCGTTGGCCGGGTCTTGAAGAAGGACGCTTATCGGGGGAAAGTGCAGGCATGACACCCATCAGAAAATTTACCCGCAACAAGCTCGCCGTCGGTCTTTTCGGCTCCAACTGCGACGGCGGGCTTGCCTGTTCGACATTTCCCGGGCGTTGGAAGGCAACCTGGGATAATTGCCGCGAACTGGCGGTACGGGCAGACAATGCCGGTATAGATTTCATGCTGCCGCTTGGCCGCTGGATCGGTTACGGCGGCGAAACAAACCATAATGGGTCCAACTTCGAAACCATCGCCTGGGCATCGGGCCTGCTGGCGGCGACGAAAAACATCATGGCGTTCGGGACTGTCCACGTTACCGCGCACAGCCCTGCTGTCGCGGCGAAGCAGATGGTAACCGCCGATCATATCGGCGGTGGCAGGTTCGGTCTGAATATTGTCTGCGGGTGGTACCAGAAAGAATTCGACATGCTCGGCGTCGATCTCGGCGAACACGAACGGCGTTACGACCTCGGCCAGGAATGGATCGATCTGGTCACGCGGATCTGGACCGAGGAAGAGCCGTTCGATTTCAATGGCGAGTTCTTCCAGACCAGGGGAACGGTCCTGAACCCGAAGCCGGTCAGCGACGTGCGCCCGATGGTCGTGTGCGCAGGCACGTCCGGGCGCGGGCGAGAATTCGCGGTAAAGAATGCCGATATGCTGTTTCACACGTTTTACGATATCGACAAGTTCCGCGAGGACAGCAAATCCCTGCGACAGGCGGGAAGGGAGGCCGGAAAGGATATCGGGCTGTTTACGAATATCGGGATCGTTTGCCGGCCGACCCAGAAGGAAGCGGAGGAATACCATCACTATTACGCCGTTGAGCATGCGGATACGGAGGCCTGCCGTCTCATGATGGTCGAGCGCGGTATCGACACGAACGATATATCGGAAGACGACCGGCGCCGTTTCCACATGCGCGCTGCGACGGCTAACGGTGCCACGCCCGTCGTCGGCGACCCGGACAGCGTGGCCGAGCAGCTCGCCCGGCTTTCCGAAGCGGGCTGCGATGCGGTCGCCGTCGGCCTGCCGAATTACCTGGACGACCTTCCGATTCTTGTTGAACAGGTACTGCCGCGCCTGGAAGCGCGGGGGTTGAGATCCCCCGCACTCTGATTGTCAGGCGTTGATAGACGGGTCGGCCCGCAGGCGATCGACGATAAAATCGATAAACGAACGCACCTTCGCCGATGCAAGCCCGCCTTCCTGATGGATGACGTGGATCGGCTGGGGCGGCGGTTCGAAGTCTTCGAGTATTGGGACAAGCGTGCCGTCGGCAAGCAGCGGGGCGATCTGATATGAACGGAGGCGGGAGATTCCCCACCCACGGGCCACCTGGTCGCGGATCGCGTCGTTCGTATTGATTTTCAGTCGCGCTGTAGGTTCTATCCGATACGGTTTTCCGTCTTTCTCAAATATCCAGCTTTGGCCGCTACCGGGCGGTATCGGTGCGATCAGATTGTGCTTCGACAGGTCGTCGGGATGTGCTGGCGTGCCTTCCCGGGCCAGATATTCGGGGGAGGCGAACACCATAAGTCGCACCGTGCCGACGCGGGCCGCCAAAAGAGAGGAATCCGCCAGTTCCCCGATCCGTATCGCGATATCATGGCCTTCATCGATCATGTTCACGATCCGGTCGAGAAAAACGGCCTCCGCGGTGACATGCTCATTTTGTTGCAGGAACTCGCCGAGAAGCGGAGTGATGAACATCCCGCCGAAGAGAACCGGCGCGGTGATCCGTAAATTTCCGCGCGGCGTTATATGCGCGCCGATGGCGGCGTCTTCCGCTTCCTTGAGAGCCGAAATGATGCGGCCGGCATCGTTGAGAAACCGCACACCTGCTTCGGTCAGGCCTACCGACCTAGTGGTGCGGACGAAAAGGGCCGTTCCAAGATGCCGCTCCAGTTCAGACACCACCCGTGTCACCGATGGCGGAGATGTGGACAGGGCGCGTGCGGCGGAGGCAAAGCCACCTGTCTCCGCGACCTTGATAAATATTTCGAGCGCCCGGAGACGATCCATAATTCCACTCTCTAATTATTCAAAATAATAGAATAAAAAATTTCAGAAATACCATATTAAATAAATTACAGAAATAATCAGCTTTGTCGCTACCGGTATCAGTGCCGAGACATCGATAAAGGGAGTGCTGGAAGTGGGA
>JAYOMI010000009.1:57680-62684 GCA_038120765.1 Rhodospirillaceae bacterium
GTCAGACAGTTGCAGCAGGCTGGCGGGTCGAGAGATTCATATGCCCGGATCGAGGCGGGTTCGGACAGGAATGGTGTCCTGACCGACCGCGAGGCCGACTTTATCGGGAGACGCGACAGTTTTTACATGGCGACCGTCAGCGAAACGGGCTGGCCCTATGTCCAGCATCGGGGCGGGCCTCCGGGATTTGTCCGCGTATTGGATCCGAAGACCCTGGGCTTTCCCGATTTCAGCGGCAACCGGCAGTTTGTCAGTACGGGCAATCTGCGGGGCGACGATCGCATATCGCTCTTCTTCATGGATTATCCGAACCGCGCCCGGCTGAAGCTGCTCGGCAGGGCGCAGGTCACCCACGACCCCGCGATTCTCGAAGGTTTCGCGATGGCGGGATATTCTGCGAAGATAGACCGGGCCTTCGTGATTGATGTGGCGGCCTTCGACTGGAACTGCCCGCAACATATTACGCCCAGATTTACCACAGAGGATGTCGCGGCCGCCGTCGCGCCGCTGCAGGCCCGTATTGCCGAGCTGGAGGCAGCGCTTGCCGTCCGAGCCTGATGTGGCAGTCTTTTAACGACAGTTCACGATGGCTTTATGTAATCATCCGTCGCGACGACGGGCAGGGCGATACTGAAACAACCGACCCCCGAAATGCCGCCGTGCAGGACGGGGCAGACGCTATTCGCCGTTTCTTCGACCGACCGTCGAGACGCGGTGCGGTCGCGTTTCCTCTCGAGAATGACCGGGCGAATCCATACAATATGGTCTGAGCGGGATTCGCTCTGCTCTGGTAAGGTGCACCCCGACAACTGCATTCCGGGATGGGTATTATGCCTTCCAGACTAATTGCTTTTGGCGTCACCTTCGGGATCGCCGCTCTGATGGTCTACGTGCTTGTGACAGGAAGCGATCTGCTGATTCCGCTCGCGATCGCGATCATGATCTGGTACCTGATCAACGCCCTTTCCCGCGCGATACAGAATTTGCTGCGGGTGCCGGGATGGCTGGCGCTGACGCTGTCCATAATCGTCCTTGTGGCGGCGCTTGGGCTGATCGTCGAAATGATCAGCGGCAATATAGCGGCGGTTCGCGCCGCCGCGCCCACGTATCAGGCGAATATCGAAAAACTGGTCGCGCAGGCCGTTCAGATCGGGGGGCTGACGGAATTACCGAAGATAGGTCACGTGGTCGATCAGATCGACATCCGCTCGCTGATCGGCGGGGTCGCCTCCGCCACCGCCTCGGTCGCGGGCAACGCGGGGCTCATCCTGATCTACGTAATTTTCCTGCTTGCGGAACAGCGGACGTTCGGGCGCAAGATCGAGGCGTTGTTTCCGGATAGCGACCGCCAAAAAGAGGTGCAGGACGTTCTGCATGACATTCGCGACCGGACCCAGAAATATGTTTCCGTAAAGACGTCGCTCAGTCTGCTGACGGCTGTCGTCAGTTATGTCGTGCTCGCAATTGTCGGGGTGGATCTCGCGATTTTCTGGGCGTTTCTGATATTTCTGCTGGCCTATATACCAACCATCGGCTCGCTGCTTGGCGTCGTGTTCCCGGCAATCCTCGCAATCATCCAGTTCGGGACTCTCGGTCCTTTTCTGGTGGTCACGATCGGCCTCGGCGCCGCGCAATTCCTGGTCGGAAACGTGTTGGAGCCCCGGATGATGGGCAAATCGCTGAACCTTTCTTCTCTGGTTGTGATAATTTCTCTCGCCGTCTGGGGATCGATTTGGGGCGTTACGGGCATGTTCCTGTGCGTCCCGATCACGGTTATCATGATGATAATACTGGCGGAATTTCAGCAGACACGCCCGGTTGCGATCCTTCTGAGTGCGGATGGGCGGGTCTGAGCGTCGTTACGCGCGATAAACCGACACCTTGAGCAGAGGGCGCTGGGGGCTTATGAAAAACCTGACCGATGGTTATTCACACGGGGTGGCCGGGCGGTTCGTATACAGAATAATTTTAAGGGGTAGCCCCATGAGTACTTTACGTAACATCGCTATTTTGACAATTTCCGGTGGCCTGCTCGCGGCCTGTGCCGGTCCGGATATCGACATGCTGTCGAAAATGCCGACCAAAGGCACGGCCTTCGATAAGGCGCTTTATGCCGGATATACGGAACTCGCGAAGATCGAGGCGGCGGAATACGATATTGCCGATGCCGATTACTTCGCCAAGAAGGCCATGATGGCCGCAAACGGCGAGAACGTGCTTCCCGACCGTCTCTATGAGCGCAAAGTGCCGGCGAAATATGTAGATGAACTCCAGCCTGCGTGGCAGAAACTGACGCTTGCCCGCACGCATGGCGGCAAGGAGAAGGCGCCTGCGGCCCTCGCAACGGCCCAGACGCAATACGATTGCTGGATCCAGGAAGCGGAAGAGGATATTCAGCGCATTGACATCTCGCGCTGCCAGATCGGCTTCAACGCCGCGATGGCGGAGGTAAACGCGGCGATGGCGGTGAAAAAGGCCGCGGCACCGGCCGCGAAACCGGCGCCTGCCAAGGAAAGCCACCTGATCTATTTCGGGTTCAACAGTGCTGAACTGGCGGTGTCGTCGATGATCGTGATCCGGGACGCCGCAGCGTCCATCATGAAAGGAGCAAAAGCGACCTTTGTGATCGGGCATGCGGATCTTGCCGGCAGCGATTCCTATAACCGGGCGCTGGCCGACCGTCGCGCGGAAGCCGTTATTGGCGCCCTGCGAAAGGCGGGCGTGAAGGGTCCGATCAGCAAGGTTGTTGCAGGGGAACGCGACCCTGCCGTCAAGACCGAAGACGGCATGCGGAAAGGTGTGAACCGCCGGGTTGAGATCGCAATCCTGCGCTAGGAGATATGTTCCGGCCGGCTTGCAGCCTGCCTGTGAACGTCTTTTAAGGAAGAAAAGCGGCTGGAGAGATCCAGCCGCTTTTTGATTCAGGAACTTTATGTGTGTGCCGACCGTTCAGGCAACAGAGGCCTGGTTTACTGGTTCTTCGTTTCCATCGATACGGGTTCGCAGAACATGTATCCTCCCCCGTGAACGGTCTGGATAAATTGCGGTTGGTTCGTCGCAGGCTCGATTTTTTTGCGCAGGCGCGAAACATGGATGTCGATGGTCCGGTCGTAGCCCTTCATTTCACGCCCGCGGACGGCCTGAACCAGTTCCGCTCGCGACATCTGCCGGTTGGCGTTCTTGACGAAGACCTCGAGAAGCGCGAATTCGCTTGTCGTCAGCGACACCTGTTCGCCATTCGGGGCGGTCAGGCGCCGATGAATAAAATCGAGAGTCCAGTTTGCGAACGTCGCCGATGTAAATTGTTCCTGCGTCTGGTCGTCGTCCTGTGCGAGGCGCCGCGATAGACTGTTGATGCGGGCGGAGAGTTCGCGCAGTTCGAACGGCTTCTGCAGGTAGTCATCGGCGCCCAGTTCCAGCGTCAGAACACGGTCTGCCATATCCCCCTTGCCGCTGAGAATGATAATTCCGACGCTTGAGTTCGAGCGGATGTACTGCGTGAGCGCGACGCCGTCTTCCTTCGGGAGGACCAGATCGAGAAGGACAAGGTCTACTTTGCCTTTCTCCATCTCTCTGCGCATTTCGTCGCCATCCTGGACGGCTACAGGGACGTGTCCCCGGTCACGAAGGTATTCGGCAATCATTGACGAAAATGCCGGATCGTCGTCGACGATCAGAATCTTCATACTTTCCGTATTCATTTGACCCCAACACAATCTGCCTACCTAGCATTTCAGATAGTATGCGGGAGACTCATTCAGGCGGCAACACACCGATACAAACCGACATATAAAAATTCTTGAGGTTTCAAGCCTTTCAGGCGACTTTATCGGAAACTGGGTCGGCGCAAATATTGTATTACGGGTATGTCCATGAGCGACAGTCGGCGTCTTCTTGTTGTTGACGATCAGGTCGAGATAACAGACCTGATTCGCGAAATCGCCGGCGCGGAAGGATATGACGTACATACCCTTAACCGGTCTTCCCAGTTTTTTGACCGGTTCGAGCAGATCGACCCCGACATCGTGTGCATCGACATACACATGCCGGACGTCGACGGCATAGAGATATTGAGATGGCTGTCGAATGCGAATGCCTCTTCACGTGTCGTCATTCTGAGCGGCGGAGACCCGCTTTTCACGAAGGTTGCCGAGCGTATCGGCGAAGCTGCCAGTCTCGACATCCACACCCTCGTCAAACCTTTCAGTCTGGGCGATTTTCGGGAGATCCTGCGCGAGGTTCCCGAAACGGCCAACGGAACAGTCTGAAGCCTGTCTGCGCCGGTCCCCGTCCCGCGACTAAATCCTTTTTTAAGGTTAACGCCCCGTTAAGCATCTCTCCTTAACGTTATCGTGTCCCTTCGGCCTTCCGGGAGTTCAGCGATGACGACAGTGATGAAATACGCCGGTGCGTTTGAATTCGACGAACTGGAGGCAGAGGTCCGAAGGGGATTTCGAAAGGCGGCGCGCCGCTCGGCGCAGAACGGATCATCCGTCAGCCAGGCGGATACAGGCGCCATCCGGTTCGACGCAATTCTGAGGTTCGGCGCGGTCAACCTCGGGTGCATCGCGCTTCTCGCGGCGGCATGGGTGCGTGGCTGGCTCGATACCGTTGTCGCGGCGGACCAGACAGGCCTCACATTCGTAATTTCAGGTGTCTTCGTCGTCGGGCTTGCTGTCTGCGGCCTGAAGGTCTGGTGGACGGGTTCAGAGACTGCGGCCGCGCTGGCGGCTCAACCGGTCAAGGGGACATGGGCGGCACTATATCTCGATGCGATTGACGGGCGCGATTCCGGTGCCCGGGCGATCGTCGCATCGACGCTTCGCCTGCGCCTTGCAGACTGGATCGCTGTGATACGGCATTTTGCCAACGCACTTGTGCTGCTTGGCCTGATTGGCACGGTCATCGGCTTTGTGATCGCCTTGTCGGGGGTCGACCCCGCCACCGCCAGCGACATCAAATCCATCTCGCTGCTGCCCAACATCCTGGCCAAGGAGCAGGCGG
>JAYOMI010000010.1:0-612 GCA_038120765.1 Rhodospirillaceae bacterium
ATCAAGATCGTCAACATCGTCTCTATTCTTCTGCTGGCGGTTATCGGCAGCGCGTAATCGACAGTTCAGGGCCTGGTCCCACACGAAAAAAAGCCCCGGATACTTTCCGGGGCTTTTTTTGTGTCTGCCTGCATCCGACCGGTTAGGGACCGCTGGTGCCGCCCTCTCCCACAGATCCGGAGAACTTGCCGATATTGCCAATCAACTGCTCAAGAATCGTCAGTTCCTTGCCGCGGGTAGGGGTTTTCCGCTCGACGATCTGAACATCGCGCCCGTCCTGCTTTTCCAGGCGCTCCACCTGCTGGACGATGCCCTGTTTGTCAAAACGGATGACGACCACTTTACGTTCCAGAATTTCGGGGTCGAGGAACGCAATCTGGCTGGTCCTCGAGCCGACGTAATACCAGGATTCCTGATCGAAGGTCGCGACCGCGGACGGATTGCCCAGCATTGCGACGATCTGCTCCCGGTTGCTGCTGCCGATGCGTATGCTTTCTATCAGCTCCTGCTCGGGGATGTTCCCATGGTTTGTGAGTGTCGGAGAACACCCGGCAAGAAGACCCGCAAACACGATCGCGGCTGCGCAGCGCATGATTCCGGAACGACCTCGAA
>JAYOMI010000010.1:622-17317 GCA_038120765.1 Rhodospirillaceae bacterium
GGCAGACCTGGAATGGCTAAATCTGGAATGGGTGTATGTCTCATTTGACCATTATTCCTGTTATCACTACCTATGTGGAGGAGCAAGACGGATCGCGCAAGGGGGCAAACCACCCTCCCTCTGCCTGAGCCCCGAAGCCCAAGTGTAAATCGATTAAAAAGCGCAGAAAACCATGCCGTTGAGCTCTCTTTTCCGAAAGGCCGGGCCGCCCGGAAATATACACGAGATCTACAGGGTTATCGTGGATCAGGCACGACAACCCCGCTTCTATACCGATTTTGGCGTCCCGGATACCGTCGATGGCCGGTTTGAGATGGTAACCCTCCATGCGTTTCTGGTTCTGCGGCGTCTGAAAGGCGCGACCGAATCGTCGAGCAACGCCGCCCAGGACCTGTTTGATCTGATGTTCGAGGATATGGACGTGAGCCTCCGTGAAATGGGGGCCGGTGATATGGGCGTCGGCAAGAGGGTCAAAGCGATGGTGCAGGCTTTTTACGGCAGGATCGCTTCCTACGAGGCCGGTCTCGCCGGGGAGCAGGGCGCCCTCGAGGCCGCCCTCCTGCGAAATGTATATGCGACGGTGGAGCCCGCCCGGGACAATGCCGCCGATCTGGCGGGGTACCTCCGCGCCCAGGCCGCGCACATGACCTCGCTCGCCCTGGAGGCGGTTGAGAACGGCAAGTTTTCCTTTGAGGGCGCGGAATGACCGACGCGGGCGCCCAACCGGAATTCAGCGTTGAGATAAAACTCGATTCGATCGGCGACGAGCCCCGGGAGTATCACCTGAAGCCGGATATCAATGAAAAATCGGCGCTGGCGCGGCGTTTCGGCCTGTTATCCATTGATGCTTTCGAAGCGCACCTGACGCTTGAATGGCTTAAAACCGGCCGTATCCTGTCGGTGAGCGGCGAGATCTCGGCTGTCGTGACTCAGTCCTGTGTGGTGACGCTGGAGCCGGTCTCAGCGACGATCACGGAAAACGTCGAGATCGTTTTTGCCCGGAATTCCGCCGATACGGCCAATATCGTCGACCCCGACGAGGTTGAGCCGCTTGAGGGCGAAACCCTTGATATCGGCGAGATTGTGGCAGAAGAACTGTCTCTGGCGCTTGATCCGTACCCGCGACATCCGGATGTCGATCCCTCGGCGCTGGAACTGGGCCCCGGGGCCCGCCTGGTCAGCGAGGAAGAGGCGGAAAAAGCCCCCAAACGGGAGAATCCCTTCGGAATTCTGGCGCAATTGAAGCCAAAGTCCTGACAGCTTCAAAACTACATGTTGCCCCGGGGGCCAGGATAGAATATCAATCGCTCCCCATTATGTATTCCCAACAGTTGAGATGGCACGGTTATGGCTGTTCCAAAAAATAAAGTATCGAAATCGAAGCGTAATATGCGCCGCGCCCATGACGCTCTGACGTCAAACGCGAATGCGGAGTGCGCTAACTGCGGCGAGTTGAAACGCCCGCATCATATCTGCGGGTCCTGCGGCTATTACGATGGTCGTGAGGTCATGGAGACTTCTGCGGCCTGACGACGGCTATTTTCCAGGATAGGAACCGACAGTGAGCGCGTCTTTCACGATCGCTCTGGATGCGATGGGCGGTGACAACGCCCCGGCAATTGTCGTCAAGGGCGCGGATCTCGCGCGCCGCAGGTTCCCTGATGTCCGGTTTCGGATGTTCGGCGATGAAGCCCGCATTATGCCGCTGATCAAGCGGCGCAAACGGTTGCGCGAAATCACCGAGATCATGCAGACCGACAGCGTGATCACCAGTGACATGACGGTTTCTATCGCTCTCCGCAAGGGCCGTCAGTCCAGCATGCAGCTTGCGATAGATTCGGTTCGCGACGGCACAGCGCAGGGCGTTGTATCGGCCGGCAACACCGGTGCGCTCATGGCGATGGCCAAGCTGTCTTTGCGTACGCTGCCGGGTATACATCGCCCCGCGATCGCGGCGATCTTTCCCTCGATCCGGGGCGAAAGCGTCATGCTCGACCTCGGCGCGAATGTGGAATGCAGCGCTGAAAACCTGGTGCAGTTCGCGATCATGGGCGACGTTTTTGCGCGAACCGTTCTCGGCAACGTGAATCCCAGCTGCGGCCTTCTGAATGTCGGATCCGAAGAAATGAAAGGGCATGCCGAAATCCAGGAGGCGGCGGCCTGTCTCCGGCAAATGGACGGCCTGCTGAACTTCCACGGATTTGTCGAGGGCGACGATATAGCGGCAGGCACGACCGATATCGTTGTCTCTGACGGCTTCAGCGGCAATATTGCGCTGAAGGCAACCGAGGGCACGGCTCGGCTGATCAAGGAATTTCTCGGCGACGCCTTCCGTAGTTCCCTGTCCGCGCGCCTCGGCTTTGTGTTTGCGCGCCGCGGCCTGCGCAAGATGCGCGATCGCATCGATCCCAGGCGTTATAATGGCGCTGTCTTTATCGGTCTGAACGGAATAGCCGTCAAAAGTCACGGAGGTACCGACGCGTTCGGCTTTGCAAATGCGATCGGCGTCGCTGTCGATATGGCCGCAAACGGATTCAACCAGAAGATTATCGATGGTATCGAGGCCTTCGGCGAATTGGACCACAGCCCGTTGGAGGCTGCAGCATCGTAATGGTACGTAGATCGGTTGTCGCCGGCTGCGGCTCTTACCTCCCCGAACGTATCGTCACGAACGACGAACTGGCAAAGACTGTCGATACCTCGCACGAATGGATCGTCCAGCGGACGGGCATTCATTCGCGCCATATAGCAGCCGATAGCGAAAAAACGTCGGATCTCGCATTGGCGGCGTCGCTGGAGGCGCTCCAGGATGCCGGTATCGGTGCCGAGGATCTGGATATGATCGTCCTCGCCACCGCGACGCCCGACGAGACCTTCCCGTCCACGGCGACAACGGTGCAGGCCGCGCTTGGGATGACCCACGGTGCGGCGTTCGATGTTCAGGCTGTCTGTTCCGGTTTCGTTTATGCGATCAACGTTGCCGATAATTTCATCCGCCTGGGGCAGGCCGACAATGTCCTGGTGATCGGGGCCGAGACCTTCTCGCGCATTCTCGACTGGAAAGACCGCACAACCTGCGTCCTTTTCGGCGACGGCGCGGGCGCTGTGGTGCTGCAGGGACATGAGGGCGACGGCAGCAGCTCGGATCGCGGCATTCTGTCCAATTGTCTGCGTTCCGACGGGCAGCACCACGATCTGCTTTATGTGGACGGCGGGCCGTCTTCGACGCAGTCCGTCGGTTTTCTTCGGATGCAGGGGCAGGAAGTCTTCAAGCACGCCGTCAGAAACCTTGCGAGCGTTTGCACCGAGGCGCTGGACGCGGCAGGCCTTGCCGCTGAAGAAATAGACTGGCTGGTGCCCCATCAGGCAAACCGGCGGATCATCGCGACGACGGCCAAAAAGCTCAGGATGAGTGAAGACAAAATTGTCCTGACCGTCGATCATCATGCCAATACGTCCGCAGCTTCCATCCCGCTGGCGCTGACCGAAGCTGTCAGGGACGGGCGTATAACCCGGGACGACGTTGTCGTCCTTGAGGCGATGGGTGGCGGTTTTACCTGGGGCGCAAGCGTAATACGCTGGTGACTAAGGGATTCAGGCGGGTGGGCGCATGCATCGGGGGCGCCACTCGGGTCGCAGCGGTCCGTGCATCCGTCCAATCTGAACGAAGTCACCTATCCCTTTGATATTGACGGCGTTCTTTGCAGCGGCTACCGTCTTGGGACAGTACAATCAGGGGGCAACCAATGGCCGATCAAACGGTCACAAGAGCAGACCTCAGCGAAGCCGTCTATCAGGAAGTCGGCCTGTCGCGTAACGAGTCTGCAGATCTGGTCGAATCCGTTCTTTCGGAAATAGCGGATACATTGGCCAGTGGTGAAACAGTCAAAATTTCGTCGTTTGGAAGCTTTTCCGTTCGCCAGAAAGGCGAAAGGGTCGGGCGCAATCCGAAGACCGGTGAGGAAGTCCCGATTCTGCCCCGGAAGGTCCTGGTCTTTCGCGCATCCAATGTGCTGAAGAACCGGATTAACGGAGAGGCCGGCGGCGAAGACGACGCCGACGATACGAATCCGGCTGCCGGCGCAGGGGCGCAGCATCAGCCGGGAATGCCGCCGCCGGTCGGTAGCGGGACATCCTACGGGTCCGGCAGCTGATAAATGGCTGAAGCGGCCGATCCACAGGAAGCGGGCCGCCGTCAGGGAAAATCTGCCGCGGCATTCCGTACAATCAGCGAAGTCGCTTCCGACCTCGATATCCCCGCCCATGTATTGCGGTTCTGGGAAAGCAAGTTCACCCAGGTGAAACCCCTGAAGCGCGGGGGCGGCAGGCGATACTATCGCCCGGAAGATATAGAGCTGCTGCGCGGCATACGCGAATTGCTCTATACCGACGGTTACACCATCAAAGGCGTTCAGAAACTGCTCAAAGAGGGCGGGGTCAAACAGATACTCGCGCAACAGGCAGGGCCGGCGGACCGGGCAGGGCAGGCAGCCCCGCCCGAAACAACGCTTTCTGCCAACCCTGCCAATCCCGATGACCCGCAACCGGCTGCGTCGTCTCCCGCGCAGGCAGAGCCAAAGGCAGCGCCGGCGGGAGGCCTTGTGGAGCGGGAGGCCCTGCGGCAGGTTCTCGCGGAGCTCGAGGAAATGCGGGCAACCCTGAAAAACGTCGGTATCTGACGATATCCGTGCTTGAGTTGTGGGCGAACCCTGCGTATTTTGCCGCACGCGAAACGACCGGAGCGTGGCGCAGTTTGGTAGCGCACTTGACTGGGGGTCAAGGGGTCGCTGGTTCGAATCCAGTCGCTCCGACCATAATGAAAGGCCTGCCATTTTTGGCGGGTCTTTTTTTGTGATCCGGCCGGCGCGGGGTATAGATACACCCGACTACGGCCATCAATAAAACGCCGGGAGACGGGGATGGGGCGGCAGCAGACACGCATATACGGACCGAACCGTTTCAAACTGGGGCTGTTCTCCCAGAACTGTTCCGGCGGCCTCACCCAGACCAGGGCGCCCGAGTACTGGAAGCCCACATGGGAAAACAACGTTACAGCCTCCAGGCTCGCCGAGGAGGCGGGGCTGGAGTTTCTTTTGCCCGTTGCACGGTGGCTCGGCTATGGCGGCGAGGTCAACGCCGCGGGCGTGAATTTCGAGACGCTGAGCTGGGCGGTCGGGACGCTGGCGGCCACGCGGGATATATCTGTCTTCGGCACGGTACATGTGGCGCTGGTAAACCCGGTTTTTGCGGCGAACCAGATGGTGACGGCGGACCACGTCGGGCGGGGCCGTTTCGGACTGAATATGGTGTCCGGGTGGAATGTCGATGAGCACGCCATGTTCGGTATCGCTATCCGCGACCACGATGAACGTTACGCCTATACCGAAGAATGGCTGACCATCGTCGAGCGCATGTGGTCCGAAGACGAGCCGTTCGATTTCAGGGGAGCTTATTTCGACCTCAAAGGCGTCAAAAGCGATCCGAAGCCTTATTTCGGTGACCGGCCGATGCTGGTAAGCGCCGGCAATTCACCGGTCGGCCGCGACTTCGCCCTGCGCCGGGCGGACAGCGTGTTTATGGGGACGCGGGAAATTGCGTCCCTGGCGGCCGAGATCGATGCAATGCGCAAAATCGCGCCCGGTCCGCGGATGTTTTTCGGCTGCGGCAACCTGCTCTGCAGGCCGACCCGCAGGGAGGCTGAAGAATTCTATCATTACATCGTGCATGAAAACGGTGACTGGGATGCCGTCGATCATGCGCTGGCGATGAAAGCAAAGGGCGGGGCATCCTCGGCAAGCCTGCCGACCCATACCCGGGAGCGCATGATCTTTGCATCGGGGACGTATCCGTTCGTCGGCAGCTATGACGACATAGTGGAAACTTTCAGCCGGATGTCGGACGCCAGGCTCGATGGTCTGGCGCTCGGGATGGTGAATTACATCGACGACCTACCCGCGTTTCGCGACGAGGTTCTGCCGCGGATGGAACGTCTCGGGCTCCGGGAACCGATTGTCTAGATCGCGTCAGGCAGTGACCCGCCGCATTGCCCGCAGTGTCTGCGGCTCCCGGTTTTCCTTTATCAGGATGCTCAGGAAAGCGGCGAGGAAGGCGAGCAACACGGATACCATCCATACCCAGTCATATCGCGCGAAGGCCTCGAACAGCCATCCGCCCATGAACGATCCCATCGCCCCGCCGACCGAATGCAGCGCGAAGATGAGCCCCATCGTGATTCCCATGACATTGCGGCCGATATGGGTGGCGACCAGGCTGGCGACGATCGGAAACGTGGCGTAATCGAAAATGCCGAACAGGGCGGCGAAGATGAAAAGCAGGGGTGTATTGCCCGCGATATACATCAGCATGATGAAGGTGAGCGCCCGCACGAAGTAACAGCTGGCGAGCAGGGCGGGGCGGTGATAGCGGTCCGACAGCCAGCCATACGATATCATCCCGATCAGGCTGAACAGCGACAGCACGCCATAGGCCGTGGCACTTTGTACCGGCGGAAACCCGCAGCTCACGGCATAGGGAATCAGATGCACCTTGATCACGCCTGCCGTGGTGAACCCGCAAATGAAGAAACTGCTGCCGAGCAGCCAGAACGTCCGCACCCGGACGAGCGCCCCGAGGGTCCCGAGCATGGTTGATGCGCCCGGCGAGCCTTTGGCCGGACGGGGGCGCGGCGCTTCCCGGCCGATCAGCAGGAATACCACGACGGCCGTCACGAAAACGGCGATTCCGAGCATGAAATAGCTCTGGCGCCAGGAGGTCAGCGTCACCAGGAATGCGAGAAGCGGCATCAGGGCGAACTGGCCGCCGGTGCTGCCCGACGTCGCGATGCTGGTCGCAAGCCCGATCCGGCCCGTGAAATGCTGGGCGATCGTGGTGGACACCAGCGAGGGCGCCATCGCGGCGAAGGCCGCGCCGCCGACGATGCTGAACAGGGCGATCAGTTGCCAGGGCTCGGTCATGAACGAGCACAGGATGAAAACGGTCCCGATGACGGTCATGCCGGTGGCATAGATCATCCGCGAGCCGAGCCGGTCGATGACCGACCCGACAACGGGGGCGATGACTGCCATCGTGATCAGCATCGCCGCGCTCGCCGTGGAGACGAACTTGTACGACCAGCCCATATCGTCTTTCCAGAAGGGCATCATCAGCCCCATGCTGTTCCGGGCGGTGATGATGATGCTCAGCATCAGGAAAAGCGCGGCGACGACAAGCCAGCCTCTCGGCGAGGCGGAATTCTCGGTGATTTGCGCAGATTTTTCAGGCAATTCGGGCGCTTTCGGCACAAGATTTGGGGGGGAGAGTACGTTACTTCGCAACCTAAGCAAATGGGTTCCGGTCGATTTGCTGGACTGCTAAGATACGGCGGCGTACGGACGAATCCGTAACGGGCGGGACCGTAGAACGCGGCTCCGCCACCCTGAATATGAAACAATGTCCTGGGAGGACGAATAAATGAAAATCACGATGGGAAAACTGGCGGCGGCAGGTGTTGCCGTTGCGGCCATGGCAACGGTGACGCTGCCCGCACAGGCGGCAGAGGAACTGAAACTGTCGACGGCGCTTGGTGAGAAGCACGACCAGAGCAAGGCGATGTTCGCGACTTTCGTCAAGGAAATGAAAAAGGACGAAAGCCTCGTCAAGCTGAACTATATCGGCGGGCCCGAAGTGACGCCGAATACCAAACAGGGGGCGGCGATGAAGCGCGGCCTGATCGATATCGTCATGTCGCCGACCACCTACTACTCGAACCTGGTGCCTGAAGCGCGGCTGACCGGTATCTCGAACATGACGCCACAGGAATGGCGGGCGAATGGCGGGCACGCGCTGATGAACAAGATCTGGGCGGATAAGCTGAACGGCGTGATCCTGGCGTGGTCCAACTGGTACGACGATAACCAGTTCTATCTCTGGATGAAAGAGAAGCCGAAGCTGAGCAAGACCACCGGTCTTGACCTGAATGGTGTGAAAATGCGGACGACATCGCTTTACACCCCGTTCCTGAAGGCGATGGGCGCCACGACCAAGAACATCGCTCCGGCCGAGGTTTATACCGCGCTGGAGCGCGGTGTGGTTGACGGCCTGGCCTGGCCCGAAGGCGGCGTCGCGTTCCGTGGCTGGCAGAAATACATCAAGTTCAAGGTTGGTCCCGCATTCTTCCGCTCGACGACCTTCCTGACCATGAACAAGGACCGGTTCGACAAGCTGTCGAAAAAAGCGCAGGACCAGATTGTTGCTGCCGGCCTGTACTACGAAAACGAAAGCGGGCGGGTTATCAAGGAACTGATCGCCATCGACAATGCCAAGATCAAGGCTGACGGCGTGCAGGACTGGAATGCGCCCGGCGAATACGGCAAGGCATTCATGGAGACGATCCTGAAAGCCAACTGGGCGGATGCGGCGAGCCGAGAATACAGCGTCGATTTCGAATTGCTGAAATCTAAAATGCTCAAATCCGGCAGCTGATCCTTTCAGTCACCGAAACGACACGGCGCCGCCCGAGGGGCGGCGCCTTTTTTATGCCGTTAGTTCTATTGGCTTCGCTACATCTGATTCGGCAGCCACAGCGCCAGGTTCGGCCAGGCGACGAGGATCAGGATAAGGATCGCGTCGCAGATCAGGAACGGGAAGGCGGCCTTCGCGACGTCGATCAGCGTTGTTCCCTTGGGCGCCACCCCGAGCATGACGTATAGCAGGAGCCCAAAGGGCGGCGTCGTGCCCGCCATCTCGATCGTGATCAGCACGAACAGCCCGTACCAGATAAGGTCGAAACCCATAGCGCCCGCAAGCGGGAAGAAGATGGGCACCGTGATCAGCATCATCGATGTCGCATCCATGAACATCCCGAGCAGGATCAGCACGCAGAACATCAGGAAAAGAATTGCGAACCTGTGCAGATCGTAGCTTGTTACCCATTCGATCAACCCCTTGCTCGCGCCGGAATAGGCAAGCATCTGGCTGAAGACCGTGGAGTTCATGATAATCAGGAAGACCATCGCGCCGACCTTCACGGTTGCTTCCACCGATGTCGATACCGCGCCGAGGGTCAGCGATCTGAAGCCGATGGCGA
This sequence comes from Rhodospirillaceae bacterium, assembly GCA_038120765.1. Classification (GTDB taxonomy): domain Bacteria; phylum Pseudomonadota; class Alphaproteobacteria; order MPNO01; family UBA830; genus CAXBCP01. The sequence continues at coordinate 9,708 of JAYOMI010000010.1, forward strand.
CAAGGAAAACGCCGAGCACTCCGCAGGCGGCCGCTTCCGTGGGCGTCGCGAGCCCGAGGACGATAAAGCCGATCACCATAAAGACGACCAGCCCCATGGGCAGGATATTCGTCGTCACCAGCATCAGGCGTTTGCCGATGCTCATCGGTTCGACGTCATATGCCGGGGCCGAGCCGGGGTATCGCCAAAGCTGCAAGGTGATCATCATTGCGTACAGAAGCGCCAGCGTGAAACCGGGCAGCAGCCCCGCCACCAGCAACCGGCCGACGTCGATTTCCGCGATCGCGGCGAGAAGCACGCCGAGTGCCGATGGCGGGATGATCATGGCGAGTCCGCCGGTGCCGAGAATCGGGCCCATGGACATCTGCTTGCTATAGCCCCGGCGGCGCATTTCGGGGACCATCAGGGATCCGAGCATAGCCGTGTTCGCCATCGACGAGCCCGTCAGGGTCGAGAATATCGCGCCGCCCGCGACGGTCAGATAGCAGAGCCTGCCGGGCAGGCGGCCGAAGATCGCATCAAGCCCGTCGAATACCTTCAGCGCGAGGCCCGTATGGAAAAACAGGGAGCCCATCAGGATAAACATCGGGACAGGGCCAAGGGTGAAGCGGGATATCAGCTGCGTTGAGTTGTCCGCAACCTGGATGAGCGCGCTGGCATCGAATCCGGTGAATGTGTAGACGGCGATAAAATTTGTCGCGATGAAAGCGAAGGCGACGGGCACACCCAGCGCCATGAAGCAGATGACCCAACCGATAAGGAAGGCAAAAGCCCAGTACCACTCCATGACTACATCCCCTCCTTCACGTCGGTTCGGCTACCATACATGTCGTCAATACCGACGAGGTAGCGGATGAATTCGATGGCGACGAGAACGAAACAGACGGGCATGGGAGCGTATAGCCACCAGAGCATCAGTTCGATGCTGCGTTCATCGATATTCTCGTCCATGAAAGACTCTATCGTCAGAAGGCCCGAGAAATACGCAAGCATCAACGATCCCGTAATCGCGACGAGGTAAGCGATCTTCGAGGTCACTTTCTTGGCGCCCGGAGGCAGCATTTCGGCGACGGCATCGATGAACACATGTCCCTTGATACGGGCGAGCCATGGAGCGGCAAGGATCGTGAACCACAGAAGTCCGTATTCCACAACGCCGAGGGTGCCGTCCCAGGGCTGAACCCCGATGAGAGGGAGAAGAACGTCCAGCGTTATCAGGACAAAGATAACCAGCACGATAATGCCCGCAACGAACTTCAGGGCGTTGATCAGCCAGAGGTGTATTGTTGAGAGTAACTGCAAAATGTTTCCCCGCTATGCGCAGACTTTTTTATCTGCTTTCAAAACAGCTTAGAGGGCATTCCGCGGTGAAACAATACTTCACCGTATGGCAGCGTTTCCGGCGCTAGATTTCCGTCCGGCGCAGGAACTCAATGAACACCAGCAGGCAATCGACTGCTTTGCCATCCTCGGCGAGGGGGAGGATAACGTCCTCGATTGTTTTGAAGCTCCGGTTCGGACCGACATAGCGGCTTCTCGGAAGCAATGGCTTGCCGGTTTCGACGACGCGGCAACAGTTCTGCCAGATTTGGTTTGGTGCCCTCTGATGCTCGATTTCGGAAAACCACGAACCCGTGTGGTCTCTGAAAAGATTTTCCGACACGTAGGTGCCGATCAGGCGGTATCTGAAATCCTGCTCCGGTTCGCGTCTGACATCCAGGATTACGGCGTGCGGCATAAGCCGGGGGATATCGGCAGGATTGATATCCGATCGGGATGGCAGGCAGCCCCCGTTTATCTTTTCCCGCCAGTGCAGGTAACAATCCTCAATGACAGCGGATTGAAAAACCAGCGGTTCTTCGTCTGGAGCGTGAGAGGAATTATCCGTCATGCACCTTCACTTAGGCTCGCCGCGATGTATGAAGTACAGCCTGAATGTTATTCAGATTTTCGTGAATACACAATAAACTGTGATTCAGGTCATCTGATACGATGAGTTATATACCAGCGCGTGTATTGTATTTGTATTCAAGTGTTCGATTAGTTGTTTTTGTCTCGGCAAATTAAACCAATCGTAATCAGCGCGTCTGCGGCCGGCTTTACGTGTCCCGTTGATTGTCGGGAGGCGCTGTCAGCTAGGAGAGGCCCGCAACAATTGGACCGTCAGCCGACTTGTGGACGAACTGATCGACATAGGGATTCCCCGACTGATCAAGCTCATCGCGATGGCCGCTCCAGACAACACGACCTTCATTCATCATCACGATCCGGTCGGCAATGTGTCGCGCGCCGTCAAGATTGCTGGTGACCGATATGACCGTGGCGCCGAGATTCCGGACGTTCTCCAGGATCAGGTCGTTGATGACGTTGGTCATAATCGGATCGAGGCCTGCCGTTGGTTCGTCGAGCAGCAGGATATCCGGGCTGTCCGCCAGCGCGCGCGCGATGCCGACGCGTTTCTGCATACCGCCTGAAAGTTCGACGGGGTAGAGCAGGGCGGTATCCCGCGCGAGGCCGACCGCCGCCAGTTTTTCACCGGCGGATTCTATCGCGTCGTGTTTGCTGAGCCTCGTATGCTGGCGAAGCCGGAAAGTAATATTCTCCCAGACGGTCATGCTGTCGAACAGGGCGGCGCGCTGAAACAGTACGCCGATTCGGGCGATCTCCGACCGCTCCTTATCGCTGATGCCGATTGTTTCGTGTCCCCGAATCATAATGCTGCCGGAATCGGGGCGGAACAGGCCGGCAATCGTCTTGAGCGTGACGGTTTTTCCGGATGCGGAGGGACCGATCAGGACCACAGATTCGCCGTCCGCAACGGACAGATCGACATCCTGCAGCGAGAACGTTTCGTCAAAACGGCGGGTTACGCCGGAAAGCACAACTTCAGCCGTGCTTTCAACGGATTGAGAGACAGAGGACATGCGCTGATATTAGCGCATTGAACTGGATTCAGGCGTTCTTTTTGTTGCGCCGCCGGCGTGCGACGAAGAACAGACCGGCCGAGAATATCAGCATCGCGCCAGGCGCGTTTACTTCCGTGTTTCCAATCGGGCCGGCAGTCAGCAGTGTGAATTCGGCGTCATGGGAGTACGGTGCGAACACCTGCTTGACGTTGCCGCGGCTGTTCAGGATAGAGCCATAAAGATCGACATGAACCCATTCGCCTTCCGTCAGGCCCGTGACGTTGATGTCATAGGCGTTGATCTGACCGGATGCCTCAACCGGGGCCTCCGGAAAGGCGTCCATAAAGTCGGCAATCGGGGAATCGATCAACGTAAAGTCGCCGAGCGCCCATTCCTGGAAATGCGTGCCCGACCCGTATATGCCGTGTTTGGAGAGCTTCTTCTTCTCCGAAATCCCGGGCTGGCTTCCATCGGTGTGCGTTGAGAGCAACGTCGGTGTCTCGGCGACCGAGCTGTCCGTGAAGCCGCCGAAATTACCGGTCGTCGTCGGTGTGATATTGATCGTTACATTGCCGGCGCCGGAGCTGTAGGCGAAGGCCGCCCGGACATCCGTAATAGGTCCTTTTCCGCCATTGCCGCCGACATTGCCGATCGCCCAGAGCCGCAACGGGGCATTTGACGGGCTGGTAATCTTCCAGCTTTCTTCCGCATCGTCATTGGTCGCACCTTCGATGTAAACCTGCAACGCGGGCACTGCACGGGCTGTGGGCGCAAACAGGGTGGCAGCCGAGATGGCGACCAGACCGGCGAGCGCTGCCTTCGCGACGGTGGAGATGGGGGAAAGTTGTATCATTCTGAAACTGACTACGCTCTTTTTTCGGTTGTGGCTGTTACTAAGCAAAAAGCGTGCCAGAAACCGAAATCACACTAAAAACAACGCGTTAGGGGTTTAGTCCCTTCTCAAGAAATTGATATGGCAACATGATGAAACAAATTCAACGATTTTCTATGCAATGCGCCAACCCCGCTGCAGGCCGGCATATGAACCGGTACGATCAGTAGAGGGTGGACCTGTAATTCTCCTGAAGCCCGGCATCGATTTCGGCAGGGTCGCCGCCAGGCATCCGCTGGTCCCGCACGATTTCGCCGAAAGTCGGGAAGTCTGTGCGCTGAATAGGTGTTTCCGGGTCCCAGAGCTTTGAGCGGATGACCGCCTTGGCGCAGTGAAAAAAGACGTCGTCGATCTTCACGATAATGCCAAGGGCCGGGACGCTGCCGTTCACGGCGGATCCGGCGAGTAATGCCGGGTCTTCGGTCAGGGTCGCCTTTCCGTTGATGCGCACGACTTCCTCGACGCCCGGCAACATCAGCAGAAGGCCGACATTTGGATTTTCAAGGATATTGCGCATCGTATCGACGCGGCGGTTGCCTTTCCGATCCGGGATCAGGATGGTTCGGTCGTCGAGGACGCGCACGAAACCGGGGGGATCGCCCCGCGGGCTCACGTCCTGGTTCCCTGCGGCGTCTGCGGTTGAAATGCACAGGAACGGGCATAGAGAGATAAAATGGCGGCAATGGACGTCGAGCGCCGGCAATTCCTTCGTTGCGATTTCCGGCTTCGGTTCGCCGACGATCCGGACAAGATCGGCCGCATCGGTGACGGTTTTTGCTGTCGTGTCATCCGGCATCTGTTGTCTCCCCTGTCACGGGGGAAGTTTAGCCCCGCGCCGCGAATTATCAATCGCCGCCTCTGGAGTCGCCGTTGCGTTCCAGCAGTGTCCGAAGCATCGATTTCATTTGCGCCGCTTCGGCGGGACTGTAATCGGCGAGCACTTCGCGTTCATGGGCTTTTGCGTCCGCCAGCGCCGCGTCAACCCGGCGTCGGCCGTCGTCGGAAATGAAAATACGTACCTTGCGCCGGTCGCTGTCGTCCGGGCGCCGCTCGACCAGGCCCGCTTCCGTCATCCGGTCGATAATCTTGGTCATGGTCGGCTGGCGTTGAAGGGCGAGCGTGGCAAGTTCGCCGATGGTCATTCCGTCGCCGTCGCTCAGGCTCGCAAGGACACGCCACTCCGGCACCTGAAGGCCATGGGTCTTTAGTCTGGCATGAAACTGCGCGCTGATCCCCGCGCTCGCGCGCGCCAGCAGATAGAGCAGGTAATCGTCAATGAACCGATCGGGCATGACCCAATTATATCAAAAATATATTCCTTTTCATATAAATTTGGCTGCGCTAGATTTGGCGCAATAAGGCTCAGGGAGCGACGGCTACATGTTCACCGACCGCATCGAAGGCAAGTGGATCGACATGTTTTGTTCCGTATTCGGACACTGCAGGCTCGAACCCGGTGATACAGCGGCCATATTGTCAGAGACGCAGTCGCGGGATCTCAACGTGCATCTGTCGGAACTGGCCCTTCATCGCCTGGGCGTCAGCGCTTTCCACATCAAGCTTGTGTCGCCGGCGCAGTCGTCTCCGGTTGCCGTCAGGTCTACCGGTGCATCGACCGCCGTGCAGGGGCTGGAACCGGTGATCGCGGCGCTCGGCGCGGCGACAATTATCGTCGATTGCACAGTCGAGGGATTGTTGCACGCGCCGGAACTGCCGCGCATCCTGAAAGGCGGCGCGCGGCTTCTGATGGTGTCGAACGAACATCCCGATATTCTCGAGCGTCTGCTGCCGGACCCCGAACTGGCGCTGAAGGTGAAGTCGGGGATCCGGATGCTGACGGATGCGGCGCGCATGACGGTCACATCGTCCGCGGGCACGGATCTGTCGATAGACCTTGCAGATACGCGCGGGGCAGGGGTCTGGGGATACTGCGACAAACCCGGCCATGTCGCTCACTGGCCCGGTGGGCTGGTGCTGTGTTTCCCGAGGGCGGGCGCCGTCAACGGAAAGCTTGTGATGGATGCAGGAGATGTGAATCTCACCTTCAAACGCTATCTCGAAAGCGCCGTCACGCTGACGATCGAGCAGGATTACATCACCGACATAGCGGGGGCAGGCGTCGATGCGGATCTGTTTCGCGACTACATTGCCGCCTGGCGCGACAGGGAGGCCTATGCCGTTTCCCATGTCGGTTGGGGGATGAACCCGGCCGCCCGCTGGGATTCGCTCGCCATGTACGACAAACGCGATATCAACGGGACCGAACTCCGCGCTTTCGCCGGGAATTTTCTGTATTCGACGGGCGCGAACGAGGCCGCCAAACGCTATACGGCAGGACATTTCGATCTGCCAATGCGCAATTGCACGATCCGTCTCGACGATACCGTAATTGTCGATGGCGGCCTGCTGCAGGGAGACCTCGCGTGAGCCTTGTACCGGACTGCATTGAGAAGGGAGAGGGCGAGGTTGTCCTGTTTCTGCACGGTATCGGCGGTGGCGCCTATAGCTGGATGCCGCAGATCAACAGCTTTTCAATGCACCATCATGCCGCCGCCTGGAACATGCCGGGATACGGCAAGAGCCCGCTCTTCGGGCCGATGACGTTTCCACTGCTTGCCGACGCGCTTGAAATGCTGCTCGACGACCGCGGGTGGGACCAGGTGCATCTGGTCGGGCATTCGATGGGCGGCATGGTTGCCCAGGAGTTTGCCGTCGCCCGCCAGGATCGTCTGCTGTCGCTGACGCTGTCCGCCACCAGTCCGGCCTTTGGCAATCCGGACGGCGAATTCCAGAAGAAGTTCGTCGAAGACCGGCTCTCCCCGCTGGCGGATGGCGGCACCATGGCCGATCTTGCGGCCGGGATGGTGGACAGCATGATGTCCGATGACGCCGATCCGCATGGACGGCAACTCGCCCGTGACTGTATGGCGGATGTCTCGCCCGGAACCTACCGGGACGCCGTGAACTGCATCGTAACGTTCGAACAGCGGGCGAACCTGCCCGATATCAGAGTGCCGACGCTGGTGCTCGCCGGCGAGACCGATAGCAATGCGCCTGCGCCAATGATGGAAAAGATGGCGGGAAAAATACCCGGCGCCCGTTTCGTCTGTCTGCCGGGCCTCGGCCATCTTGCGAACCTCGAAGACCCGCAGGCTTTCGATGCTGCGCTGGGCGATTTTCTGACATCCGTCGACCGCTGACACAGAAGGAGGCAGACATGGCCACCGCAACCGGATCATCGCGCAAATCTGCGGACACAGGAGCGTCGAAGCGGAAGGCCAGAAAGAAACCCGAGGCGTTCAAATGGCAGAAGCTTGCGGGCCGGAATGACGAGATAAAGCAGGTTATCCGGACGCTCGGTCAGGAAAAATTCGCCGGTCGCGCCCGGCGCTACGACGAAGAGGCGTCTTTCCCCTTCGAGAATTACGACGATATGCGCGACGCAGGTATCCTCGCGATGACGGTGCCGAAATCGCTTGGCGGGCTTGGCGTCGAGTACGCGGATTATGCCCTGCTGGCGGCGGAAATGGGCCGGTGGTGCGGGGCGACGGCGCTGACCTTCAACATGCATGCCTGCACGCCCCTGTGGACCGGGCACATTGCCGACGATCTGGATATGTCCGCGGCGGATCGCCGGCAGCATAAGAAGAACCGTGAGCTGCATTTCTCCCGCATTGTCGAGAACGGCGCCATCTTCGCGCAGCCGTTTTCGGAGGGCTCGTCCGCCGCTGCCGGCAAGGCGCCGTTCGGGACGATGGCGGCGACGGTCGATGGCGGCTCGATCAGGAATGAAGGCGAGTTGACCCTGAGTC
>JAYOMI010000010.1:17327-19789 GCA_038120765.1 Rhodospirillaceae bacterium
GTCCGGGGCGGCGAGCTATTACGGCGTGCTCTGCACCGAGGACAAGCCCGACGCCTCGGTGCGCGATACGCTGTTCATGGCGGTACCCGCGGAAGCGGACGGCCTCAGCATCGTCGGGCCGTGGGATCCGGTCGGCATGCGGGCGACCGTGTCCCGGACGCTCGTCATGGAGGACGTCTTTATTCCGGACGAGCAGATGCTTCTGCCGCGCGGTGTTTATTACCAGGCCGCGCGCCGCTGGCCGCATATGTTCCTGACGCTGTGTCCGACCTATATGGGGCTGGCGCGGGCGGCGTACGATTTCACGGTCGCGTATCTGCGGGGCGAGATCGAGGGAATACCCGTGAAACGGCGCATGTATCCGACGAAGCAGATCACGGTCGCCGATATGTGGATCAAGCTGCAGCAGACATGGGCGCTGTTCAAACAGGCGACCGGAGAGGCCCGCGTCGATCCGTCGAAGGAAGACCGCCTTCGGGCCTATGCCGCCCAGTACGCGGTGATGGAGAATGCGAACGAGATGTGCCGGCTGGCCATCCGCACCTGCGGCGGTCAGTCCATGCTGAAATCCCTGCCGCTCGAACGCCTCTACCGGGATTCCCGGCTGGGGTCGCTGATGCTGCCATGGACGGCGGAACTCTGTCTCGACCGTCTGGGCCGCGAGACGCTGTACGAACCGGGCGAGACGGACGACGCCTGATGAACCTGTCGCACTGGATCGAACGCTGGGCGGATTTCCAGCCCGGCAAGACCGCGATCCGTTTCGAAGGGCGTGACATCAGCTACGCTGCGTTCAACCTGCGCACCCGCCGGGTAGCGGGCATGCTTTCCCGCGACCTGAATGTCGCACGCGGCGACCGGGTGGCGTTCCTCGGCCTGAACTCACCCGACATGCTGGCGCTGATGTTCGCCTGTGCGCGTATCGGCGCGATCCTCGTGCCGCTGAACTGGCGGCTCGCCCCGCCGGAACATCTCTACATCCTGCAGAATTCAGGGGCGAAGATTCTGTTCTGCGAGGACGAGTTTTCGGAGGGCACAGCGACGATCGTTACAGCGCTTGAAGGTTGCCGGGTCGTGGCGACGGGCGATGAATTCGAATACCTCATCGCCGCCGCGCCGCCGGATGCGCTCGATCCCGCCGCTGGTCCCGAAGACCCGTTGCTGATCGTCTATACATCGGGGACCACGGGACGCCCGAAGGGCGGGATCCTCACGCAGAATGCGATGACCTTCAATGCGGTGAACGCCATCGCGATGCACGACATGACCAGCAACGACATCATCTTCACCAACCTGCCGATGTTTCATGTCGGCGGCCTGAATATTCAGACGACGCCCGCGCTGCATGCGGGCGCGACGGTCATCATGCATCGCCGTTTCGATCCCGATGCGACGGTGGTTGCGATCAGGGACGAAAAGCCGACCCTGATGATCCTGGTGCCGGCGTTGATGTCGGCCTTGATGCAGCATCCGGCCTGGCCGGATCTGGATTTTTCATCGCTCCGCGCAATTGCCACGGGGTCGACGACGGTCCCGATGTCGCTGCTGGAGGCGTATCTGGACCGTGGCGTGCCGATTATCCAGGTCTACGGATCGACAGAAACCGCGCCGGTCGTCATTCATCAACGGATTCCCGACGCCTGGACGACCAAAGGCTCGACCGGCAGGGCGGCGCTGCATTGCGATGCCCGTATTGAAGATGCCGCCGGCAGAGTTCTCGGGCCCAAGGAGCGTGGCGAAATCGTCGTGCGTGGGCCGAATATCATGTCCGGTTACTGGAAAGATCCGGAGGCCACCGCGGATGTGCTGAAAGACGGCTGGTTTCATACCGGCGATATCGGTCATATCGACGAAAACGGTCTGTTCTTCGTCGATGACCGGGTCAAGGATGTGATCATTTCAGGCTCGGAGAATATCTATCCGGCGGAACTCGAGCGGGTACTCGACAGGTGCGATGAAATTGCCGAATCTGCCGTCATCGGGCGCGCCGATGACAAATGGGGCGAGGTCGCTGTTGCGATTGTCGTGCCGGAGCCGGGCGAAAACCCCACACGGGAAGGCATTCTTGCTCTGTTCGAAGGAGAACTGGCCAGATTCAAGCATCCGCGGGACGTCATTTTCGTCGATGGGCTTCCAAGAAACGTGATGGGTAAAGTGCTGAAATTCGAACTCCGGGACATGGTGGTTCGGTCAAACAAAGTCTAGATTGTGCCGATGACTGACAAACCTCCTGCCAAGGGCGCGATCGGCGTTCTTCTGATGATCGTGTTTTTCGATATGCTCGCGTTCGGGATCATTATCCCGTTCACGCCATTCTGGGCCGAGAGTTTCGGCGCGTCGCCGTTTGAAGTGGCCCTGCTGTTTTCGACCTATTCGTTTGTCGGGTTCCTGTCGGCGTTTCCCTGGGGCGTGATCAGCGACAAGTGGGGTCGGAAGCCCATTCTCTGCTTCAGCATGATCGG
>JAYOMI010000010.1:19799-59564 GCA_038120765.1 Rhodospirillaceae bacterium
AATGATCGGCACCGCCATTTCATTTGCGTTTGTGAGCCAGGCGGATGCCCTGTGGATGCTGTTTGCCGCCCGTGCATTCGGCGGGTTGATGGGCGGGACCCTGCCGGTGGCGCAGGCCTACATCGCCGACGTCACCCCCCGCGAAGACCGCGCCGGGCGGATGGGCATGATGGGGGCGGCGATCGGGGCCGGCTTCGTGCTTGGTCCCGGGATCGGCTGGCTCCTGTCTCAGGCAGGCACCGACGAGGCGGACTTCCGCACGGCCTTCATGATCGCCGCCGGCGTCGGCGTACTCGGCTTTTTTGTCGCCCTGGTTTTCCTGCGGGAGCCGACGGTAAAGTATGCCTCCGACGGACCGCGGCGTATTTCCGACAACCTGCGGTCGTTCTCGGTCGCAGGCGCGCTGCCGGGGCTTCTCTATCCGCTGATCATCCTGGCCTTGCTCGCCCTGTGCATGGCGGGTCTCGAAGCGACTTTCCCGCTCTGGACCCAGCGCCAGCTTCACTGGGGGCCGCGCGAGGTCGGCATATTCTTCTTCTATATCGGCATGATCATGGTGCTGGTGCAGGGGGGGCTGGTCAGGCCGCTCGTCAAACGGGTCGGCGAAGCAAAGCTCGTGATTGCCGGCGCGCTGTGCATGTCGATTGGATTCGCGTCGGTCCTGCTGGTCTTCGCGCCGCCATTGGCCTTCGCCGGCGGCACGCTGATCGCCATCGGATACGGTCTGGCGAACCCGTCGCTCAGTGCGATGATATCGAAGAATGCGCCTGACACGATCCAGGGCACCGCGATGGGCGCGTCTCAGTCCACGCAGGCGCTCTGCCGCATCCTTGGACCGCTTGCCTTCGGCGCGGCGTTTTCCGGTATCGGGCGGGATGCGCCGTATGTCGGCGCCGGTATCGTCATGTTCATCGCTTTCATCATCGGCTTTCGCGCGATGAAATATAACCGGAACCCCCCGGCCACCGGTTAAGCCGCGTTCAGCGGGTGATCGTGCCCGGCAGGATTGCCTGTTTGCCGAGCTGCGGCCAGGCACAGGGGGCGGACGCCTTGTCGAGGCCCTGATCCCAGAGTGCTGCGATAAAACGCTTTCCGGTATGACCGTCCGAGTCGTCGGAGGCGAGCCAAACGGCCGGCGCCTGCATGGCCTCCGGCTGGATCAGCGCATCGCGCGGAATGCCCGTTCCTTCGGAAATCATGCGGGTATTCGCCGGGCCGCCGGGGATCAGCACATTGGCGGTCACCCCGCTGCCTTCAAGGTCCTTCGCCATGATCGCCGTGTGCGCTTCGAGCGCGGCCTTCGATGGCCCGTATGCGCCCATGCCGGGGGCATACATCACGTCGAGCGCCGTGGTTATGTTGACGATGCGTCCCCAGCCGTTTTTCAGCATATGGGGAACCGCCGCCGCCGCGATCAGTTGCGGCCCGGCGGCATTGATGTCCAGCATCCGGACGAAAATATAGGGATTGAGTTCCCAGAATTTCGGCGGTGCGCCGAAGGGGTCGTCCCCAACCGCCTGGGGGCCGAGTGCGGCATTGTTGAAGACGATATCGAGGCGGCCGAAATTTTCGGCAGCGTAATGGACGGCGGTCGCCGCACTGTCCGGATCGCAGACATCTGCGCCCAGCGGCAGGACGGAGTCTTTGCCGCCGATTTCCTGAATCTCGAGCGCGACTTCCTGCAGTTCCTCGCCGTCGAGATCGACAAGGGCGAGCTGTGCACCCTGTTCCGCGAGGGCGAGCGCCATGGCACGGCCAAGCCCGCGGCCTGCGCCGGTGAGCATGACGACCTTCCCGGTGAGTTTCCCGTCAGTCATTTTCATTGCCTGTATTTCTTTTGCCACGCGGGTCGTTTTCCGGACGGATTGCCTTTCCGCCGAGCTGGGGCCAGGCGATGGGATCGCCGCAGGTCCGCAGGTTTTCTTCAGCGCCCTTTGACGGATCCCACAGGGCTGCACGGAAACGGCGGTTGTTCACGTTTCCGCCTTCATCGGAGATGAGGTGGAGCAGGGGCGGGACCATGACGCCGGGCTGGATCAGCTTGTTGCGGTTCTCGTAAACGCCGGTCGCCGAGATCATCCGCGTGTCGGCGGGGCCGCCGGGGATCAGGACGTTGCAGGTAACACCCGTACCGTCGACGCCGCCGGCGATCATCGTCGCCAAGGCTTCAGCGCCCGCCTTGGACGGGCCATAGGCGCCGTTGGTGTAATTCGTCATCGTGTCGAGGCTCGTGGTGACGTTGACGATGCGGCCCCAGTCCTGCGCCAGCAGGTGCGGCATCACCGCCTGGGTCATGACGAAATGCCCGGTCGTGTTGACGTCGAGATACAGGCGCCAGTCGGCAAGGTCGATCTCCCAGATCATCTTGGCGTTCGACCGGTCCGTATCGCGGAACCGTTCCGGGCCGAGCCCCGCGTTATTCACCAGAATATGCAGCCCGCCGAAGGTCGCGAGGCTGTCGGCGACAATGCGCTTCGCGTCTTCAGGGTTGGATACGTCGCCTGCGGCGGCCATGCATCCGTCGCCGATTTCGGCAGCGGCCTGATCGAGCACGTCGCTGTCGAGTTCGACGAGAACGACATTCGCGCCGGCGTCCGCCAGCCCCTGTGCCATGGCCTTGCCGAGACCGCGCCCGGCGCCGGTGACGATGGCGGTTTTGCCTGAAAGTAAAGCCAATCGATCAGTCCCTGTAGTTTTCGAAATCGACGACTAGCGGGGTGAGCTTCCCGCGATAGAAATCCGGCATCGGCGCGGAGGAGCGCGTTTCGGGATCGAAGAAAACCTCGATGGTATCCTGGGTCGCGCACAGCACATCCGTGTCTGCATTATAGAGCCGCAGGTGATGACGGATCGATTTGCCGCCGACATGGCTGAACCCGCCCCGGATGACGAGCAGGTCGCCGGCTTTCATCTCATGGAGATAGTTGATCTTGATCTGTCCGACGACCAGGCTGACCCCGCTCTCGTGCATTTCCTTCTGGCTGACCCCGGCGACGGTCCACAGATGGAACCCCGCATCGTCGAAGTGATGGGCATACCAGCGAACGTTCATGTGGCCGATATGGTCGCAATGCCAGGGGAAGACGACGGCACGGTACAACTCGTAGACATTCTCCACGATCATTCTCCTTCGTTGGGTCAGGTATCCAGAACGGAGGCGTGGAACAGGCGTTCCGGTTCGTAAGCCGCACCGATCAGTCCCTGGTCTGCGCTGTAATCGATAAACTTCGCGATATTATCCCGGTTTACCGCGAACCCGGAGGGCCAGATATCCGCCCCGAACATCTCGTTCTGGTGTTCCAGCGCATTCCGGGCAAAGGCGATCTCGGAGTAGCCGGGATCCTCGTAGTAGTCGGCGGCAAGGCGCTTGGCGGTTTCCCACATGTCTATCACCGCGCGCGGCAGGTCCGGGTTAGCTGCGACGACTTCATTGCGGAAGGCCATGATGTGCATGATTGGGAAATAGCCGAGTTGGTCGTAGTAACGTTTCGCCTCCGCCATCGGGTCGGGGAACAGGCGGCGGATCGCGTCGCCGGCCTCCAGCACTTCGCGCGGGGGGTGCGGGAAGATCATCGCGTCCACCTCGCCGGAGAGCAGGAGATCGGCGCCGCGGCGCCCGTCCTTAAGCCAGTCGATCCGCGCGCCTTCGGGCGGGGTCCAGGCGAGGGCTTCCTCGGCTTCCATGATCCAGTGGATATCTTCCCATGGCACCCCGTAGAAAAACTTGAGATCGCCTTTCACAAGGACGGACATTGTGGTCTGGAAGGCCCGCAGCGCGACCTTTCGCCCGGCGAGGTCGGCCGGGGTCTCAATGCCAGAGTCGGCGCGCACGTAGATATGGTTCTGGCTGAACAGACGGCGCGGGAAGACCGGCGTCGCGGTGAGGTCCGCCCCGCGGTCGACCGCCATGATGTAGGACGAGAACGACAATTCGCAGATATCGAATTCGTTGTTCCGCAGCATTCGCTCATGCCGGTCGCGGCCGTCGCGGTGAGTGTGATCGATGCCGACTTCAAGCGGTTCGATCTCGATCCCCGCGGGCGGGGTAATCGAACCGGTAAAGAACGGCACATGCCGGTCATAGCGTTCAAGCGCCATTGTATATTTCGTCACGTCGTCCCTCCTTTTGTTTAGATCACTATAGCAGGGAAGGGGGCCTTGCCGTCAGGCCTGCCAGCCTAGCCGGTTGCGGGCGAATTCGGGATAGGTTTCGGAAATCTCCTCGGCGATCCGCGAATGGATCAGCGCAACCCGGTCCGGTTCGGGCGGGGCGACGGGGCCGATATCGTCCGGGCAGTCGAAGTCGAACCCGGTATTGTCGCGCACTTCCTCAATCGTCGCCCCCGGCAAAAGCCCGTCCAGCCGGAAGCGATGACGCTCCCGGTCATAGAGAAAGATGCAGAGGCTGGTGATCAGCGCATATGGCCCGCCGGGACGATGGACGCCGGGCGGGCTCCAGCCAGGCGCGCTGATAAAGTCCACCTTGTCCACGAACACGCGCCGCGAATGTTCCTCGCGGAAAAGGATCACCCGTGGAACCGAGAAATACAGATATGCCGACCCGAAACTGCCCGGGAATCGGGTATCCGGTTCGGGATAGGGGCCCGTGCTGACAAGGTTGATATTCGCTTCGCCGTCGATCTGGCCGCCACCGAGGAAAAACGCATCGACGCGCCCCTGTCCGGCGCGGTCGAACAGTTCCGGGCCGCCATCGTTGAACGGGTTGTGAATATTGCTGCCGAGAATGCTCGCCCGTGATGTGCCGCCAGTAAGGGCCTGCATCAGGAGGGCGGCACTGCCGGGAATGGGGGACGCGGTCCCGACGGCGATGTTCCAGCAGCCTTCCAGCATCCGCGCGACCGCACAGATCAGCAGTTCTTCCCTGGTATATTCCATCTGGTCCGTCAGGCCGCCGCCTGCTCGCCGTACACATGCGTTTTCAGATAGCCGGCGAAGCCCTCGGGCGATTTCGCCGCCTGTACATAGGCCTGGAGATGGTCTCCGTCGCGTTCGTAACAATTGGCGAGGGAGAGCGGCCAGGCGCCGTGTTCGGCATGGGCCACCGCATCCACGTATACCGGCGGAATGGTCCCGGCCAGCATGCGCGCGTCTTCCATCAGATTGCCGTCCCAGATCTCCTCCCCCGTCACGAAGGTGCTTGCCGACGCATGGGCCAGCAGGACGCATTCGCGTTTGGGGCCGACCCAGACATTGCCGTGGCGGTCGCCGTACCGGGCATGGAACAGCGCGAAATCGGGCCGTACCGCCGGCAGAAGCACGACCGGATCGCCGCCGTCTTCGGCAAAGGGATTGTCGATCACCTTCCAGTCGGCGCGATGGGCCAGCACATCCGATCCCAGGATGCCGCGCAGGGGCAGGAACGGCGCGCCTTTTTCCGATGCCTGCAGTTCCGCGTAGATCGCCGGGCAGGTCGCATCCCGGATAACGATGGTGCCGTCCTGAACCGCCTTGCGGAAACAGGGGGCGTAACCGAATTCACCCATCGAGACGCCGCTGGTCTCTATCTCGGACACGCAGCCCGCGCCGATCAGGATATCTGCCTGTATCGAACTGACGGGGACGGTCAGCAGGCGCAGGTCTTTCGCATCGCGGCGGATCAGCGCGCGCGTGACCTCCATGGCGACGCCGCCGTCTTCCTTGGGGACGCCGATCAGCGCACCGTCCGGAATTCGGCTGGCGATTTCATCGGCGGAGATATAGCTTTCAGGGACTTGCATGACGCATATTCTGCGATGATCCGGGAAAACAGGCAAATAGTATGAACAGGGATGATCTTGTCGGCACCTGGGACCTTCAGCGTTTCTGGTTTACCGACGACGACGGCACTGAAATGAATCCCCTGGGCGACGCGCCGGTCGGGAACCTGATTCTCGGGGCGGACGGGTACTACGCTTTCACCATGATGCGGTCGGGGCGGACGCCCTATGCCAGCGGCGATCTTCTTGGGGGCACGCCGGACGAAAAGGGCGAGGCGGCCGACGGCTACGTCTCCTTTGGCGGGGCGTGGACATTCGATGGCGAAGCGATCACCTTCGGGATCGCCTACAGCCTGTTCCCCAACTGGGTCGGCGGAGAGCAGGTACGCCTGACATCGATGATCGGCGACGAATTGCAGCTTCAGACGACCGGCCCGATCCTCCTTGGCGGAAAAATGCATCGCGGCGCGGCGCGTTGGCGGAAACTATAGAATTCAATTCAGGGAGCGACACTGTGAAAGCCTGGCAAATCGAAAACGACGACGGTATCGACGCACTGAAGCTGGCCGACGTGCCGATTGGCGATCCGGGTCCGGGCGAGGTCCGCGTGAAGATAATGGCCTCGTCGATAAACCGCCGCGACATGAATACGGTCCTGGCGCCGAGCGCGCGCAACACGCCGCTGCCGCGCATTCCGAATTCGGACGGCGCGGGCGAAGTGATCGCCGTCGGCGCGAACGTCTCGCAGTTCAAACCGGGCGACCGCGTGGCGAGCTGCTTTTTCAAGCGCTGGGAAGCGGGACGAATTTCCGCCCCCGTGATGGCGAGCGCGCTTGGCGGCGCCGAGGAAGGCATGCTGTCGGCGGAAACCATCCTGCCGGAAGGCGCACTCGTTCACCTGCCGGCACATCTGACCTGGGAAGAAGCGGGCACGCTGACCTGCGCCGGGGTGACGGCATGGCATGCGCTCGTCGCGCGCGGTGGGCTGAAGGCGGGGGACACGGTTCTCCTGCTCGGCACCGGGGGCGTGTCGATCTTCGCGTTGCAGTTCGCGAAGATGATGGGCGCGCGTGTGATCATTACGTCCAAAAGCGGTGAAAAACTGGAACGGGCGCGCACGCTCGGCGCGGACGAGACGATCAATTACGCGGAGACGCCGGACTGGGATCAGGCGGTCATGAAACTGACCGACGGCGTCGGCGTCGATCATGTCGTCGAAGTCGGCGGGGCAGGCACCCTGCAAAGATCCGTCGGCGCGCTTGCCTTCGGCGGACATATCGGGCTGATCGGCGTGCTGACCCAGGGGGAACTGAACCCCTATCCGCTGATGGGAAAATCGGGACGGATCAGCGGTATTTACGTCGGCAGCCGCGAAATGTTCCGGAACATGAATGCAGCGATTTCAGCCAACGCGATGAGACCGGTTATCGACCGCACGTTCGATTTCGAAGATGCCCGGTCGGCCTATCACAGCATGCAGAGCGACAGTCACTTCGGCAAGATCGTCATCCGGGTCGGCTAGACGATCCGCGGCTCGTCAGCCCAGTACCGTCGGCTGTTTGCCGCCGGTTGCCTCAGTTGACGTGTTCCGCGGGAAGCGGGTCGAGACCGCGGATCATGTCGGATGCCTTTTCGGCCATCATCAGGATCGTTGAATTGATGTGGGCCGACGTAAGGTCGGGCAGGGCGGAGCCGTCGACCACGCGCAGCTTTTCAATTCCACGGACTTTCATGTCCGGGTCGAGCACGCATTCGGGGCCTGTGCCCATCGGGCAGGTACAGGCCGGGTGTTCGATCGTGCCGAGCGTGTTGCGGATATATTCGTCGATCTGGTCGTTGGTTTTGACCTCGGCGCCGGGGGTCAGTTCCACGCCGCGATAGGGTTCCAGCGCTTTTTCGTTCGCGCATTCCCGCGCGAGCTTGAAGCCTTCGCGCAACAGGACAAGATCGTCGTTGTTCGACAGGAAGCGGAAATCCAGAACCAGCGGGTCGCGCGGGTCGGTCGACCGCAGCCGGGCTTCGCCGCGGCTTTTCGGATGGACGATGCCGGCGCGGATGGCGAACCCGTCCAGGTATTTTTTCTTGATACCGGGGAACCACGGGTTGGCGTTTTCCGGCGCGCCCCGGAACAGGAATTCCAGATCGGCGACCTCCTGGTCGGGCGTGCTTTT
Source organism: Rhodospirillaceae bacterium (assembly GCA_038120765.1). Lineage (GTDB taxonomy): Bacteria > Pseudomonadota > Alphaproteobacteria > MPNO01 > UBA830 > CAXBCP01. Next base: position 27,688 of record JAYOMI010000010.1, read on the forward strand.
CAGGAATGCATGCATGCCGCCTGGCACCACGGATGCGGGACCGGTGCCGAACAGGTAGGCGCGTACCATGCTGACGGCGAGACGGTCGAAGCGAAGCTCGTCGCGGAACCGGCTGGGATTGTTCGGCCGTGTCCAGAAATTGGAAGCGACCAGATGATCCTGCAGGTTCTTGCCGACGGGCAGGTCCGACAGGCAGTTGATACCGAATTCTTTCAGGTGCGCCGCCGGGCCGATACCGGACAGCATCAGCAGTTGCGGCGTGTTGAAGACACCGCCTGACAGGATGACTTCCCGGTCGGCCATTGCGGTCACGGTTTTGCCGCGGTGGGAATATTCTATGCCCGTTGCCGTCGTGCCGTTCATCAGGATACGTCCCGCATGGGCGCGGGTATGGACGGTCAGGTTCGGGCGTCCGCGGGCCGGTTTCAGGAACGCGTTGGCCGAGGATGAACGGCGCCCATTGCGGATCGTGTACTGTCCCTTGCTGAAACCTACCGGCTGCGGGCCGTTATAGTCGTCCGTGACGGGCAGCCCCTTTGCATGTGCCGCCTCGATCCAGGCTTCGAAAATCGGGTCCATGGTCTTCGCGTGCTGCGTGCCGACCGGGCCATCGCCGCCGCGATAGGCGCTTTCGCCTTTTTCCCAGGTCTCGCAGCGCTTGAAATAGGGCAGGACCTCGGCAAAGGACCAGCCGGTCGCGCCGTTCCGGGCCCAGCGGTCGTAATCGCCGGGGTGACCGCGGGTATAGGCCATGATGTTGACCGATGACGAGCCGCCCAGAACCTTGCCGCGTTTGATGTGCAGGCGGCGGCCGTTCATCGCTTCGTTCGGCTCGCTCATATAGCCCCAGTCATGAAGCTTGTGTTCGTGCATCTTGCCGACGCCGATCGGGATATGGATCAGCGGATCCCAGTCACGGCCGCCCGCCTCAAGCAGAAGAACCGAAACGGCCGGGTCTTCGGTGAGCCGGCCGGCGAGGGTGCAGCCCGCAGAGCCTGCACCGACGATGATGTAGTCGTAACCTTTCGCTGCGCCATTCGCTGTCATGTAAGTCTCTTGTTTGTCATCGGTTAGGCAGCATCAGGTGCGCTTTTCCGCCCCGACCTGCTTCATCAGTTGTTCAAGTGCTTCATAGGGCTGCGCCCCGACGACGCCGTAGCCACCCGCGACATAGGTGGGCACGCCGGTGACGCCATACTGCTGGGACTTCTGCCAGTCGGCATCGACCTCGGCTTCGAAGGTGCGTTCCTCGATCACCCTGCGGGCATCGTCGACCGATAGTCCGACACTGCCGACAACGTCGAGCAGGACCTCCGCATCGCCAATGTTGCGGGAATCCACGAAATACGCGCGATATAGCGCATCGTGCAGTTTTGCGCCGTCCTCGAGCGTGTCGGCCCATTTGCCGAGCTCCTGGGCAAGCCGGCTGTTATAGGAATGGGTGCGCTTGCCATAGGACAGGCCCTCGGCATCCATTCGCTCTTTCATGTCGTTATACATCTTGTCCGGGTCCAGCCCGCGCTGCGCATAAAACCCGGCCATCTCGCGGCCTTCGGCCGGCGTGTCGGGATGCAGCGGAAAGTGGATCAGCTTGATGTCGACGTTGTAGTTTTCGCGAAGTTTTTCAATACGCACGGTACTGAGATAACACCACGGTCAAACGTAGTCGCTGAACAGCTCCAGCGTGACGGGCTCGGCCATTTCTTTCTCCTTTGAATAACTTGGCGGCACTTTGCCATGCCGCGCGCGCTCCGGCTAGTCGGTCAGGCGTCTGCGGGGACGCTTTTGGCGGCGCCGACGTCATTGCCCTGCTTGTATTTCAGGTCGCGATACTTGCCGGATTCGACCGGCTCATACTTGGCCGGATTCTCCGGGCTTGTGCAGCTCGGGATACATTCAATCATCGCGTCGTAATTCGGCTGGGAGAAAAAGCCGACCGAAAGCCTGCCGCGGGTCGGTTTCGAATCCGCCGGCGGGTTTACGACCCGATGCATGTTCGAAAGCCAGGTGTCGTTGGTCCAGCGCATCAGCAGGTCGCCGATGTTGATGATGAAAAACTCCGGGCGCGTCTCCACGTCGATCCATTCGCCGCTGCGGGTGCGCACCTGCAATCCGCCTGCTTCGTCTTCTCCCATCAGGATGGTGAAAAATCCGTAATCGTTATGCTCGCCCGCGCGGATCTGGCCGGGCGGCGGGGCATCGGCCAGCAGCGGATAATAGTTCAGGCGGACTGCGGTCACGTGTTTGTCGAACTTGTCCTCGAACCAGTTTTCCGGGAGGTCGAGGGCGAGTGCCGCGATGCGGCCGAGATCGCCGAGCAGGCGTTCCAGCTCTTTGTAATAGGCGAGGCAGGTTTCCCGGAAGGAGGGCGGCGTGTCCGGCCAGATATTTGGAATGAAATACTGGCTGCCCTCAGGGCCGGTGAAGTAGGGATCGTCCGGCCACGCTTGCGGTCCGTAGTGATAGAATTCTTTCAGGTCGGGCAGGGCATCGTCGCGGATCGTTTTCCCGAGGGATTCGCCCTGCATGACCCGATGGCCGCGGGGGGTGTCGGGGACCGGATGGACGTATTGGCGATTTATCTCTTCCGGCTGTTCGAAAAAGCTGTGGGAGGTTTCCCGCAGATCCTCGATCAGGTTCTGATCGACGCCATGGCCGGTGATGGCGAAGAAACCGATCTCCTCGCAGGCCTTGGCGACGGCTGCGGCGACGGCTTTCTTGCCTTCAGGATCGCCCGAGAGAAAGGGCGAAATATCGATAATCGGGACGGATTCTAAAGACATTGTAGGTTTCTCCGGGCGTCCGGGTTCGTGCCATCGGAATCAGTTTACCACCCGAACTATGGGGCGACCATACCGACGTGAAGGCGTGATTTTGCAGAGCGATCGCCGGTGACTGCCCCGTACCCTCGCGTCAGCCCTCGATCGATTTCCGGCCCAGCGTTACCCGTACGCCGTCGAGGGGCGGAACTTCCGTTTTCTTTCCGAACAGGCGGACGATTTTTGCAAAAAGGGCTTTGATCGCGCGCCATAATTTCGGCAGCAGCCATATCGCAAGCAGGATAAACGCCACCAGCGCGCCGATGAAGACGGCGGGGTGGGAGAGGGCGAGCCAGAGACCGCCGAACACCGCCACATCTTCCGACACTGATGCCGTCCAGTTCGAGAACGGCTCCGGAGAGGTATTGATAAGCAACCGGGTGCCCGCTTTGACGGTATGCGTCGCCGCCGTCAGTATCCCGCCGCCGGCACCCGCGGCAAGCATCTCCGCGGCGCTTGCATCGGCAAACACCGTTGCTGCCAGAACCGCGCCGGCGGGAACACGTATGAAGGAGTGGATGGTGTCCCAGGCGGAATCGACGCCCGGTATTTTATCTGCAAAGAATTCCACCACGTACATTGCGGCCGCCGCGCCGATCACCCAGGGGTTCTGCAGCGTTTCCATGCCGGGCGGGAGTTCCATAGACCCGGTCGCGCCCATGATGCCGAGCATCGCGCATGTGGCGTATAAATTAAGGCCGCTTGCCCAGGCGGCGCCCATCGACAACGCGATCAATGCGGTGATATCCATCCTACTACTCTCGCTTCTACCTGTTGGACTTCACCCCGATATAGGGGCATTTTGAACCAAATCCCACCAAAGAAGTTGAATCGTTGACAGAACCTGTTGAAAATAAAAGACATTTTACCGTTCTTGGTGCGGGTGTCGTGGGGCTTTGCTGTGCCGTTTCGCTGCAGAAAGACGGCCACAGGGTAACGCTGGTGGACCGGATGGATCCGGGTACGGGCACGTCTTTCGGCAATGCAGGGCTGATCCAGATTGATGCGGTGGTGCCGATCGCGACGCCGGGGATTCTCGGAAAAGTCCCGCGGATGCTGCTCGACCCGAGAGGCCCCCTGGTCGTGCGTTGGCGCTATCTTCACCGCATCGCGCCGTGGCTCGCGAAATTCGTTCTCGCTGCCCGGCCCGACAGCGTGGAACGGATATCGATGGCGCTGGCGTCGCTGCTGGACCGGTCCAACGAGGTATGGCTTGAACTGGTCAGGGCGGCGGGCGCGCAGGATGTCTGGCGCCAATCGGGCGAGCTTCACGTATACCGGAAAAAGGAAGCGTGGGAGGCGGCGCAATCGACGCACGATCTGCGCCGGCGGCGCGGCTCGCTGCTCGAAGACCTCACCGTCGACGAGATGCGCCAGCTAGAGCCCGCGCTTTCGCCCGATCTGCACGCCGGGGTCTTCACACCCAACGCAAATTCGATAACCCATCCGTTGCATCTGTCCGAGAAGCTGTTCGCACTGTTCCGGCGCAATGGCGGCGAGTTCGTCAAAGACAATATTCTTCGTATCGAGAACGGCGCCGATGTGGAGCCCTCGCGGCTGGTCGGGGAAGGGCAGTCTCTCTCGCTCGATGCGCTGGTGATCGCCGCCGGCGCATTCTCGAAACCGTTCGCCAAAGCAGCCGGGTCTTCCGTGCCGCTCGACACCGAACGCGGCTACCATCTCTGGCTCCCGGACCCGGGTGTCGAGATGCGCCAGCCCATCATCGTCGGCGATCACCGCTTCGGGATCGTGCCGATGACCGGCGGCGTTCGCCTCGTCGGCACAGCGGAATTCGCGGGGCTCGATCTGCCGCCCTACTGGGAACGCGCGGATATCCTGGCCGAGCTTGCAGCGCCTTTTGTCCCGGGTCTCAACCTTGCGGGAGCCGAGCGCTGGATGGGCTACCGCCCGTCCTTGCCGGACAGTCTGCCCGTCATCGGCCGGGCGCCGGGGCGGAAAGACGTTTATCTTGCGTTCGGTCACGGCCATCTCGGACTGACGATGGGCGCTGTTACCGGTCAACTCATCGCCGATCTTGCCGGTGGGCGGATGCCGGCCATCGATCTCGCCCCGTTCCGGGCCGAGAGATTCTGACGGAGAAAGACAATGCGGATTCAGGCTGAAAAACTCACCGATATCGTGGCCGCCATTTTCGAGAACGCCGGCAGCCCGGCGGACGAAGCGAAACTGGTGGCGGGCTCGCTGGTAAAAGCGAACCTTATGGGACATGACAGCCATGGCGTGGGGCTGGTGCCGACCTATGTGCGCCACATCCAGGCGGGCCTGCTCATCCCCGGAACGTCCGCCGAATGCGTCAAGGACGATGGCGCGATCATGATGTTCGACGGCTGCCGCGGCTTCGGGCGGCGCGCAGGCGGCGAGGCGATGGCGGCGGCAGCGGAAAGATGCCGCGATACCGGCGTGGTCCTGATGACGTTGCGCAACGCGCATCATATCGGGCGTATCGGCGCCTATGGCGAGATCGCGATGGAGCACGGGCTGATCTCCCTCCATTTCGTCAATGTGATCGATCATGGGCCGACCGTGGCGCCCTGGGGCGGCGGCGAAGCCCGCTACGTCACCAACCCTGTCTGCATTGCAGTACCGGGCACCGAGAATACCCCGCCGACGCTGCTGGATATGGCGACCAGCCTGATCGCGCTGGGCAAGGCGCGGGTTGCCTTGTCGAAGGGCGAGCAGATGGAAGAAGGGCTGATGATAGACGCCGACGGCAAGCCGACGACCGATCCGGCCGTGATGTATGGCAATCCGAAGGGGGCGCTGCTGCCCTTCGGCGACCACAAGGGCTCCGGCCTCGCGTTGATGTGCGAATTGCTGGCCGGTGGCCTGTCGGGCGGCGGGACCATTCAGCCGGACAATCCGCAACTGCAGTCGATCATCAACAACATGTTCACGATCGTTATCGACCCTGCGCGGCTGGTCGACATGACCTGGCTGCGGAGCGAGATCGACGCGACCATCGCCTATGTAAAATCTGCCCGACCTGTCGATCCGGACAAGCCCGTTATCGTTGCGGGCGATGCGGAACGTGCACGGACAGCGGAGCGTATGGCAGCGGGTATCGAAATCAACGACGAGGCCTGGGCCGAGATGAGGCTATCCGGCGAAAGTGTCGGGATGGCAGGCGAGGTCTTCGACGTTACCTGACCCGGCGTTTACCTGAACCGGCCTTTGCCTGCCCGGACAGTCCCGTTGGCGGGCGCTAGTTTTTCAGATCGACCGTCACCGACGGCAGTGTATCGGCCTTGTCCGCGAATTCGGGTGCGCAGACAAAAACCCTGCCCGCGGGAATGCTGTGCGCGGATACCAGTTCGTCCCGCACGGCGGTTATCCTCGCGGTTGCCAGATTGATCGCGGTACTGCGGTCGGCTTTCGGCTGCGCTTTCAGGAGCGCCGCAAGGTCGGATGCGGTTGCCGGCCCGCACATCGAGGGGGATTCCTCCGGTTTCTTTTTCAGATAAACGGCAATCTCCGCGATCCGGCTTTTCAGCGCCGGTGTCAGCTCCGACGAGCCGGGCGCGAATTCCAGCGGCTTGACCGATATTTTCGGCGTCCCGACGGAATCGACAATCGCGACGACCGCGCCGAGCGGAAAGGCGATTTTGACGGCGGTAAGCAGGGTCTTCTGCATGGCGCCGCCGATCGCCTGTCCAATCGCATCGCTTAGATCGAACTTTGGGTCATCGAGAGAGCCCGTGATGGGGATCGACAGTTTCACGATGCCTTTGTCGTTCTGTATCAGGCCGAGGGCGGTCGTGATCGGTGGCCCGGACTCAACGACCTTGCCGTCCTTGCGCACCGGCGCGGGTGTCACCTCGAGGCGGCTGACCGTCAGCGTCGTCATGGCGTCGATTTTGCTGTCCGTCAGTTTGAGAGCGATGTCGCCATCGGCCCGGCCCTGGCGAATCGTGTGTTTGATTGCCGGGAGAATATAGGCGTTGAACTTGAACAGCTCGATATTCTTGAAGCCGACGCCAAGGTCCGCATTGACGTTATTGAGAGCGGGCGTCACCGAGCTGTCGACCTGGACACGGCCGAACTGGCCAAGACCCAGCAGCACGCTCACACTCGCCTCGGTCTCCGGCCTGGTCGTGTCGAAATCGCGCAGGGATGCCTGCAGACGGGATGTCTCGATCAGAAACGGCGGGTCTACCGAGTTATCGACGAATTCCATCTTGCTGTCTGCCAGGACGGCGTTGCCGACACGGACCTTCAATGGTTTCTCTCCGGTCGGATCGGTCGAAGCAGCCGGAGCGGTTGCCCGGGTTTCGGCGGGTTTCGATACCGGCATGCCCGGCAGGCTTATCCTGCCGTCGGCCTCGCGGACGAGCTTGCCGGTGAAGCCGAGTGCCCGGACGGTGTCGACACCGAGCCCGCCGTCCTTGTCGGATGTGAGGCCGGTCGCCCGCAGGCTCTTCAGGGCGAGGCGGGGCAGGTTCGAGGTGTCGGTCGAGCCGGCGGCCGACAGGGCCCCGACGGATACTTCCTTCACGGTGCTGCCGGCGGGAGCGATTGAAATACCCTCCGCCCGGGCCGACTCCAGGATGACCCGGAACGGGTCGTCGGCGGCAAGAGATGCCTCGAAACCGGTCAGATTGACGTCGCCGGAAAGCGATAATCCGTCCGCGGGAGAATTGCCCGCCGTCGGGTCGATGGCGATGGTCCCGGTCCATGCGACTTTCTGCTGGCCGGCCGTCCAGCTTTTGTCAGCGCCCTCGGACGACACGCCCGTGGCAGTCAGGCCGCCCGTCAGCGACAGCTTCATGCCGCCGGCTTCTGTCTGATCGAAGGATATCCGGTTTTCGCTGCTGTCGAGCGATGCGGCCGCGGCGATGATGCCAAGCTCCGGAGCGTCGAGTGCGACCCCGGTGAGCGCAAGACCGCCGGTAACGTCGCCGGAAATCGCGCCCTGCGCCGAGAGATTTATGACCGCATCCTTGTAGGTGACGCGGAAGGTTTCTGCATCCAGCCGGTCGATCCCGACGGGTTTCAGCGCGCCCGACAGGGCCCTGGCGTCGAATGCGCCGGAGAGCGTCGCGGAGAAGGCGGCGGTTTTCGGCGGAAGAGTGAGTTCGACCTGACCCGTCAGATCGATCTCTTCCGGCGCGACGGTAAGCCCCGTTTCGGGCTGGTCGAACTTCGCGTTGGTCAGTTTTGCAACAACTTCGCTGCGTATTTTCGTGGTGCCGGGATTCTTCGGGTCTTGCTGGATCGTTACCCCGGATTTCGAGAGATCGAAGTCGGCGCCGGCTGCCGACAACGCAATCCTGCTGATGCGATTGACGAACGAGAAATCGGTGGTGGACGCCTTTCCTTTTATGTCCATCGTCGGCAGTGCATCAACCGGGGCGCCTGCGCCCGGCAGGCTCGCACCGGCATTGCCGTCCCAGGTGAGACTTTTCGCATTGGTCTCGAACAGGGTCGTCTGAACGCGCGGCATCGCGAGTGCGGCCTTGCCGTTGAACGAGACCGAGATTCCGCCGCCCTCTGCGAGACCTGCCTTTGCCTTGCCCTGAACGGTTGCGGTGCCGTCGATGTCTATGATGCGGCCGGTGGCGATCAGGTCCCTGAGGGCCGCCAGCTTCAAAGCTTCCACATTCAGCGACAGCTCCGCGCCGGGTTGATCGGCGAAGGGCAGGGCTGTTCCGTCAAAGACGACCTTTCCGCCGCTGGTCATAACCGAAAGGGAAACGGTCGCCGGTTCGGCCGGCTTGAGCGTCGATAGCCTGTTGATCCGAAGCTTTTCCACAAGGGCCTTCTGAAGGGCAGGGCCCAGATTGAGAGTGATCTGGCTGTTGTCGACGGCGATGTCGTCTGCTTCCAGCTGCCAGGGCGGGCTGGGTTCAGGCGGCTCTTCCTCGGGTGCGAATGCCATCGGAAAACCGCCGACCGACCAGAGCCCCTGGGCGTCGTACCTGATGTCTATATCGGCATCCGCAACCGACAGTTCGCTGATGGTGATCTGACGGCGGGCGAGGTCGGGGAGACTGATCTGCAGCCGGGCCTTGCCGACGAGAATATCCTCGCCGTCAGGCCCCACGGATTTGAAGTTCTCTACCTCTATCTCGCCGGTGGCAGGGTTGATCCTGAGACGGCCGACCTCAACCGATCTCGCGCCGAGTTTCCCGAGCTGAGTCTCGATCTGCCATCGCGCGACAGGGGGCAGCGACAGGTATATCGCACCGCCAAGAATCACAATGAACAGGGCGAAGAAGCCTGAACTTCTGCGCCACTTCGGCCGGCGTGCGGAAGGGCTGGTGTCTGAATTTGCGGTCATACTGACGGTACTAACTTGTTGGCGTCCGGCGTCAGCCACGCTCCGGACGAGCGGTCTGATTGCAGTTTCTGGCGTCGGTGATCCGGAAGTCGGTTATATAGCATTTCGATTGCGACAATTTTAGGGCAGGGCGCCGTCCCATTTGCCCGGCCAGATAAGACCCTTGAGACCGATGGCCCAGGGCCGTAGCGAAGCATCCCGTTTTTATATGGCGGCTACCCTGAACGAGGCTGGCACGGATCGCATCGGGGCTCTAGAATAATTCGATCAGTTAGATGTCTTACGGATTTATTTCCGCTAGGCTTCCGCCTCGGGATGACCGGAAGACCAAACCACTCAGCAGGGACAGAACAATGGCTAAAAATATCCACCTCACGATCGCCGCTGGCGATATGGACCGCGTTGCCGCAATCAAGGACGGTCGCGTTCGGGTCGAAGGCTGCGACGTGACATTCATTCCGATGGAGCCTGAGGAAGTTTTCTTCCGCGCGTTCCGGAATGCGGAGTTCGATTGCTGCGAGCTCTCGTTTTCCAGTCATATGCGCGTCACGTCCCAGAACAAGGCCGACTATGTCGGCATCCCTGCTTTTGTAAGCCGGGTATTCCGCCATTCAGGATTCTATATCCGCACCGATCGGGGCATAACCAAGCCCGAAGACCTGCGTGGCAAACTGGTCGGTCTGCCGGAATACCAGATGACGGCGCCGGTCTGGATGCGCGGTATCCTGGAAGATGAATACGGTGTGAAGCCGGAGGAAATCCGCTGGCGGTCGGGCGGACAGGAAGAGGCGGGGCGCGACGAGCGCACACCGTTCGAGGCGCCTCCCGGACTGGATCTCGAGCCGATCCCGCAGGACCGCACGCTGGTTGAAATGTTCGAAGCGGGAGAACTCGACGCGCTGATGACGGCGCGCGCACCTTCAAGCTTCGATCTGGGCAAACCGAATATCGACCGCCTGTTCCCGAATTTCCGCGAGGTGGAAAAGGAATATTATCGCAAGACGAAGATGTTCCCGATCATGCATCTGATGGGCCTGCGCAAGGACATGCACGAGGAGCATCCCTGGCTTGCCGCCAGCATATACAAGGCGTTGATCGAGTCGCGGGACCTTGCCTATGAAAGTCTGGCGAAGACGGCCGCTCTCGGCATAGCCTTGCCCTGGGTGGACGCGGAGCGGCGCGATACGATCGAACTTATGGGCAAGGATTTCTGGCGTTACGGGCTTGAGGAATGCCGTCATGAGATCGAGGCGCTGGCACGCTATTCGTACAGTCATGGTCTGTCCGAACGTCTGCTGACGCCTGAAGAGTTGTTCGCGCCGTCAACGCACGAAATCTCGAAGATCTGAGCGACGGGACCGGGAAGCGGCAGAACTTGAAAACGGCATACAAGCCGGACGCCTCGGCGGCGTGAGACAATAAAAGGGAAATGCGATGGAACTGCCATCAAGTGACGACATCTATTCGCTCAAAGTCGATGATTTCGATACGGCGAAACTGCTGACCAATGCCGCGCGTCAGCGCGACGAACGCGGTTTGAAGGATGTCTTTATTGTCGACGCGGATTCGCATCATTACGAGACGGAATCGGTCGCAGAACTGCTTGAATACATCGAAGACCCGGTGATGAAGCAGTTGTCGAGGTCGGCGCTCGGCGTCGCGCGCAAATCGCGTGGCTTCCCGTATTCCCGCGTCGGCTATCAGGATGTCGGCGGACGCATCACACGGGAACCGCTGCGCCAGATGGAACAGACCGTTCCGGACGGAAATCACCGGGATGTCCAGCTTGCGCTCAAGCGGATGGATACGATGGGGATCGACGTGTCGGTGTTGCTGCCGACGCCGATGATGCTGATGGGCATGCATCCTCAGGCCGAGTTCGAGGCACAGGTCGCGCTGGCCTATAACAGATGGCTGGTCGAAAAGGTCCTTTCGGGTTCGGACCGACTGAAATCGTTCGCTTACCTTCCGTTCAACGACCCGGAAATGGCCTACCGCATCGTTCAGGAGTTCAAGGACGTACCCGGCATCGTCGGGTTTCTGGTCACGTCGGTGCGCACCAATGCGGTCCACGAAAACGTCTATGCGAAGACCTACGCCGCGATTCAGGAAGCGGGCAAGGTGCTGTCTTTCCACACCGGCTACGACTGGGACGATCCCACATTCGGCAGTCCGAGCCGGTTCGTCGCGGTGCAGGCGATCGGGTATCCGTTCTACAACGTGGTGCACTGCGTGAACTGGCTGTGCAATGCCATGAACGAGCGATTCCCCGATCTGAAAGTCCTATGGATGGAGGGCGGTCTCGCCTGGGTTCTGTGGGTGATCCAGCGGATCGATTCCGAATACCGGATGCGGTCCTCGGAAGTGCCAGGCCTCAGGAAACTGCCCAGCGAGTACATGCGCGATATGTACTATACGTCTCAGCCGCTGGAGGCTGGCGACGGCTATCTGCTGCAAATGACCATGAAGGCCATCGATGCCGGCAACCAGGTGCTGTATGCATCGAACTATCCGCTGCCCGATATGGATGTGCCGTCGGTAATCTGGGATCTGGATTTCCTCGATGAGCAGCAGAAGCGCAATATCCTCGGCGAAAACGCGCGAAAGCTCTTCAAGCTGTAGGAACCGGCCAATACCATAACCTGGGGGGAAAAGATGCTGTCACCGGACCATTACGATTACGTGCCGATGCCCGATCGCGCGCCGCTGAAATGGCCGGGAGGGCACCGCATCGCTGTTATCTTTACGATCAACTGCGAATTCTGGCCGATGACGTGGGACAAGCCGGAGCCGCTTTATCCCGGAGGGCCCGCGTCGATTCCCCATGTGCTGCCCGGCAACGTGCCCGACTACGCCAACTGGACATGGCGTGAATACGGCCACCGCGTCGGCGTCTGGCGCCTGTTCGAGGAATTCGACCGCGCCGGCGTGCCGACGACCTGTACCATCAATGCGCTGACGGCGCTTGAACGCACCCGGATTGTCGAGGCGGCTAACGAGCGCGGCTGGGAAATCCTTGCGCATAACTGGTCCCAGACCGATATCATGTCGTCCTATGCCGGAAAGCCGGATGAGGAGCGCGAGGTCATCCAGCGGATTGTCGATGCCTATGAGAGCGTTCTCGGCCGTAGGCCCCGCGGATGGCTGTCGTCTTCGCTCCGTTCGACCCATGAGACACCGCACCTGCTGAAGGAACTGGGCTTCGATTTCATGGCCTGTTACCTGAACGACGATCAGCCCTACATGATCCGCACCCGTCATGGCCCTCTGGTCCAGATCGGTCTGCATCCGCACGTGATGGGACGGGGATTCGCGGTAAAGGCGCTGCGCCAGTTCATTGCCTACGTGAAAGATATCGACGGCGTCTGGTTCCCGAAGCGCGAAGAAATTTCAGACTGGTACGCGGAAAACCACGCATCCCACATACCCACCGATTAAGGCATTCTTAAGGTCGTTGGCGAAGAATAGACCGGATTTCACCTGGATACTCACGGTCTCATGGTCCTTGGATTAATCAAATCGGCTCTCGGCGGCGCAAAAGCGGCAGATCAGGATCGGCGCGTGATGCCCCGGTTGCCGGAAAGCCGCGCGACGCTGGTGCTGGACGGGACGAGCTACCCGCTGGTCGATTGGAACCCCATGGGATTCCAGGTCGCGCCCTATACGGGACAAATCCGTCTGAAGACATCCGTCGGCATCCGGCTCATCATTCCTCATGACGGCAAGAGTTACGGGTTCAATCTCAAGGGGCGGGTCATGCGCCTTGATCTCAAAAACAAGGCCATCGGCGGCGTGTTCACCGATGTGGATTCGGCGACCGACACAAAGCTCCGGAAACTGTTTGCCGCCCGGATGCGCTGAAGGCACCGCGAAAATGGCGGCCATTCAGGCCGCCACTCCGAGATCGTCGTCAATCCCGGTCAGGCTTACCGGACAGCGTGTTCCACCGGTTTCAGCGACCGCAGATATGCCACGATGGCAGCCATGTCGGCGTCGCTGATGTTCTTGTAGTAATCGTAAGCCATCGGCGGGCGCAGTTTCGTGCCGTCCGGGCGCACCCCCTGCCTGACGGCGGCGACAATCTGCGCGTCGGTCCATTTGCCGAGGCCTGTTTCCGCATGCGGCGTCAGGTTGGCGGCGATGCTCTCGCCCCAGGGGCCTTCGAACTTGAAGCCGCCGGCGCCCAATTTGTTTTCATAGTCCCGGAACGGCGGCTTGGTCATCGGCGTATGGCATTCCATGCAATGGCCGAGCGGTCCGGCAAGATAGGCGCCATAGGCGACCTTGTCGGTGCGCGGCACATCGGCGATCGAGCCGACGGGAGCCCGTAGGCCGGGGGAAGCGGCATTTTGTATACCGACTTGCGCGTCGCGTTCTTTACCGGCTTCAGGTTTCGGAGATAGGCGATGATGGCCATCGTATCCCGGTCCGACAGACGCCGGTACATGTCATAGGGCATCGGCGGGCCGATCAGCGTACCGTCCGGCCGCTTTCCATCGCGAATGGCGACCATCAGTTCGGCATCCGTCCAGTTGCCGATGCCGGTTTCCTTGTCGGGGGTGAGATTCGGTGTGACCGCATCGATCGGCCCTTCTTTCATTTCGAAGCCGCCGGCGAGCTCGTGCCGGGCCATGGGGCCGCCTTTTGCGGTATGGCAGTTCCCGCAGGCGACAACGCTTTTCATCAGGTAGGTACCGCGTTCCAGCAGTGTTTCTGCCTGTGGCTGCGCCAATGGCATGGCAGACAGCAACGTGACGAGTGCGAATGCTTTCTTCATGGTTTCCCCGCTTCTGTTTATTGTTCGGTACCATGGCACCTGCAATTCACGCGACGATAAATCTGTTAGATTACGCCCGTAACGAATATCGGAGGCAGGCGTGAGCACACTTAAAATCGGCGACGTAACCATCGGCGGCGTGATGGAATGGCAGGGAATTTACCGTGATCCGCTGGAGCTGTATCCCGATGCGACCAGGGACGCGGTGGACAGGCACCGCGGCTGGCTGGAGCCGCATAGCATCGATCCGCAGACAGGAAACGTCATCATGGCCTTCCGGAGCTATGTCGTCAGGACCGAGCGTCTGACCATCCTGATCGATTCCTGCGTCGGCAACGACAAGGACCGTCCTGTCCGTCCGAACTGGCATCGCCAGAAATGGCCGTGGATGGATAATCTGCGCGCTCAGGGCGTCGCCCCGGAAGACATCGATATTGTCATGTGCACCCATTTGCATACAGATCATGTCGGCTGGAACACCCAGCTGATCGACGGGCGCTGGGTGCCGACATTTCCCAATGCGAACTACCTGTTCCACAAGATCGAATACGATTACTGGGAAGAAGAACATCGCAATCAGGACTGGGCGCGCGATGCGTTCATCGACAGCGTATTGCCGGTGGTCGAGGCAGGGCAGGCGACCATGGTCTACGGCGACCATGAGATCGATACCGGCCTGTGGCTGGAGCATACCCCGGGTCATACCCCGGGTGCTGTGTGCCTGCATCTCGAACATGGCGGCGATCACGGCATTTTCTGCGGCGATCTTATGCATCATCCGTTGCAGGTGCCGGAATCCCAGTGGTCCAGCATCTTCTGCGAGGATCCGGTGCTGTCGCGGGAAACCCGCATGGCCTTTGTCGACCGGCATGCCGAGACCGACACCATGATCCTGCCGGCCCACTTCGCCGATGTCGGCGGCGGGCATATCGTCGGCGGCGGTCCGGACGGCAAGCCGATGTTCAAATTCGCCGGCTAAACGGCAAAATACCTAAAATCTGGGGAGAGAAACGTGAGCGATATCGGATTTATCGGCCTTGGGAACATGGGCGCAGCCCTTGCCCGCCGCATCATGGCGGATCACACGCTGCATGTCTGGGATCTGAACCAGGCCGCGGTCGATACGCTGGTCGCCGAGGGGGCGAAGGCGGCGAACGGCCCGGGCGGCGTAGGGGCGTCGGGTGCGGAGCTTGTCCTCACCTGCCTTCCGACATCGGTTCAGGTGGAGGAGGTCATATTCGGACCGGATGGTATCGCTGCGTCCCTGCCGAAGGGGGCGCTGATCGCGGATATGACCACGGGCGATCCGCTTGCCACGAAGGACATGGCGGCCCGCCTGGCGGCCCAGGGGATCGATATGATCGATGCCCCGGTATCGGGGGGCGTGAGCGGCGCCGAACAGGGCACGATCGCGATCATGGTCGGCGGGTCCGGGGCCTTGTTCGAAAAGGTGAAGCCGGCATTCGCCTCGATCAGCCCGAACATCTTCCACGCGGGCGATACCGGGTCCGGCCATGCGATGAAGCTGATCAACAACATGATCTCGTCCTGCATCCGGATCGCCACCTTCGAAGGCCTGGCGCTCGCCACCAAGGCCGGGATCGAACCCATGCGCTTTGCCGAGATCCTGTCCAAAGGCTCGGGCCGCGGCTATGTCGCGGATACGTCCCTGCCGAAATTCGTCATCCCCGGCCGGAAAAACCAGGACTTCGGTCTGGCGCTCATGCACAAGGATCTGACGCTTGCGACCAAGCTCGGACAGGATATGGGGGCGCCGCTGACCACCGGCAATTACGCGCGGGAAGTGTTCAGGTCTGCTCTTAATCAACTTGGGCAGGATGTTGATATAACACAGATTATCAGGATATTCGAGGCGGCGGCGGATGTCGATATCTGTGCCGCCCAGGATGCGTTCGATGTCTGAAATGTCTTAACCCAATATTAACAATCCCGGCGTGAAATGGACTTGTCCAATACAACCCGGTGTGACCTTTGTTCGGTTTGTTTCAGAAGAAACGCGATCCGCGCGAGCGGCGACGCCTTTTCCGGATTCCGGAAAAGAGCGCGATGCTCGTGCTCGACGACGTGAGCTATGCGATCGCCGACTGGAGCATCGACGGGTTCCGCGCGATGGGCTTTCGCGGCGGGTACAATGCCGGCGATTCGGCGCGGGTCCGTCTGATCGTGGTTCATCGCGGGCGCCCGGTCGGGTTCGATGCCAAATCCAGGATTTTGCGGGTCGATCCCCAGAAGCAGGAGATCGCGGGGCAGTTCTCTTCCATGTCGGAGAAGGGGCGAAAGGATCTTGCGCGGGTCTACCGCGAAAAGCTGGCCCTGTACCAGGAATCAGGCAAGACGCTCGAAGAAGTCGACCGGAGAGCGATCAGTCGCGCTCTTCAATCGCGGGGTCTGGAATCACGCTGACGATCACGTTGAGATCGCCGGGCGGGCCGCCGCCAAAGCCCTCGATCCCGAAACCGCGCAGCGTGATGATATCGCCGTCTCCGGTGCCTTCGGGAATATCCACCGCGACGGTAATCCCGGTCATCGTGGTGACCAGCTTGCAGATACCTTCATCGGCTTCGGACTGAACGACCTTCAGGGTTTCGGCGATATCCTCGCCCTTCATCCAGAGCGACGTCGCGGCCGCCCCCTTGACCCTTCCCAGCCGGGTGCCGGCGACATCGCCGAACAGGTCCACCGTCCGTTCGCCGGTGCTTTCGTCGATCTCGAAATCGAACCAGGCGCCGCCTTTCTGCCAGGGTTGCAGGCCGTCCCCGTCGCTGCCATTGGCAGGGCTGTTCCGGTCGAACTCCGCGCGTTTCCGCCGGTCGGCAAGGAGGTTATAGGCCGCCGTGATTTCTTTGAAGCGGTCGGCGGCGCCTTCATCGCCCGCATTCACGTCGGGATGAAGCTGCTTTGCAAGCGCACGATACGCGCGCTTGATGTCTTCAAGGTCCGCGCCGCGATCGACGCCGAGGAGATCGTAAGGTGTCATGGCAGCAGTCTTGCGGGCTTCGCGCGGCCGGTCAACACGCGACTGCCCATCCGCCGGATATCCTTCTTCATGAGCACCGGGGCCGGGCGTTCTGCAGCACGCAGCCTGCGCCCTCAGGCCGCGACGTCGATCCAGGTCATCATCCCGCCCGCCGAATGTTCGAGCATGTGACAGTGCAGCAGCCATTTGCCCGGATTGTCCGCCACGAGCGCGATCTGTGCGGTTTCCCCGCGATCCACAAGCAGCGTATCCCGCAGGGGCCCCGCCTGACCGTTCTTATCGATTTTCCGGAAATGATGTCCGTGAAGATGGATGGCGTGCGGCCAGGCCGTATCGTTGATCATGTCTATTTTGACGGTTTCGCCGCGGGATGCGGCCAGCAATGGCGCATCCGGCATATCGGCGACACCGTTGAACGCCCATACCCTGCCGGCCGCGACCAGATTCCGCATGCCCATCATGCGTCCGCCCATCATCGCGCCCCCATGCCGCCCATCGCGCCGCCCTCCATGCGCAGCGTGACGGTCCGCGCCTGGCCTGTATCGCCGAGGGGCGGTACCGGGTTCGGGGCCAGCGGTGCGGGAGGCGAGAGGCGTTCAGTCCGCACGCGCCCGTCGATATCGAACCCGACAAGGGGATAGATATCGTTCCCCGACAAGAAGTCGATCGACGCCCGGGCGCCGTCGGCGGCGACCACGTCGACAAGGAGATCGATCCGCTGTGCCGGTGCCAGGACCATTCGGCCAGCCCGCTCCGGCCGGGCCAGGGGCTGGCCGTCGAGCGCGACGATCCAGCCTTCAAGACCATCAAGCCTGAGCGGGAAAATCCGCGCATTCGCGACGTTTACAAGCCGGAGACGCAAGCGCTCCCCGTGACGGGCCGGCTGGCGGTATTCGCCCTTGCCGTTGACGGTGAGCCAGTTGCCCATCCGTCCGCCATGCGACCAGTCCATCATCGCGTCGAACCCGCCGGCGATGCTGGCATCCGGTTGCAGCCGCCAGTCATCGATGAGCAGCACCTCGTCGCGGTCGGCTACGGGCGGCTCGTTTTCCTCGACGACAATCGCCCCGTACAGGCCGCGCGCCATCTGCTCCCAGGTCCGGTTGTGCGGATGATACCAGTAGGTGCCGGCATCCGGCGCATCGAATTCGTAGAGGAATTCTCCCTTGGGCGGCACGAGCGCCTGCGTAAGCCCGGGCACGCCGTCCATCCCGTTCTTCAGGCGGATCCCGTGCCAGTGAACGGTTGACGGCTGGGGCAGTTCGTTGATGAAGCGCCGAACGATCGTTTCGCCCTGCCGCACCCGGATGACCGGACCCGGAGTCGATCCGTCATAGCCCCAGATTTGTGTTTCCGGAAAATCGCCGGGGACCAGCCGCGTCATGCCCGACGTCGCGCGCAACACCTGAGCCGTCGGATCCGCCGCAGCGAGAGCCGTTTTCCACAAGCCCGGCCCCGCAAGCGGGAGCGCCGCGGCGGCACCTAGGAAATCTCTGCGTGTGAATGCCATGTTTGCATGCCTTTCTGGAACGGACGGCGACGACCTGTGATATAATGCCGTCTGTCTCGTTGGACTAGTTGAGCCATATCAATCGCAGTTGTGCCAACCGGCCTTTTTTCCGGCCGGTCCGGTCGGAGTCTGGTTTGCCCATGCGTTTCGTCTTTCGTCTGGTTCTAGTGTTCGCAGCGGCGTACCCGCTCTCGATACCGTCGCTCAGTGCCCATGAGGGGGCGACCGGTATCGTCAAGGAACGCATGGACCTCATGGTCTCCCTCGGCGAGGCCATGAAAGCCCTGAAGGGGGAGATCCAGCGCGAGGCGGCCGTTGACGGCACCGCCCTGATCGACGCCGCCAAGCGGATATCGGAACACAGCAAACGGATGCAGGATCTGTTTCCGGCGGGATCGATGGACCCGCCGAGTGTCGCAAGACCGGAAATCTGGACTAGCCCCGGCAGGTTCAACGCGCTCGCGGACAATCTTGGCAAGGAAGCGCATATCCTGTCCGGAATGGCCGGAAACGGCGAACGTCAGGACCTAATGCCCCAGTTCCGCCGCATCGGCGCCGCATGCTCGGCCTGCCACAAATCGTTCCGGTCCAATAAGAAACATTAGGTCAAAGCTTTGATGGTTCTGCACAAATCGTTTTTGAGAGAGGCTCATGATCCTTAAGATGAAACCGCTTCTGGCCATAGCGACAATTCTGGCCGTTGGCGGGGCGATTGCGCAGCTTTCTTCCGCAAAGGCCGACATGCACCACATCTACGCGAAACCCGTCGAACCCGAACTGTCCCCCGCGTTAAACCTCGGGAAGATGAACTACGAGGCCTATTGCGCGTCGTGTCACGGGAAGACTGCCCGGGGTACCGGCGCCGGCCCGACCTTCATAAGCCGCATCTATCATCCCGCCCATCATGGCGACGGCGCCTTCATGGTCGCCCCCAGAAAAGGCGTGCGCGCCCATCACTGGCAGTTTGGCGACATGAAACCGGTCCCCGGCGTGACGGATCGCCAGCTTATTTCCATTCTCGGCTATGTACGTGCCGTGCAGAGAGCCAACGGCGTCTTCTGACCGGGCGCGGGTCGCCGCCGCCGTTCGCCGCCCGGTCAGTCGACCGGCCTGAAGAACCCGGCGGCGGTATACTGTTTCGGCCATTTGTAGTCCTCGACACCCAGGGTGCGCGCCGCGTGATGGGCGAAATAGGGATCGAAGAGCTGCCCCTTGGCCATGCAGCACAGATCGGCGCGGCCGTCGGCGATGATCCCGTTGATCTGTTCGGGGCCGCCGACATTGCCCACCGTCATGGTCGGGATGCCGGCCTCGGCGCGGACGCGTTCGCTGAACGGGGTCTGGAACAGGCCTTCGACCCGGGGGCGGGGGTCGTCGGTGACGTTGCCGCTGGAGACGTCGAGGATATCGAGCCCGGCTTCCTTCATCATCCTGCCGATCTCCACCGCATCGTCGACCTCGGTGCCGCCCTCGACCCAGTCATAGGCGGAAATGCGCATGGAGACCGGCTTGTCGTCCGGCCAGTTGGCGCGGATGGCATGGAACACCTCGAGGGGGAACCGCATCCGGTTTTCCAGCGTGCCGCCGTATTCGTCGGTCCGCGTGTTCGACAGGGGCGAGATGAAGCTTGAAATCAGGTAGCCGTGGCCGCCATGGATTTCGATCATGTCGAAGCCCGCGTCCTCCGCCCAGCGGGCGCCCTGGGCGAAGGCCTCGACCAGCCGGTCCATGTCGGCGCGGGTCATTTCGCGCGGGGTCTGGCTGTCCGCCGAGAACGGAATGGCGGAGGGCGCGATGATTTCCCACGCGCGATCGGCTGGCAGCGGCCCGCCGCCTTCCCAGGCAACCGCACAGCTTGCCTTCCGTCCCGCATGGGCGAGCTGGACGGCGATCTTGGCATCCGACTGGATGTGGACGAAGTCGACGACGCGTTTCCAGGCGGCGACGTGTTCCGGCTTGTACATGCCGACACAGCCCTCCGATATCCGGCCTTCCGGGGAGATATCGGTCATCTCCGTGATGATCAGCCCGGTGCCGCCCATGGCCCGGCTGCCGAGATGGACCAGGTGCCAGTCATTCGCGGTGCCGTCTTCCGCCGAGTACTGGCACATCGGCGACATCACGAGGCGGTTTTTCAGGGTCATGCCCCGCAGGGTGAAGGGGGTGAACATCGGTGCGTCTGTCATGGCGTGATTCCAGTCCGGAAAAAGGGGAAGAGCAGTCGATCGGGCCTTCAGAGCGGTTTGCCGTCCGATGTCGCCCACGCATCCTGCATGAATATATTGGACGGCAGGTGCTCGTCCAGCACCTTGCAGGCGGCTTCCGGCCCGGCGACCGGCAGGTCGCCGGTCTCCAGCACGCCGATCTGCTTCAGCGCCGATCCCTGGTCCCAGTAGATATGTTCGTGGCACACCTTGTCGCCGCGGAACTTCACCACCAGCAGGGTGGCAAGCTCGACCATTTTGCCGGTCGGCGCGATGCCCGGGAAATAGCGGTCCAGCACCGCGTCGTGGCGAAACCGCACGACCAGTTCCAGCACCACGCGGTCCGGCCCGGGCGTCATCGAGACCGTGGTACTAGTGCGCTCGCGCGAGTTCTGGTCGACGAAATGGTACTTGTAGAACCGCTTCAGCATGTCGTGGCCGACGCCGCCGGCCAGCGTCGCCACATGGTTCACGTAAGGGTCGGCGATCATGGTCGCCATGGTGGCATCGACATCGCGGGTTTCGAATTCGTGGCGGATATGTTCCGCGAACAGGGCTTCGTAATCGTAATAGGGCCCGGCGACCCGGCGGATGACCTCCAGCGTGCGCGTATGGGCGAGACTGTCGATGCGCCGGTCGAACGCCGCATGACCGGGCAGGGCGAAACCGGGCGCGGCATCGGGCCAGACATGCAGCCGCGAGCCGTTTCCCGAGTTCAGCCTGCCCGCAAGACGCGCCGCCGCCGCCGCGGCATCGGGGGCGTCGCGCGTGCCGAACTGGAAAACGACCGGGCAGGGCAGGGAGGCAGGGTCGTCAGACCCGTCCGCACTATCCGCTCCGCCGGACCCGCCCGGAATGCCCGGCGCATCGAAGACAACAAGGGCGGCAAAGGCCTCCGCGGCGCCCAGCGCGGCCGCGGCGATGTCGCCATGGGCGACGCAGACCGGTCCACCTGTGACCTCGGCGCGGTCTGTCAGACGGGCGGCAGCGTCCCTGACATCCGCCTCCCTGACCTCCGACGCGCCCGGTGTCCCGCGCAGCGCGGCGACGACATAGCCTTCCTCTGCGAACAGCCGGGCGCGGGCCTGAACGGCCCCGTCCGGCACCGTCCCGTCCGCCAGCAACAGCAGGCCGGGACCGGAACCGCAGTCGGGGACGAGAATATTCGCGCCGGGATGTTCGCCCGCGCCGTTCGGGGCAGGTGATGTGTCGCCCGTATTTCCCGGATTTGATGTCATGTTCTGAACCTCCGCATCCTGTGCAAAGAGTGTGCCCTATCGCGCGCGGCGCCGAAACGGCCATGTCCCCGCGCACAATCCGGGACCCCGGAATACCAAACCTGCAATTCAACCCCATGCACCCGAAGGGGGAGGGCGGAGGGGAGTTCCGGCGGGGACAGTGTAGGCGTTTTCCTGCTCCGTTTTGCTTCTGCGTTTTCCCGCTCCGTTTGCCGGGCGCACCTCACCGGTTCACGCGCGACGGTGCCGCGCGCGTTAAAGCCGGTGGACCCGGGAATTCGATGTCCAATCAGGCTATCACGAGATGGAACAAAATGCGAACATCCAGGTGGTTTTTGTGTTCGAAATTTGCCGGTCGTTCGGGCGCAGGCGGGAATGACGAGAGGGGGGCGCCGCTATTTTGTCGCGTCCTCGAGCGCCTTCTTTGTGTCCCGCGCAGCGTCATCGATGGCCTCGCCGGCTTTTTCGGCAGACCCCTTCTCGTCGCAGGCAGTAAGGGCAAGCGGCGATACACCGACGAGCCCGACAATCAACGCGGATCGCAAAATCGGGGCGTTAAACTTCATTGAAGCAGTCTTTCTTCAGGGAGAGAATTACCCGGAGTATAGCATATCGGAATAACGTGTGTGCGCGTCGCTGGTCTGCAGCGGGGCCCCTTGCCATCGGACATTGCGGGCGTGACCGATGCAAAGCGCACTCGCACTAGTGTCGAAGACAGATGATTTTCGCGCCGGACTTGTTGTCACGTCCTCGAACTTCCGCATCCTTCGCAATGAGTCAGCGCTTTATCGCGCGTTCCAGAACGCCGAAACGCAGGACACTCCTGCGGACGCGCGTATCTCCGGGTCGCTTCACTAGCGGGGTATGGCGACTGCTTTGGTTAAGGGGGCGGGTGGCTAAGTAGTGTGCTCACGTTTAGTGTGAACCTGTGCTTGCCAATTCTATCTCGATAATCAGGCATGGCTGTCCACTGATCTGCTTTTTCGTGAACAAGACCTTTGTGGCGAGATGATGTTGGGGGACCGCGTTTTGAAGATCACCATTATTCCAGTTTTGGCGGCGGCAGCTACACTGGCCGGTTGCAGTATTGTACAGAAAGTCGATCCGGTTCCTGTTGGTTCTGTTGAGCAGGTCTGCGTTGAGAGAAACACGGCAGTTCACATGGATGGATTTCATCCTGAACTGTCCCGGCTCATTGAGGCGCAGGGGTATAAAGTCTCAACAATCGAGGGCGCCGCGCCGGCAGCGTGTTCGCAAATTGTGTCTTATACGGCCAATTGGGGTTGGGATTTGGCCATGTATCTTACCTACGCACGGGTCGAAGTTATGCAGGATGGTCGGAGGGTCGGCCAAATTGAGTATGATGCGAGATCCGGAAGCGGCAATATGGGAAAATTCGGCGCAACGAGCGCAAAACTGCAGCCTCTTGTAGCGCAGTTGTTCCCAAAGCGCTGAAAGTAAGATCCGCGTCCGCGCTGATCAGCGTAAATAGAGCTTATGCGAAGGCCAGAAATTCTTTTTTTGAACGCTGCGGAAAAATGGTGCCGCCAGAGAGAATCGAACTCTCGACCTCACCCTTACCAAGGGTGCGCTCTACCACTGAGCTACGGCGGCCCGTTACGGCGCGGCGCACAATGCCACCGGCGGGAAAAATGTCAACTGCGGCATTCGCGAATTCGCGCTATAAGGTGGGTATGACCGAAACATCTGAAGAAAAGCCTGACAAACCGGCGCGCCGGCCCGCACAGCGCCAGCCTTCCGCGCGCCAGCCCACGGCGAGCGAGGCCGAGCGGCTCGAACGCCAGGCGGAAGCGCTGCGCGCCAATCTCCGCCGCCGCAAGGAGCAGTCCCGCGGGCGGGATTCCAGCCCCGATCGGGCAGACGATACCTAGCTGCGCGTCAGGTCGTCCAGAACAGGACGCCCGCCAGCCAGATCAGAATACCCCACGTTTGAAGCCAGCCGGAGAAAAGGTGATATTTGGGTGCCGGTCGGTTCACGACGAAGTTCACATGCTCTTTGGTATCCGGATCGTTCACGAGGATCAGGAATTCTGACCAGTAGTTTTGCGTATGAACCGAAGATGAAGCGATTATCAAGCTTGCGGAATTCATAAAAAAACCGATCAGGACGAGCAGAAACCTCACCCAATCGGACGTCTGCATGTAAGCGCTACCCTCCAGGATCTGGCGTATCGATAAAAAAACCGGAACGATTGTGACGAGAACGAACAACTGGCCAAATCCCATGATAAACCAGAGGTAGCTCCCCTTATTTCGGCCAAAGTAACGTTCGAAGAAGATACCCTTGTGGGCGGTAAGTTCCGTAATCGTTTCGTTGGCTGTTCGGATAAAATTCCGACGCTCTGTCTCGGGTAAATCGCCGAACCTCAACTCATCGGGGTAGGGCTCGCCGCCATAGGAAAGTCCGTTCCCCAGTTCCACGCGCTTGTCTGCAGAAATCGTCATTGCCGGGGCCGTCGGTCGTCGTTTCGAACGCTGGTCATCACAGTCGTAAGCCATTATACACATTCGACATTTTCTAAGCACGATCCTCTACCAGTGGAAAAATGCTGAATCAGGAACGCCGGCGATGAATGCCGGGCAAATGCGGGTATCATGGACCAGATAGTCATACAGGGCGGAAACAGGCTTTCCGGCGAAATCCGCATCAGCGGCGCAAAGAACGCGGCGCTGCCGCTGATGGCGGCGAGCCTGCTGAGCGCCGAGCCGCTGACGCTGACCAACCTGCCGCGCCTCGCGGATATCTCCACCATGTCGAAACTGCTGGAACAGCACGGCGTCGCGATTTCCGAAGGCGCGGCCGAAAGCGGCATGACCATGACGTTCGATGCCGGCGGGGTGGACAACACGGTCGCGCCCTACGATCTGGTGCGCCGGATGCGGGCGTCGGTGCTGGTGCTCGGCCCGCTGGTCGCCCGGTTCGGCGAGGCGAAGGTCTCCCTGCCGGGGGGCTGCGCAATCGGCATGCGCCCGGTCGACCTGCATATCCGCGGGCTGGAACAGCTCGGCGCGGAGATAGAGCTGAACGGCGGCTACATGACCGCCCGCGCGCCGAACGGCCTGACCGGAGCCAAGTTCGTCTTTCCCTTCGTGTCCGTCGGGGCGACCGAAAACCTGATGATGGCCGCGTGCCTGGCAAAGGGCGAAACGGTGCTGACCAACGCGGCGCGGGAACCGGAAGTGACCGACCTCGCCCATTGTCTCGTCGCGATGGGGGCTAAGATCGACGGCATCGGATCGGACACGCTCACCATCCAGGGGGTCGACCGCCTGCATGCCGCCGAACACCCGGTCGTCTGCGACCGGATCGAGGCGGGGACCTACGCGATGGCCGCGGCCATCACCGGCGGCGAACTGGAGCTGAAGGGCGTGCGTCCGGGGCTGCTCGAAGCCGCGTTCAAGATGCTGGGCGAGGCGGGGCTCGAGATCGAGGATACGGCGGACGGCACGAAGGTCCGTCTCGGCAACGGCGGGCTGAAGGGCATCGACGTGATGACCGAGCCTTTCCCCGGTTTTCCGACCGACCTGCAGGCGCAGGTGATGGCGCTGATGTCGGTGGCCGACGGGGCGGCGATGATCACCGAGACGATTTTCGAGAACCGGTTCATGCATGTGCCCGAACTGACCCGCATGGGGGCGAACGTGAATGTTCACGGAGCGTCCGCCATGGTGCGCGGTGTCGATCATCTGACCGGCGCGGAGGTCATGGCGACCGACCTGCGGGCGTCGTCGTCGCTGATCCTCGCGGCCCTTGCGGCCCGGGGAGAAACCGTCATACGCCGCGTTTATCATCTGGACCGCGGCTACGAGCGGATCGAGGAAAAGCTCGGCGCCTGCGGGGCGGTGATCGAACGCGTGAAGGAAACCTGAGATTGACGATGCGCACACGATACACAGAGAGGCTTGTATGATGTCCGACGCTGGTTTTGACAGCGTTTCAGGCGGTACTTCAGGCGGGGTTTCAGACGGCGCGCTGAAGCTTGCGGCCACCGACCCGGAGGATATCGCCGTTCTGTCCGCGTTGTTGCAGGACGCGGTGATCCCGATCAGCGAGATGATCTACCTCGCGGCGGAGAGCCGTTTCGCCCTGGTGGCCAACCGGTTCCGCTGGGAAGACGCGCCGGCCGAGAAGGTCAGCGGCCGGATCTACGAACGCGTCCGCTGCGGCGTGACCTTCGATCGCGTGACCGCCGTGCGCCGCCGGAACTTCGACCAGGCGCAGCGCGGCCAGATGTTCGATTTGCTGGCCCTCGAGGCGACGAACGCGTATGTAGACCTCGTTTTTGCCGGTGGCGCGGCGATCCGTCTCGAGGTCGAGCGGATTCTGTGCCACGCGGAGGATTTTGGTGATCCGTGGCCGACCCAGTGGCGGCCGGAGCACGATCTGGCCGAAAACGATCCGAAAGAAGGATCGGCGTCCTGAGCGTTTAAGCGTCAGGATCAGGCAGCCGAACAGGAGACGACGATGACGACCGCGAACGATACCCTGCGCCTTGCGGTGCCCAAGGGACGCATTCTGGAAGAGCTTCTGCCCGTCCTCGCCCGTGCCGGAATCGAGCCCGAGCCGGCGTTCTCGGACAAGAACGAACGCAAGCTGGAATTCGCGACGAACGTCCCGAACCTGTCCATCCTGCGCGTGCGGTCCTTCGATATTGCGACCTTCGTCGCCTTCGGCGCGGCCCAGATGGGCGTTGCCGGGCGCGACGTGCTGATGGAATTCGACTATCCGGAAGTCTATGCGCCGCTCGACCTCGGCATCGGTTATTGCCGGATGGTCGTGGCCGAGAAGGAAGACGAGCTCAAGCGGGAGAACCCGAAGCGGTGGAGCCACGTGCGCGTCGCGACAAAGTATCCCGAGATCACGCGGCGCCATTTCGCCCAGCGCGGCGTGCAGGCCGAATGCGTCAAGCTGAACGGCGCGATGGAAATCGCCCCCGCGCTCGGGCTGTGCCGGCGTATCGTCGATCTTGTCTCCACCGGCTCGACGCTGAAGGCCAATGGCCTGGTCGAGATCGAGGAGATCGCCACGGTGACGTCGCAACTCGTCGTGAACCGGGCTGCGCTGAAAACGCGGTCTGCCGAAATCCACGGCTGGATCGACCGGTTCCGGGAGACGCTCGATGCCGCTTAGACTGTCAGCGGCGGATTCCGGATTCGGGAAAGCGTTCGCGGACTATGCCGCACAGGGGCGCGAAACCGCGGCCGATGTCCGGGGCGTGGTGGCGGACATCATCGCCGATGTGCGCGCGCGCGGCGACGCGGCCGTGGTCGAATACACGGAAAAGTTCGACCGGCTGGACGTGTCGGGCGGCCTGCGGATCGACGCCGACCTGATTGCCGCTTCCCGCGAGGCATGCGATCCGGCGCAGATCGAGGCGCTTGAATTCGCCGCGGCGCGCATCCGCGCCTTTCACGAGCGCCAGTTGCCGGAAGGCTTTTCCTTCACCGACGCGGAAGGGGTGCGCCTCGGCACGCGCTGGACGCCGGTTTCGGCGGCGGGCATCTACGTGCCGGGCGGCACGGCGGCCTATCCGAGCTCCGTGCTGATGAACGCGGTGCCGGCCAATGTCGCGGGCGTCTCGCGGATCGTGATGGTTGTCCCGACCCCGGACGGGAAGGTGAACCCGCTGGTGCTCGCCGCGGCCGAGCTGTCCGGCGTCACGGAAATCTACCGGATCGGCGGCGCGCAGGCCGTCGCGGCGCTGGCCTATGGCACGGAGACGATCGCTCCGGTGGACAAGATCACCGGCCCCGGCAACGCCTATGTCGCGGAAGCCAAGCGCCAGGTCTTCGGCGCCGTCGGCATCGACATGATCGCCGGGCCGTCCGAAATACTCGTCGTCGCCGATGCGGAGAACGATCCCGACTGGATCGCCGCCGACCTGCTGTCCCAGGCCGAGCACGATGCATCCTCGCAATCGGTTCTGATCACCGACAGTGCGGCCCTGGCCGATGCCGTCGCCGACGCCGCCGAACGGATACTGGGCCGCTTGCAGCGGTCGGATATTGCGCGGCGCAGCTGGGATACCCACGGGGCGATCATCCTCGTCCCCGGCCTTGAAGACGCCGTGCCCCTGGTCGACCGGATCGCGCCGGAACATCTGGAACTCGCCGTTGCGGCGCCGGACGCCCTGGCGGAGAAGATCACCCATGCGGGGGCGATTTTCCTCGGCCGTCACACGCCGGAGGCCATCGGCGATTATGTCGCCGGGCCGAACCACGTCCTGCCGACGGCGCGGAGCGCGCGGTTTTCATCGGGCCTCGGCGTGACCGACTTCATGAAGCGCACCACGCTGGTCTCCTGCGATGCGGCGTCGCTTGCCCGCATCGGTCCCGCCGCGGTGACGCTGGCAGGCGCCGAAGGGCTCGATGCGCATGCCCTGTCGCTCTCGGTCCGCCTGGACGACGGCTGACGGGGAGGGCGGCATGTCGGATGAAAGCAATCGCCTGTTCGACGTCCGGCTGGATGACCGCAATTTCATTGCGCGCAATCCCGAAGTGGAGCACGAGCGCCGGGTCGCGATCTACGACCTGCTGGAAGAGAACTACTTCCGGATGGCCGACCGCGAAAACGGTCCCTACGCCCTGCGGCTGTTGCGGCAGGAATCCCGGCTGATCTTCGAGATCACGGATAATGACGGGTATCATTTCGCGGACATCCCGCTGGCGCTGTCCCACTTCCGCAAGATTATCCGGGACTATTTCACCGTCTGCGAGAGCTATTACGACGCGATCAAGACGGCGAGCCCGTCGAAGATCCAGGCGATCGATATGGGGCGGCGCGGCCTGCATGACGAGGGCGCGGAGCTTCTGAAAGACAAGCTCGCGGAATATGTCGAGATCGACGAAAGCACGGCGCGGCGGCTGTTTACCCTGATCTGCGTCCTGCACGTGCGAAGCTGAGGGGGGCCGATGGCCGACCTTCCGTCCAGCATCCTGTTCGTGTGCAGCGAGAACGCCTTGCGCTCGCCCATGGCCGAAGCGCTGACCAAGGACCGATTCGGGACGACGGTTTTTGTCGATTCTGTCGGCGTTCGCGATGGCGATCTCGATTCGATGGCGATCGCGGTGATGGATGAGATCGGCGTCGACATGTCGCGTCACAAATCGAAGCGGCTGGACGACCTGATGGATACCTCGTTCGAGGTCATCGTGACTTTGTCGCCCGAGGCCCAGCACAAGGCGATCGAACTGACGCGGACCACGGCGTCCGAAGTCGAATACTGGCCGACGCCGGATCCGTCCGTCGCCGAAGGCCACCGCGACGTGCGTCTAGCGGCGTATCGCGAGCTGCGGGACTACCTGATAAAGCGGATCGAGGCCCGGTTTGGCGAGGCGGATCTACACCCTGACGCGTGCTAGGCCGATTTCACCTGTTGGAGGAAGTCGTCCACCGCCTGGTTGAGTTGCGCCGTTTGCGCGTTAAGGCGGGCACACGCAGATTGCACCTGTCCGGCGGCTGAGCCGGTGGCGCTCGCGGCCTGACTGACGAGCGAGATGCTTGAATCCACCTCGTTGGTGCCGGTCGCGGCCTGTTGGACGTTGGTCGCGATTTCCTGTGTCGCCGCTCCCTGTTCCTCGACCGCCGCGGCGATGGAGGAAGTGATATCGTCGACGGTACGGATCGTACCGCCGATCGCCTCAATTGCGGCGACCGCGCTGTTCGTCGCGCCCTGGATTTCGCTAACCTGCTCCCCGATTTCTTCGGTCGCCCTGGAAGTCTGGTCCGCGAGCGACTTTACTTCGGTTGCGACGACGGCAAAGCCCTTGCCGGCTTCGCCCGCACGCGCGGCTTCGATTGTCGCATTGAGTGCGAGAAGGTTCGTTTGATTGGCGATGTCGGTGATCAATCCAACGACTTCGCCGATCCTTGCCGCAGCCTCGGCGAGGCCGGCTATTTCAGCATTCGCCTTGTCGGTCTGCTCGACGGCCGCGCGGGCGCTTGTGGCGCTTTGCGACACCTGGCGGCTGATTTCCTGGATCGATGCGGAGAGTTCCTCCGTCGCCGTTGCGACCGTCTGGACGTTCGAACTGGCCTGCTGCGAGGCAGACGCGACCGCCGCTGATTGATTGGATGTTTCCTCGGCGGTGCGCGACATGGACGCGGCAGCGGTATCTATTTCATTCGTTGCTTCGGACACGCTCTTGATGACCTGTCCGACACCGGCTTCGAAATCCGTTGCGAGCTTCATCAGCATTTCACGGCGTTCTGTGGCGGCTTTTTCGTCCATCGCCCGGCGCTCGGCCTCAAGACGTTCGTCCTGGGCGCGTTTTTCCTCGGCCTTTCGCAGTTCTTCCTGCGATGCACGAAGTTCGGCTTCGCGCTGGGCTTCCTGAAGCCGTTCGGTCTCCGTCAGCTTCTCCTGGAAAATAATGACAGAGCCGACGAGCTGGCCGATCTCGTCCCCGGTTTTCGAAAGATCGATTTCGACGTCTTTCTCGCCATCGGCCATGCGGCCGGTGATTTCGGTCAGGCGTTTGATCCGGTTTACGATAGAGCCGACGATCGTCCAGGTGGCGAGGAGGGTGGCGATCAGGATCGCCGCCGTCAGGCCTGCTAGCAGGATCAGCGCATTTTTCGCATCTGCATACATCTGCACCGTCAATCCCTTGAGGGAGGCGGCAACAGTATCTTCGACCGACTTGAGAACATTGATTTTCTGCGTGATGGTGCCGAACCACTGCTTCGCCGTGACGCCCGCCGTTCCATCGGTCGGGCTGAGCAGGGCAATTTTCCGCAATTTCTCGACCTCTGCGAATTCGGGCGATGCCAGTGCCGCGGCGAACGCTTCGCGCTCTGCCACCCCGGTGTTCAGGACGAACCGCGAAAAGTAGGTTTCCTGCATCGCCATCATTTTCAGAAAATTCTGGTAGACTCCCGGGGGGAATTTACCGGCGCCGAATCCGGCGGCGCGCATGGCGCGCTCGATTCCCGCCCGTTCCTTGCCCTGCAGAAACGCCGTATACGCGGCGATCCTGGAGAGAACCGCGGCATCCTTCGTGAGGTTATGCATTTCTTCGGTGATGGATATCAGGCTGGCGATCGTGCCGGTATAATATTTTGCCATCTGCGGCACGGTGGAACTGAGTGCGCTTACACGCTCACGTGCCTCCTGCAGGCCCTTGATGGCAGTTTGAGCCGCGCTGATACGCTTCGTCAGGTTTTCGCCGGGGTTGTCATTGGCGAAACCGGCCAAGGTTTTCGACAGATTGCTGACCCGCTGGTCGGTATTGCCGCGCTGGCCGGGAAGCTCGGCGGCGAAATTGACGCCCTTACTGCCGATGAATCCCGCGGACATCCCGCGTTCCTTTTGCAGTTCATGGACCAGCAGGCTGCCGGTTTCGGCCAGCTCGACCAGACTTTCGAGTTTTGTCGTTCGATCAAAAACCGCCTTTCTCTCAAGGATTGCCTGTCCAGCCAACACTGCTGCGACGATCAGTGGAATTGCCACCAGACTCTGGATTTTGGTCCGAATTCTGATGTTATGGAACATATATACGGCTTGGGACATGAACGGATCCTGAGACAAATCGACAGGGAAGAGGAAATAGCTCCACAGGTTTATGCCCCAGACGATAAGGGATAATTAAAATCCAGCGCCGGCACGGGAAAAATTATTTTTTCGAGGCGAAAACGAGCATTTGGAAATTCGATTTATCTCGCTTTCGGTTTTGTTCCTGTATTTGCCGGCGGGGACGGTTTCATCGGTCCGGTATTGTCGGTTCATGTAAAAACCGGCCAATTGCCGTCTGCCGCGCTAAATCTCTTGACCTGAGAGCCGCAAAACCGCACTTTCCCGCCAAATGTGAAACGCGCCAGGAGATATAATGGCAAAAGAAGAACTCATGGAATTTTCGGGCACCGTTCTCGAACTTCTGCCGAACGCGATGTTCCGGGTAAAGCTCGATAACGACCACGAAGTCCTCGCCCATACATCGGGCAAGATGCGGAAAAACCGTATCCGGGTGCTCGCAGGCGACCGCGTCAACGTTGAGATGACGCCGTACGACC
>JAYOMI010000011.1:0-2136 GCA_038120765.1 Rhodospirillaceae bacterium
AGCTTGGGCCGAGGATCGGGAACTCCTTGTAGACGACCCGCACATTGGCATCGGCTTTAATCAACGCCTTCACGGCAGGTGCCACCCGCTTGCAGTAGCCGCAGTTGTAGTCGAAGAACTCGACCACCGTGACGTCGCCCCGGGGATTGCCGCCAACGGGTGAGCCCGGATCGCGCTCCAGCGCCTCCCGGCTCCCGGCGAGTGCCTTCGCTACAGCAGCCGCCTTCTCCGCTTCCTCGCGTGCAGCAAGCGCCGCGGAAGCGTCGCGGATGATCTCGGGGTTCTTCAGGAGGTAGCTTTTGACCACCTCCTCGATCTGGCCCCGCATCTTGGGGCTGAGGTCGGCCGCTTGTACCGGCAGCGTCACCGCAGCCAGCGCACAAAATAAAATAAGACTGGTAAGGCTTCGCCCCAGCATCGCTCGCTCTCTCTCTCTCCGTAAGGGATTAGCCAAGCGCAAAGGGCTACAAAATCTGTTTGAGAGGCTTTTTAATATCCAAATCTCAGAGGACTTTGCAAGTATTAAAATCGATTAGACGGCCAATGCGGGAGCTTCAATTCCCGCCTCAGGGACGAGCTGCTCAACGGCGAGATCTTCTACGCCCTCAAGCAGGCTCAGATCGCCATCAACCAGTGGCTCAGACAGTACAACTACATCCGACCACATCAGGCCCTCAATATGCGACCGACTGCCCCAGAAACTCTAACCACAAATGGCATTGAACTTGGGGGCTAGACAGTCCGCAACGTCCACTACCTTGCGGCCGCGTTCTTCGAATGACGAGAGCCGTCCGGACCGTACATCCTTGTTGATCTGAGAGCGTGACTTGAAGCCCTGCTTCGCGGCTTCGACGATAGTGATGCGAGTCGCGGCGGTACAGCGCGGCGATGCTCTCCTCGCCACGCAGTCCCTCCAGAACAATGCGGATCTTCTCTTCGGCCGAATACTGCTTGCGCGTCTTACGGCGGATATCCCGAACCGCCTGCTCGGCGGTGTCTTTCGTCGTCATCGAATTTTGTCTCATCTTCGTTCCCCTACGGGTCTCTACGATGAGCCAAAAATCCTCCCTTATGCAAACTCCTCAATCTGCCCCATGAGCGCTGACGTCAGACAGGCAAGGCCAATTTCGACGGCCCGGCCGGACGCGTGGCGCTGTAAACGATGAAGTCGATCTTCCGCGGCTGCGGGATGAAGAATCTTTCGTGGAAGGATGCTCTGGCGTCGTTCTCTGCGGGCCAGGTTGCGATGATGTTCTGGTCCACCTCCGCTCTCGGCGCGATCGAGCGTGCGAAGGGCGATTTCGAACTCCGGACCAGCGAATTCCCCGGCATCGACGGGCCGCCGAAGGGCCTGCCCGCGGGCGGAAACGCGGCCCTGCTGGTTTCGACGTCGAAGGATCCGGCGCGGCTCGATGCGGCCTGGAAATTCCTGAAGTTCATCACATCCGGCGTCGGTGCCGCCGCGGTTGCCGAAACGACCGGCTACATGCCGCCGAACAAGGCGGCGAACGAAATCATCCTCGCCGATTTCTACAAGCGGAACCCAAACAAGGAGACAGCTGTCCGGCAGCTGCCGCTCCTGCGCGACTGGCTCGCCTATCCGGGCGACAAGGGTCTCGCGGTCACCCAGGTCATCTATGACGCCATCGAGGGTATCGTTGTCGGCGACAAGGACGACATGAAAGAACTGCAGCAGGAACTGGTCGAGGAAGTGAACGATCTTCTGCCGAAAGGTTCCTGAAGCCCCCCAGGGTGAGTTCGGACGGGGATGCACAGGCATCCCCGTCCGTCTATTGTCTTCCCGGCCCATTCCCCTGCGAGCAGAATATCCCGATGAAAAACATCCACCTTTCCGACACCCATTTCGTTCCGCCCGGCAAGAAACTGTATGGACGGGAGCCCAAAATCGCGCTGGACGCCGCGATCGCCGATATCAATGCCCATCACGCCGACGCCGAACTAGTGATCGCGACGGGCGATCTCACTCACTGGGGCGAACCGGCGGCCTTCGACAGTCTCGCCGGCTCATTCGCGGCACTGGAACCGCCGCTGAAGCTCCTGATCGGCAACCACGATGCCCGCGAAACATTCAAACAGTATTTTCCCGATCAGGATGGCGACGGCACGGGTTTCATT
>JAYOMI010000011.1:2146-26452 GCA_038120765.1 Rhodospirillaceae bacterium
CATTCACAGCGTGCAGGATACGTCCGCCGGCCGGTTCGTATATCTCGATACCGTGCTGGCCGGCACCCACCAGGGGCATTTCTGCGCGGAACGATGCCGCTGGCTGTCAGAAACTCTCGCCGCCTCGGCGGGCCGCGACGTGTTCCTGTTCATGCATCACCCGCCCTTCCTCATCGGTCTGCCCGCGCTGGACGCGATCTCGCTGCAGCAGCGCGATGAATTCCGCGCGGCGGTCGAACCGCACAAGGCGTCCATCCGGCATCTGTTTTTCGGTCAGTTCGGTGCGTTCGATGAACCACCAGACACGCCTGCAGATGACGGAAGGCCCGCTTGCCGGGAACTTCGAACCGCCTTCCTACGCGGTTGTGTTGATCGAGAACGACCAGGTCGTGGTTCATTTCCACGATTTCCTCGACGACAGCCACCGGTTCTTCCTCGCCGAAAGCCCGTGGGACGACTGGTCCCGCCGCCAGGCGCACCCTTAAGAGGCGCGCTCAGACGCCCAGATAGTGGTGCTGGAGTTCCTCATCGGCGCTGAGCTGCTCGGAATTGCCTTCCCAGACGATCTGGCCGCGTTCCACGATGTAGTGGCGGTCGCCGATGCGGGTCAGCGCGTCAACGTTCTTGTCGATCACCAGGATCGACTGGCCGCGCGCCTTGAGACCTTCGAGGCACTTCCAGATTTCCTCGCGGATCAGCGGAGCCAGGCCTTCTGTCGCCTCGTCCAGGATCAGCAGCTTCGGGTTGGTCATAAGCGCCCGGCCTACCGCCAGCATCTGCTGCTCGCCGCCTGACAGCTGGTTGCCCATATTGGTCATCCGGTTGCCGAGATTGGGGAACATGTCGACGATGGCATCCACGGTCCACGGCTCCGCGACACCGGACCGGTTCGCCGCCGTCGCGATCAGGTTCTCGCGAACGGTGAGATTCGGGAAAATCTGGCGGCCTTCCGGCACCAGTCCCAGACCGAGCTTGGCGATCTGGTAGTCTTTCAGTTTCTGGACTTCCGCGCCCTCGAACGTGATCGTGCCGCCATGGGTCGGCACCATGCCCATCAGGGACCGGATGGTCGTGGTCTTCCCCATCCCGTTACGTCCGAGCAAAGAGACCACTTCGCCCTCATTGACGGAAAAAGACATGCCGAACAGCACCTGACTGGTGCCGTAGGACGTTTCGATGCTTTTGACTTCAAGCATGGCGATTACTCGTCTTCGCCAAGATACGCGGCGCGGACCTCGGCATTGTTGCGAATTTCTTCGGGCGTGCCGGTGGCGATGCTCCGTCCGTACACAAGCACCGTTACCCGGTCGGCCAGGCTGAAAACCGTATCCATGTCATGCTCGATCAGCAGCATGGAATAGCGGCCCTTGAGGTCCTTCATGAAGGCGCGCATGGTCTCGGATTCTTCCGTTCCCATCCCGGCTGTCGGCTCGTCGAGGAGCAGCATCTTGGGCGCCGTCGCCAGCGCCATCGCGATTTCGAGCTGACGCTGTTCGCCATGCGCCAGATTGCCGGCGAGCACGAGCGCCCTGTCGGCGAGGCCGACATCCGCCAGTATCTGCCGGGCAGGCTCTACCAGACGAGCGTCGGTCGAGGCGCGCTTCCAGAACCGGAAACTGTGCCCCGCATGGGCCTGAAGCGACAGCGCGACGTTCTCCTGCGCCGTGAAATTCTTGAACACGCTGGTGATCTGGAAGGATCGCGCAAGGCCGACATGCGACCTTTGCGACGCGCTCATCCGGCTGATATCGCGGCCGTTGAAGACAATCTTTCCGGAATCCGGACGCAGCATGCCGGCAACCTGCGCGACGAACGTTGTCTTGCCGGCGCCGTTCGGTCCGATCACCGCATGGATTTCACCGGGCATCACCTCGAAATCCACGTGGTCGGTCGCCGTGATGCCGCCGAAGGTTTTTACCAGTTGGTCGACCTTGAGGATGGGATCAGTCATCGGACATATCCTCCTTACCCGGCAGTATTCCCCAGAGACCTTTCTTGGCGAAAAGGATGATGATCAGAAGCATCGGGCCGAAGATGATCCACCAGTGCTGTGTCACCGTCGCGAGCACGTCTTCCAGCAGCAGATAGGCCGCGGCGCCCAGAATGGGGCCGAACACGGTTCCCATGCCGCCGAGCAGGACCATGATCATTATCTCGCCGGAGCGGGTCCACCGCATGAATTCGGGCGTTACGAATTCCGTCAGGTTCGCCAGCAGGAAACCGGCGACACCGCACATCGCACCCGAAATAACAAAAGCGACCAGACGGTACCGGAAAACCGGATAACCGATCGCTTCCATCCGCGCCTCGTTGGAATGGCTGCCCCGGATAACCATCCCGAACCGGGAATTGACCAGCCGCCACGACAGGAAGGTGCACAGCGCCAGAAAAAACAGGATCACGTAGTAGAGTGTTGAGTTATCGTCGAGATCGATCCAGTCGCCGAAGAAGCTGCGCGCCGTGTTGATGCCGTCATCGCCGCCATATTCTTCAAGGCTGATACCCAGAAAATATAGCATCTGCGTGAAGGCGAGCGTGATCATGATAAAATACAGACCGCCCGTCCGCAGCGAAATGGACCCGATAAACGCCGCGACAATCCCCGAACCGACGATGGCGACGATCAATTGGAGCCAGCCGTTCTCGATATCGTAAAAGTTCAGGATGGCCACCGCATAGGCGCCGAGCCCGAGATAGGCCGCGTGGCCGAAGCTGATAAGGCCGCCGTAGCCCAGGATGAGGTCGAGACTAATCGCCGCGATGGCGAAGATCAGCACCCTCGACGCGAGAGACAGGTAAAACGGCTCTTCAATCGCTTCGAAGAACGGCGGGAGAAAGATCAACAGGCCGAACAGCACGACCAGAAAACCGAGTTTTGTTTTGTTCAGCATGTCGATTAACCCGTCCGCGCCGGAAACAGGCCCTCGGGTTTGAAGAACAACACCGCTGCCATGAGGATATAAATAAGCATCGATGCCAGCGCCGGGCCGGCTGTCTGCGCCGTATCGACCGGCAAGATCATGGTGAGCAGGTCGGGCAGCGTCGATCGGCCGACGGTCTCGAACACGCCGACAATGATCGAGGCGACGACGGCGCCGCGTATGGAGCCGATCCCGCCGACCACGATGACGACGAAAGCGAGGATCAGCATTTCCTCGCCCATGCCCGGCTCCACCGACAGTATCGGCCCGGCCATAACACCGGCGATCGCCGCGAGCGCGGCGCCGAGGCCGAACACAACCGTATACAGAAACCGGATATTCACGCCGAGCGCGCCGACCATCGTGCGGTTGCTGGCGCCGGCACGGATCAGCATGCCAATCCGGGTTTTCGAAATCAGAATATAAAGGAATACGGCAACGAGGATGCCGACGCCGATGATCACAAGCCGGAACACCGGGTAAGGCACGCCAGGGATGATCTCGACATTCCCGTCGAAGATTCCGGGAAGCGGCATCGCCTGCGCTTCGGCGCCCCAGACGAGGCGGACGAGTTCGTTGAAAAACAGGATCAGCCCGAACGTTGCGAGGACCTGGTCCATATGATCGCGCTGGTACAGCGTGCGCAGGGCGATCACTTCAAGGATCATACCGGTCAGCAATGCCAGCGGAATGGTCAGGACGAGGGCCAGGAGGAAGGATCCCGTCAGCCCGACAAGGGTTGCACCATAATAGGCGCCCAGCATGTAGAGCGAGCCGTGCGCCAGATTGACCATGTTCATAATGCCGAAAACCAGCGTCAGGCCAGCGGAGATCAGGAAAAGAAAAACCCCGAATTGAATGCCGTTCAGCGTCTGCTCCAGCAGCAGCAGCAAACTCATAGTGTCATGCCTTTAATTATCGTCCAGAGGCCGCGCGAACCTGCGAGGGGACCGCGCGGACCGAAGCACATTCCCGCAAAGCGGAAAGCGCGCAGGTTGGCGTCATCGGTTGCCGGACGTCCCCTTTTGCAGGGAACGTCCGGCAATGTTTCCGGCCCGGCGGCCGGAAACGTTTCTAAAGCTTCAGTTTCTTTTTGAGCTTATCCATGTTGCAGGACTTGTAGTAAGCGTCCTTGTGGTTCTCGAAAACAATGCCACGGGTCACGATCTTGGGATCGCCGTTCGCATCGGCAACGACTTCACGCTTGTAGAAGTTCTGGATCGGAACGTGATTGACGTTATAGGAGAACTTGCCGCGGATTGACGGGAAAGCCGCCTTCTCCATCTGCGCTACCATACCCTTCAGGTTCTTCAGGTCACCGCCGACCGCCTTGATCGCATCGTCGACCATGAACGGCATGTCATAGGCCTGCGCCGCATAGCTCGAGGGGTAATAGCCGTACTTCTTGATGAAGTCCTTGATGAAGCGCTGATTCTGCTCGGCCTTGTCGTCGAGGTTCCAGAAATTGGTGTGATAGGTCCCAATCGCGTTCTTGCCATGCCCCGGAAGCGACAGATGATCGATCGTGAACGCGCTGTAGAACGGCGTCTCCATGCCCGCAGCCCGGTACTGCTTCATGAAGGCGATTCCCATCCCGCCCGGCAGAAAGGAGAAGATCGCATTCGGCTTTGCCGCGCGGATCTGCGAGATTTCCGCCTGGTAGTCAGTCTGGCCCAGCTTGACCAGGATGCGGCCCGCTTTCTTTCCCTTGTAGAAGCGCTCGAACCCCTGAAGCATGTCCTTGCCGGCCTGGTAGTTGACCGACAACTGGAAGACGTTGTCGATTTTCTCGTCGGTCATGAGCTTGCCCATGGCTTCCGGCGTCTGGTCATTGTTCCATGACGTCGTGAAGAAAAGCGGGTGACAGCCCTTGCCCGCCATCTGCGACCAACCGGCATTGGTTGTAATCATTATCTTGCCGGCTTTGAGAACGACGTTTTGCGACGCCGCCAGAACGTTCGACCAGATAATGCCGGTGACGAAATCGACCTTGTCCTTCTGTAACATCTGGACAGCGACCTGGCGGCCGACGTCGGGCTTGGCCTGATCGTCGCCATAGACCATTTCGACATCGAGACCGCCGAGCTTGCGGCCCAGATGATCGAGCGCGAGTTCGACGGCATCCTTCTGATGCTTGCCGAAAATGGCGAGTCCGCCGGAGAAAGTGTTGATAAACCCGATTTTCACGCTGTCCGCGTGGGCGACGGGCGCCGCGACGAATGCCGCAAGCGCCGCTGCAACAATCAGTCTTTTCTTCATGAGAGTCCCCTTGAGTTTATTGGTGCTGACTATATTCCTCAGGATGGTAGCTTATTGATCGGCACTCTAAAAGCCCTGTCCTGGAATAATATGAAACAGTTTCAACCCTTAACATGCCGATCTAGACACAAATCATGAATATCCGTCAGTTATTTGCGGGCCTTTTCGCGCGCCCCGCGCCGCCCGCCTTCTCTCCCGATTTACCGAATGCGGAAACCGCCGTCCTGGCGGCGGAAATGCAGGCATGCCTGAACCGCAGCGGCGGCGCCCTGACCACGATCCGGAGAGCGCAGGACATTGCAACCCTCTTTTCAGGCCTGTCGACGGAAGGAAAACGCCGTTACGTCGACACCCTGCTGTCCCTGAATGACACTGCTGGAAAGTCGGTCAGCGATCGGTATTCGGAGATTGAGGAGGCAGAACTTTTCGGCGGCTCCGCGAGCAAGCTCGCCATGCTGGACGCTTTCGAAACCCCGGTCCGCCGGATGCTCGGCGCCTTGAACGGCACCGAAAACGGTCCCGTCCTGATTGCCGAAATCAGCGAACTCGGCGGCGAAAAAATCACTCGAGAGACCAAGAATCTTTAGTTTAATCAAATGCTTGTTTCTCGATATTGATCTTATTTATTCTTTATAAAGCCCGTACCTCCGTCAAGCAGATCAGCCTCCATGGAATCGACCAGTCTCTCGAGACGGCGGCGATGAATGCCAAGCGCCCGCTGTATCGGATCCGCGACGATGCCGGCA
Organism: Rhodospirillaceae bacterium; assembly: GCA_038120765.1. Classification (GTDB taxonomy): domain Bacteria; phylum Pseudomonadota; class Alphaproteobacteria; order MPNO01; family UBA830; genus CAXBCP01. Next base: position 8,073 of record JAYOMI010000011.1, read on the forward strand.
AAAGCGGCCAACACGGACGATACGGCCAGCAGGCCGACGGTGATCCCGGCCACCAGCTGCCAGGACGGTTCCGCCGGAAACATGGCGTACCATATGCCGCCAAGACCGGTACCGAGGGGAAACGCGATAATCGCAGCCTGCTGGGCAAGGATTGCGGCGAGTGCCGGGCCCAGCGTAAAGGCCGTCGGGGTCAATTGCTGCGCCACCAGCCCTCCGACACCCGCCGATGCAAGCGCCGTTGCGATCTCGGCAGCGGCGACCCGGGCGCCCGTGTAGCGGGCCATGCTCTCCGTCAGCCGGACGTTGAAGACGGCGTCGTCGCTGTGATGCGCCGCAATTGCCTTCGCTGCCGCCATCGCACGCGCAATCTCGGGCTCTGCCAGAAGCAGATCGGCGAGCGCATCCCGATCGGAAACGCGGTCCCCGGCACGGTAAGGCAGTTCCAGAAACTCGGACCACATCACCCAGTCGATCTCTCTGGACACCGCCGTCTCCAGCTGCGTCGGCCAGCGGCGCAAGCCCGCCGACGCCCTGCGCCAGCCGAACCGTTCGAACAGACCTGTTGCCAGCATTTTCAGTATATGGGGCAGCGCAAGCGCGATATTGACCGGCGCCCGGACCAGATCGCCGCCAAGGGCTGCGCGGTGCATCCTGATCGCCCCGCGAAAACTGAAATGGCGGCGCGAAAAGTAGCTTATCCGGGTACGGCGCGTATCGATATAGCGCCGCGCCGCCGCCAGAAAAGCGCGCTCGATGGCGGCGCGTTCGAGCTCCAGATCTCCCAGCGCGGCAGCAGATGGCGCGCCGGGAGAGGAATCATCTGAAACGTTCTGGTCCATTGGGCGAAATGTCGCTTATCCGGGCGCGGCTGTCATCAACGCGATGACTGCCGCGCCAATCTGTATGGTTGAACGCAAACGCCGCGCCCACTAGGTTCGCGCTCACGGATACCCTCAGATAAACACTTTCGCCGGGAGTAGATCATGAAATTCAGAATTGCCGCCGTTGTAGGGCTTGCCGCCGCCGTTCTTGGCCTGCCGGCCGCCGCTCAGGAGTCCAAACCCAAAGTCGGCGACCGTATCGGCGACTGGGTGTTTCAGTGCCAGGCGGTTTCGGCGAACCAGAATATCTGCGGGCTCATCCAGACAATCATCGACAATAACACCAAACGGCAGGTTGTTGCGGTCGCCATCCGGTATGCCGGCACAGGGGAGGCACGACGCCTTGGCATGTTCGTCACTGTCCCCCTGGGTATTTTTCTGGGTTCCGGCATTGGCGGCAAGATAGACACGTCCGAACAGTTCAAATTCAACCTTCAGACCTGCAATCAGCGCGGCTGCCAGGGTGCGGCAGAAATTACACCGGCCATGCTCGCGGATATGAAAAAGGGCCAGCGCCTGATCGTCGGCTTCAAGGCGCGGGCGGATGCAAACACGATCGCCGTCCCGGTCTCGCTTAACGGCTTTACCGACGCCCTGAAAGCGATCGACGCCCAGTAAGATTTACCCTGCGAAACTGCGAAAGAAATCGAGATAAACAGTCGAGATACCGGGCAAAATGGCCGTCGCTGCTGAGATACTGGATAAACTCCCCCTCGTGGCCGACCTCCCCCGGGATTAGAAAACCGCCCTCGCCCTGCGTTGTACCTCGCGGACCTAGCGGGCCGCGCAGGAGATCATCAGCAAGGAGAACGACGCGAAGGACGTCTACTTCATCACGTCCGGCAGCGCCCGCGTCGTGAACTGGTCGGCCGGCGGACGCGAAGTAAGTTTCGAAGACATTCCCGCCGGCGGAATGTTCGGCGAACTTGCCGCTATCGACGGCGCGCCGCGTTCAGCGACAGTCGTCGCTTTGGAACCCATCGAAGTCTGCGTCATCGACGGCGCGTCCTTCATGACGGCGGTTCTCGGCAGTCCCGAAACCTCCCGCCGGCTGATGGAGCGGCTGACGGCAATCATTCGTCGCTCGACCGGGCGGATATTCGATCTCAGCGTCTACGTCGCGAATATCCGCATTTATGCAGACCTCCTCCGCCTTTCACAGCCCGCCGAAGATGGGGGCAACGGCGCAGTGATCGCCCCTATTCCGGTCCATTCGGACATAGCGGCTAGGGTTTCGACGACCCGTGAGACCGTTGCCCGCGTGCTCGGCGATCTGTCGCGCCGCGAAATCGTGATCCGGGAAAAAGACCGGCTGATCGTGCCCGATACCGCCCGGCTGGCGGAGATGGTCGAGGACTAGAGACTTCCCTAGAAAGTAGCCCATTCCATATCTCCTGGAAAGTAGCCCATTCCATATATCAGGAATGCTGCATTGCGACCAATTTTGTTGCACTGCAACATACGCTTCTGATATAAGTCGGTTCCGGTGCCATTTTCACCACATTTGTGCCGGACAGCCCTTTCGCAGCCTCTTCGGCTAGCTTGGCCCTTCATATGCGGCGAAACCAAACGGCACGGCATCATCGTTCCGTAGGGCACTGATTTAACCGGGACTTTGATAATGTCATTCCACGCGTACCGGGACCAATGGATCGGGAACGTCCGCGGCGATATTCTGGCCGGGCTGGTGGTCGCACTCGCGCTGATTCCCGAGGCGATCGCCTTTTCCATCATTGCCGGCGTCGATCCCAAGATCGGGCTGTACGCTTCGTTTTCGATTGCCGTCGTCGTCGCCATCACCGGCGGACGTCCCGGCATGATCTCGGCGGCGACGGCGGCCACCGCCGTGCTGATGGTGACTCTCGTGAAGGAACACGGGCTTCAATACCTGCTCGCCGCAACGGTACTTGCGGGGCTTCTGCAGATTGTCGCGGGTTTCCTCCGTCTCGGCTACGTCATGCGCTTCGTCTCCCGTTCGGTGATGACGGGTTTCGTCAATGCCCTCGCAATCCTGATTTTCATGGCACAATTGCCCGAACTGATCGGCGTACCCTCGCTGACCTACGTCATGGTCGCTGCCGGCCTCGCCATCATCTACCTGTTTCCGTACCTCACCAAGGCGGTCCCGTCGCCGCTGATCTGCATCATCATTCTGACGGCGGTTGCCATCGGGTTCGGCCTGGATGTCCGCACCGTCGGGGATATGGGCGAACTGCCATCTACCCTGCCCGTCTTCCTGATCCCGGATATCCCGCTGAATCTCGATACCCTGACGATCATCCTGCCCTACTCCGCCGCGGTCGCCGCCGTCGGTCTGTTGGAATCGCTGATGACGGCGTCCATCGTCGACGAATTCACCGATACCACCAGCGACAAGAACTGCGAATGCATCGGACAAGGCCTTGCCAACACCGCGACGGGGTTTATCGGCGGCATGGCGGGCTGCGCCATGATCGGCCAGTCGATCATCAACGTGAAATCGGGCGGGCGCGGACGCCTGTCCTGCTTCTGCGCGGGCGTCTTCCTGTTGTTCATGATCGTCGTGCTCGGCGACTGGGTGAAACAGATACCGATGGCCGCCCTGGTCGCAATCATGATCATGGTCTCGATCGGCACGTTCAGCTGGTCCTCGATCCGCAACCTCAAAGACCATCCGCGCTCATCGTCCGTTGTGATGATCGCGACCGTTGCCTGCGTCGTCCTCACCCATAATCTCGCCATCGGCGTACTCGTGGGCGTCCTGCTTTCGGGCATTTTCTTTGCCTGGAAGATCGCGCAGATATTCCGCGTCACCTCCAGCCTGTCCGACGACGGCACGCACAGGACCTATCGGGTGGAGGGCCAGATCTTTTTCGCCTCGGCGGACGCTTTCTCGGCCGCCTTCGATTTCCGTGAGGCGCTCGAAAAGGTTACTATCGACATCAGCCATGCTCATATCTGGGATATTTCCAGTGTGGCGGCGCTCGATATGATCGTTTTGAAATTCCGCCGCGACGGCGCGGAAGTCGAGATTATCGGGCTGAATGAAGCCAGCGAGACGATTGTCGACAAACTCGCAATCCACGACAAACCCGGCGCGCTCGAACGATTGCTGGGACATTAGGGCGACACGGAAGCCACACGGGGACGGAACGGGAAATGAGCAAGATCGTCGCGCTTGTCGATGGATCCATCTACGCCGAGAGCGTCTGCGACCACGCATCGTGGGTTGCGGGGCGGACCGGCGCCGGTATCGAGCTTCTGCATGTACTCAATCATCGCCACGCGGTCGGCGCGCCGAAGAATTTGAGCGGCAATATCGCGCTGGGCGCCCGCTCATCCCTGCTCAAAGACCTGAGCGAACGCGATGCCGAAACCGCAAAAGTTTCCCAGAAAAACGGCCGCGCCATCCTCGATGCCGCCAAGGCAAGGCTTGAAGCCGCCGGTGTCGGAAAGGTCACCGCCCGCCTCCGCATCGGCGATATTGTCGAAGAAGCGGCAGAATGCGAGACCGAGGCTGAAATGACCGTTATCGGCAAGCGCGGCGATGCCGCCGATTTCGCAACGCTCGACTTCGGCTCCAACCTCGAACGGGTCGTGCGGTCGTCCCGCAAACCGGTGATTGTCGCCTCCCGCGCGTTTACCCCGGTCAAACGCCTGCTCATCGCCTTCGACGGCGGCTCAAGCAGCCGGAAGGCTGTCGACTATGTGGCCAGCCATCCTCTATTCGACGGCCTGTCCTGCCGGCTGCTGACGGCCGGATCGGGCACGCCCGAGATCCGCGATCGCCTCTCCAGCGCGAAACTGGCCCTGGAGGCTGCCGGGCACGAGGTCGAGGCCGATATCGTCCAGGGCCCGGCCGACCTGCTGATCGCCAGCGCGGTCGAAACCGACGATATCGACCTTCTGGTCATGGGCGCCTTCGGCCATTCCCGCTTTCGCAGGCTGATCATCGGTTCGACCACCGCCGAGATGATCAGGCTGTGCAAGATACCGGTCATGCTGTTTCACTGAACGCCGGTTTTGAGGGGCCAGCTGGCGACGGAGCTTGCTCTCCGTCGCGATGGTAAAACGGCCTGATCATCGTCTCGATCGCGGCGCCTTTACCCCAATGGCGCAAGACTCAGGACATTCTGCCAAAACGGACCCGCTTGATTGATCCACGCCCTTCCATACTCCCAAAAGTGTCGGCATTTTTTACAACTTGCTGTCACCCCAAGAAGCCTGGATCGACAACTTCTTGAAATCACACAAGTTTTCAAGCTGGCCCAATTCTTGCTAGCCCCTCTTCAAACATCACATTTGTAATTCAAAAGTCACATTTGTAAGAGGACGAAAAAATGTTCCCAACAAAACGCATAGGATCCACGGTCGTCAGCGCATTCATCCTTGCCGGCGCCAGTCTCCTGTTTACCGACGGAGCCGCGCATTCCGCCCCAATCCAGATGCAGGGTAATTTCCTGTGGACCCAGGTTTCGGACGACGGGACGCTTGGAAACGGAAACACAATGCCCGGTCTGATACATGATGCGACGGGTACCGGCACTTTCAATACGGCGACGGGCGACTATCTCCGGCCCGGAACGCCATTCGAAGGGTTCGGCGTACGATCCGACCAGGGCGGAGTTCTCGGCAACCGGAACAGCAGCGGCGATAGTTTTGCGCAAACCTCACTGACGGATCTGAGCGCCGGCACTCTTAATCATGTGCGCTGGACAGGAACAGTGGCAGGGCTGTTCAACATCGAACACAACTATCTTTTCGACGACACGGATGAAAATATCAGCATCACGACCGTTCTGACGGCGCTGACCTCGCTTACCAACGTCCAGTTTTCCCGCGCCATAGACCCGGACCCGGACAACTATTCCGGCGGGACTGCCTCGACGAGGAACGAACGCGGTCTCGACCTCAATAATGACGGCGATTACGACGATGCGGGCGAGCAGTCGCGGGAGAACTTTGTAAGTGCCGAAGGATCCATTTCCGGCCTCGCGATGGCAATGTTCACGAACAGCGCGATCACGCACAACACTGGCATCGTAACGAATTGCTGTAGCGTGATCGACCCGACCCCCTATCTCAATGGCGGCAATTTCATCCCGATCGTCGGGTTCGATTCCGTCGGCGATCACGGCATAGGCCTCGGTTTCGATATCGGCGCCATGGAGAACGGTGACTCGGTGACGATAACCTACGCCTACGTCTTCGGCGATACCGTCGGCACGGTCGATATCCCAACGTAAGTTGCCGAACCGTCGGTTCTGGCACTCTTCGCAATGGGACTGATCGGACTCGGTCTGGCGAGACGGCGAAAGATCGCCTGATACACCGAATCTGGCAATGTTCATCGAAAAGCGGCGGTCCTTCGGGCCCGCCGCTTTTTTATTGCCGGTACGCAGTTCTGAGGGCATTGCGAACTCGCGCGCCAGAACCTGCGCCGGGCACCAGCGCTCTTTTTCGCAATCATGACAGACCGGGCGTGATCGCGGCGTCCGAATATGGTCTATGGTCTCCCGGGAGTAACAACGGAGGTTCTCAATGACACGGGACACACTCAGCCTCGACGGCCGGGTCGCCATGATCACGGGCGCGGCCCGCGGCATGGGCCGCGAACATGCCTTGCTGATGGCCGAACGCGGCGCCGATATCATCGTCAACGACCTGAATGCAGACGCGGCCGAAGAAACCGCCGAAGACTGCCGCGCCCTTGGCCGCAAGGCGACGGTCATGGCCTGCGACAATACCGATATAAAGCGTTTCGTCGCCCTGATCGGCGAACATGAAGCATCGCACGGCCGCGTCGATATCCTCGTGAACAATGCCGGCATTCAGGGCAACAAGCTTACGATCGAGGAAATCGACGAAGATATCTGGCACGCGATGACCGACATCAAGATGAAGGCTACATTCTTCGCCGTCCGGGCTCTCGTCCCCGGCATGAAAGAACGCAGATACGGCAAGATCATCAACACGTCGTCGATCTTCGCGATGGAAGGCAGTTTTTCGATGTCGCACTATACGGGCGCGGCATCGGGCGTGCTTGGATACGTGAAAGGCTGGGCGCGCGAACTGGCACCCTGGAATATCTGTGTGAACGCCGTCGCGCCCGGCACCGTGGCGACCGAACTGACGATTAATTCCATGGGGTGGGACGTTATCAGGGATTTCGAGAAAACCGTGCCGATGGGACGCCTCGCCGACAAAAAGGAAATCGCTTACGCTGTGGCGTGGCTGGCTTCGCCCGAAACCGATTTCCTGACGGGCCAGCTTATTTCGCCGAATGGTGGACAAACCATCGTCGGCATCTGAAGGCGGGATACACGCAGGGAGGGAACTGAGATGACGGACCAGAAATTATCGATATCCCATGCCGCCGACAGCACCTTTGTCGCCGACGGCATGCGCAAATGTTTCGCGTATCGCGACCTTGGCATCAATGCGGCAACGGGTGGCAATTTCCACGCCCATGTCATCCGCGCCGTCGATCAGGAGGAAGACGGCATCGGTCTGCACCGGCACAACGAGATCGAATTCCAGATGGTCTATATCCTGAAAGGCTGGATGCGGTTCTGGTACGAGGGCGAAGGCGAAGTCGTCGCCCGCGAAGGCACCTGCATCCTGCAGCCGCCAAAGATAAAACACGATGTGCTCGAGTGGTCGGACGACCTCGAACTGCTCGAAATCACGTCGCCTGCCGAGTTCACGAGCGAAGCCCTGCCTGCCACCTAGCAGGGACAAGACATCCACCGCACAACAATAAAACGGGGAGATGGCACATATGCTGAATACAGCGATAATAGGTCTCGGCTGGTGGGGCAAAATCCTCACCCGGACCCTGGCCGCGAGCGACAGGATATCGGTCGTGAGACTGGTCGATATAGATCCTGTCGGCGGTTCGGCCTTTGCGGCGGATCACGGGATTGCGTTCTCCACACAGTTATCCGACGCGCTCGGCGACGACAATGTCGATGCCGTGATCCTCGCGACACCGCATTCGCTCCACGAAGAGCAGATTATCGCGGCAGCGGAGGCGGGCAAGCACGTCTTCTGCGAAAAACCGTTCTGCCTGACCCGCGCCTCCGCGCTTCGGGCGATGGACGCGCTCGAGAAAGCCGGCGTGAAGGTCGCGATCGGGCACGAACGCCGGTTCGAGCCGCCGATCATGGATGCCATGACGCTGGCCCGCGACGGCAAGCTCGGTGCGTTGATGCATATAGAGGCCAATTTCAGCCACGACATCTTTGCCGTGCTAGAAGACACGAACTGGCGGCTGAAAGCCGATGAGAGCCCCGCGGGCGGCCTGACGGCAACGCTGATCCATCTGACGGACCTGGCGATCAGCCTTTTCGGCCAGCCCGATCGTGTGCTGGCGTCCGTCGAATGTCATGGCGATGTCGTGACGAACGGCGACACGCTGACCGCCCAGGTAAAGTTCGAGAACGGACGTACGGCGTCTCTGAACGCGTTTACCCATACGCCGTTTTTCTCCCGCTTTGCCATCTTCGGCGCGAAGGGCTGGGTGGAAGTGCGCGACAAAGCGCATGTCCAGGCGCCGGAAGGCTGGCTCTTCACGACATGTTTTACCGACGGGAAAGCCGAGACCGTGGAATACGATATCGCAACGCCCGTCCTGTCCAACCTGGACTGCTTTGCCGACGCCATCGCGGGCAGGGCCGATTATCCGAATACCCCGGAACAGATCCTGCGAAACGTGTCTTTGCTTGAGGCGATCGTGACCTCGGCGAGGACCGACGGGATCGTGAGGATCGAAAGGCAGGATTGATCAGGTGACCGGCACCTGATTTGGCGAAAAACCGGAGTTGATTGCGAAAAAAGTTCGGAACAAGGCGCTGATGTTTTTGCCCAGTTCTGCATCCGGCTTCACGTCCCAGACGGTGGGAAGCGCCTCAAACAGGTCGGAAACGTTGCTGGCCGCGTCTCTCGCGATCGAATAGAAGCCCATGTTGTAGTCCGGAAATGACCGCTCCCCGACGATTGCATCCTGGAGTTTGAGAATGCCCGAATGGCGGTCATCACTTGATATCCTCTCGAATGTCTCATCGACAACATTCGGCGCGCCTTCAAGCAACTGCATGAAATTACCATTGTAATACAGTAATATGCCCGTAATGCCGTTTTCCGCATTATTTCGGCAGCCGGCATCTGCAATCTTTTTTACCTCGTCGGGCGCGTATTCACAAACGCCCGAACTGACGTAGACTATCTGTCTGATAGACATTGCGATTCATTCTACCTGTTCGATGAATGGCGAGCCTAGCCGCGACGCGTAAACAAAACGTAATTTTGTATTACAAGCGTAACGCCGATGTGCGTTTTCGGACGGTAAGGCTGATCCCGGCTCAGCTCCGGCTATACTGGAAATTCAGCTCGTGATGGAGGGTCTCCGGGACAAATGAGTGTACCACTCGATCACATTCCCGCAGCCCTCCGGTATGGGCAACCGCCGGGAAATCCCGAATTCGATGGCACAGAAGGCGGTTATGTCGGCAAAACTTAAGCTATCCCCGGCCAGAAAGGCGTTCTCGCCGAGTTGGTCGTCAATTTTCTCGAAAAAGAGACGCAACCTGAACTCACCCCGCTCGGCGAGCGCGGGAATCTGGGGAATCTCCCGATCGTACCCTGCAAGGCCCCGTCCGACGAACATCCTGTGCGTATTCCGGAACACCTCGGACACCGCCATCAGTCCCTCCCATTCGGCGAGCCGGTCCCACATCTCGACGATTGCGGTCTCTTTCGGGGTACGGCCCATCAGCGGCGTGTCGGGATACATCGTTTCCAGGTACCGGCAGATCGCGGCCGCCTCGCCGATCCAGTCCCCGTCATCGAGTTCCAGCAGCGGCACGCGCCGGTGGGGATATTTCTCACAGAATGCGGCACTCAGCTGGCCGGGGTTGTCCGGGTCACTGGCCTCGACAATGTCGATATCGATCCCCTTTTCGGCCACGAATATTTCGGCGCGGCGCGGGTTCGGTGCGGTGAGCCATTTATAGAGCTTCATCGCGCCACCTCTTCGGCGATCAGACGGTTCATCAGGTGACGCGCCTGCAGGACCGGGGCGTCGGCGTTTATGTCGATGGTTTTGCCGTTCGGCGACCGGTCCATCGATTTCTGCTGGGCCTCGACGATCTCCACATCCTCCTGAAAAATCCGGGGGAATTCCGCGTTCATGGTCTCGGTGAGCGCGGAATTGTCCGTCTTGTAGTTCCGGCCGACCGACCAGAAATAGTGGCATGTCGTCTGTGATTCGGGCGTCATGAAATGCGCGGTATGCAGGGTGATGCCCTGGGACCGGTCTCCCTTTTCCGCGCCGGTGCCCGCATGGGCACAGCCGATATCGAAAGCACAGAGCGACGGCGGGGAAAATTTCCACAAGAGCCAGCGATCCACGTTGTCTTCGGTGCCGAGCGCGCGCGCATATGTGGGCGACGGCGCGACATCCATCATCCAGCGCGCGGCACTGACGGAAGTCTCCGTCCGCTCCACCTTTGGCGGCGTGTCGGTGATGGCGCCCGACCCCAGGGTGTCGGGATGAACGAACGGCGCATGCGTGTTGTCGAGCTGGATATCGACCAGAAGATCGTAGGCGCAGCCGACCCGCCAATGCGCGCCCCAGGCCACCCAGCCCGGATCGTCCCGCCAGTGAATGTCGGGAATCAGCGCCGGGTTGGCGGCATCGGCCTCCCCCATCCAGATCCACAGATAATCGTGGCGCTCCTCCACCGGATAGCTTCGCACCGACGCCCCCCGCGGAACACGGCTCTGCCCGGGAACCTTCACGCAGGCGCCAGCGCGGTCGAACTGGAGCCCATGATAGCCGCACTCCAGCCTGCCCCCGGCGACGCGCCCCATGGACAGCGGCAGATGGCGGTGACAGCAGCGGTCTTCCAGTGCTGCGACCATGCCATCGCCATCGCGGAACAGAACCACGGGTTCGTCCAGGAACGTCCGTGCGAGCGGTTCGTCTCGGATCTCGTCGGGCATCGCCGCGATATACCAGCAATTCCGAAGGTACACGTTTTTCCTCCGTTGGTGTTCACAGGCCCCGATGATACCGTTGCCGCAGACGAATAACAGGGGGTTGGGCATGACGGACTGGGACTACAGCGTGATCGGCGGCGGATCCGCCGGGGCGGTGATGGCGGCGCGGCTGAGCGAAATACCCGCAAATCGCGTTCTTCTGCTGGAAGCCGGCCGTGATACGCCGCCCGGCAACGAGGGCGACGAGGTGCGCGATACCTTTTACCGCGCCGTCTATAACCGCCGGAACACCTGGCCCGGCGTCATGGCCCAGTGGCAGCCCCTGCCCCATAACGATCCGGATTCCGTGCCCGCCTACCCTTACGACCAGGGGCGCGTGATGGGCGGCGGCTCGTCGGTCAATTCGATGGTCTCCATTCGCGGCATGCCGGGCGACTTCGAGGAATGGGAATCCGCCGGCGCAGAGGGCTGGGGCTGGAACGGCGTGATCAAGTATTACAAGAAGCTGGAAACCGACACCGATTACGGCGACGACCCACGCCACGGCGACAGCGGCCCCATATCGATCCGCCGTCACAAACGCGCCGTCTGGCCGGGTTTCTGCGACGCCATCGCGTCCGAACTGCACCGGCGCGGTTACGGCTATGTGAAAGACATGAATGTGGAGCCGCGCGACGGCGTCTGTTCGGTCGGGCTCAGCAGCACGCAGGGCCTGCGCCAGTCGACGGCGATTTCCTATCTGACCGCCGAGGTCCGTGCGCGGCCCAACCTCGACATCAGAAGCGACTGCTTCGCCGAACGGCTGGTCTTCGACGGCACGCGGTGTACAGGCGTGCAAATCAGGTCGAACGGCGCAACCGAGACGCTGAACGGCCATGAGATCATCGTCTCCGGCGGCTCGCTGCAATCCCCCGCCCTTCTGATGCGGTCCGGCATCGGCCCCGCGGCGCACCTGAAAGAACACGGCATCGACGTCGTCGCCGACCGTGCCGGCGTCGGCCGGAACCTGCACGAGCATCCGACCTGCATTCTGGCCGCCCACCTGCGATATAACGGCATGCAGAATGCCGGGCTGCGGGCGGCGGGCAACGCGGCGCTGCGTCATTCGTCCCGGCTCGAAGGGTGCCCGCCCCACGATTTCTATACCGCCATCGCCAACAAGGTGAGCTGGCATCCGCTCGGCACGCGGATCGGCGGCGCCATCGTCGCCGTGGTGAAACCGTATTCGCGGGGGGCGGTCACCCTCAAGAGCGCCGATCCGTCCATCAACCCGCGGGTTGCCTTTCATGTCATGGAAGACGCGCGCGACATGGCGCGGATGAAGATGGGGCTGCGTCTGTTCTACGAGATTTTCCGCAGCCCTGCCGTACGCGAGGTCACGACCGAGGCCTTCCCCGCCGCGTTCTCCGCCCGCGTGCGCGAACTGAACCGGGAGACACGCTCCAACTGGTGGAAATCGTTCGCCGGCTCGCTGCTGATGGACCTGCCCGGCCCGTTCCGCCGCGCCGCCCTGCGCACCCTGATCGCGCCCGGCCCGTCGCTGGACGATATTTTCGCGACCGACGAGACGCTGGAGTCCTGGATCCGCGAAAACTGTCGCGGCTTCTTCCATCCCGTCGGCACCTGCCGCTTCGGCGAGGCGTCCGATCCCATGGGCGTGGTCGACCCGGCAGGCCGCGTGCATGGCGTTCAGGGTCTGCGCGTGGTCGACGCCTCCGTCATGCCCGCGATCACGCGCGCCAATACGAACCTGACGGCGATTATGATCGGCGAGAAAATCGCCGATATGGTGAAGGACGGCAGGTAACGCGCTGCCATTGCCCCGCCCGCGCGATGCCGGGCATGATACTTCCTCAAACCGCACACCAGGCGCGGACAGATAAGGGAGACCATCATGGCACGCATCGCATTTATCGGGCTCGGCAATATGGGCGGGCCAATGTCCGTCAATCTCGTGAAGGCCGGCCACCGGGTCCGGGGATATGACATCGTGCCGGCGAAGGTCGCGCGGGCGGCGTCCGGCGGAGTCGAGGCAGCGATGTCCAACCCGGATGCAGTGAAGGATGCAGAGTTCGTTTTCACCATGCTGCCGACCGGGAAGGAAGTGCGCGAGGTACTGGTCGATATCGACAGGGTGCTGGACGTTATCGGCCCCGGGACCATCGTCATCGATTCATCCACTACAGATCTCGACGCGACCGCGTATATCCACAGCGCAGCCGCCGAGCGCGGCATCGCCCTGATCGACTCTCCCGTCTCGGGCGGCATGTCAGGCGCCGAGGCCGGCACGCTGACCTTCATGGCGGGTGGTGATGCGGACGTCATAGATCGCGCCGAACCGGTCTTCCTCGCCATGGGCAAGAAGGTCGTGCGCGCCGGCAGGCCCTCCGCCGGACAGGCGGTGAAGGTCTGCAACAACATGCTGCTTGGCATCTCAATGATCGGCGCATGCGAGGCCATCGCGCTGGGCGAAGCCGCGGGCGTCGATCACCGGGTTTTGTACGACGTGATTTCGACCTCGACCGGCAGTTGCTGGGCGATGAACGTGAACTGTCCCATGCCGGGCATGACCGAGACCGCCCCGGCCAACCGCGACTATGCCCCGGGCTTTACCGCGACGCTGATGCTCAAAGACCTCGCGCTGTCGCAGGCCGCCGCCGCGAAGACAGAGGTCGTCACGCCCCTCGGCGAGCATGCCCGCACGCTGTACGAAGCGTTTTGTGACGAGCGCGACGGCGAGATCGATTTTTCGGCGATGGTGCAGATGATCCGGGATATGCAGCGGGTCTAGGGTTTGTCAGCCTGCACCCCTGACACCGTATTTTTCCGATGTCATCCCGGGCCTGTCCCGGGATCCAGTTGCATTCCAATAACGCACCTGTGACTGCTAAGGTCACCTCTGAGAGCACCGCGGACGATCCTCTCTGGATCCCGGGACAAGCCCGGGGTGACAACACGATGAATTATCGACAGGAAAGGTCCCGCCCTATTTCTTTGCCCGCGTCTTCCGCTTCCAGTGCGCCTCCAGCGCCTTCACGCCCGCTTCGGCCACTTCTACGTCCTGTGCCGGCGTGCCGGAGCTGACGCCAATCCCGCCGACGCAGTCCTTGCCAGCATAGACCGGCACGCCGCCGCCGATGATCGAGAACCGGCCCTCGTTCGACACGTGAATGCCGAAAGACGGCGATCCGGGGACGCAATGCTCGTTGTAGAACATCGTCGGATTGCGCGCCGCGCCGGCGGTGAACGCCTTCGCCATGGCGATCTGGATGGAACTCGCCTTGCCGCCATCCATCCGCGAAAACGCGATCAGATTGCCGCTTTCATCGGCCACCGCAATGACCTGCGGCACACCGATGGCGGTCGCTTTCTTTTCGGCGGCGGCGATCATGATAAAGGCCTCGTCGCGCGACAGACGCTTGATGCTGAGCATGTTTCTTTTTCTCCCTGCTGATATGTTGCAACACGCATATTCGATGGAGCGATGATGATCAACAGCCCTGCCCCCCTCCTCCTCGTCGGCTCGATCCCGCTTGCCGATACTGATGCCGTGCTTGATGCCGTCGCCGATACGATCGGCCCACGCCTGACCAGCGTCCCAGACGGCGAGACCGGTATGCGGTCGAACTGGATCGGCTGGCAGCATGCGGTGTTCGCCCGGCAGGACGCGCTGGAACAGGGGACGGAAAAGGAGCGCGACTACCAGCTGAACCCGCCCTACCGGTTTGCGCCCGGCAAGTCGGCGGCGGATATCGATTTCGGCGATCTCGGTTTCGCGCGCGAAGCGATCAGGTCCTACGAGGCTTTCGCCGCCCGCCGCGCCGCCGGGCGATTTGCGCAGGGTGCCCGGTTCCAGGTCTGCCTGCCGACACCGTTCGCGCCGATGTTTTCATTCTGCGCCTATGACATCCAGGGCGATATCTATCCGCTGTACGAACGCGCGATGCTGATGGAGATCGATGCGATCCGCCTCGCCGTCCCGGACCGCGACCTCGCCCTCCAGTGGGATGTGGCGACCGAAATGTCGATCTTCGAAAAGCTGCACCCGGTCCCGTTTCTCGGTGACGACCCGGCGCCGTGGCTGATTGCCACCCTCGCCCGACTCGGCAACGCCGTGCCCGACGGCATCACGCTCGGCTATCACCTGTGCTACGGCTCGATGAGCAACAAACACTGGAAGGAACCGGAAGACCTCGGCATCTGCGTATCCGCCGCCAACGCGATCTCAAATGGCGTCACCCGCAGCATCGATTTCTTTCATGTGCCGGTACCGATAGACCGCCACGACCACGCCTATTTCGCGCCGCTGGACAATCTATCCGTGCCCGACGACACGCTGGTCTATCTCGGGCTGATCCACGGGGCCGACGGCGCGGAAGGTGCAGCCCGGCGCATTGCCGCCGCACAGAAACACCTCGACCGGTTCGGGCTGTCGACCGAATGTGGCTGGGGCCGGATGGACGCGGCGGAGGTTAGGCCGCTGCTGGAACTGCACCGGACGCTCTGACAACTGCGATTGTCATCCCGGCCTTGTGCCGGGATCCAGACGGTTCAGACTGCGAAAAGGGAAAGACTGGACCCCGGCATAAATCCGGGGTGACACACCCTTTTGTGCTCAGCTCGCCACGCCCCAGGTCAGGCCCAGGTCTTTCAGCCAGCGCCGGTAGGCCACCGAATACTTGTCCACCCGCAAATGCAGTTCGTCCTGCAGGTCGAGCGGGATTTTGGCCGGGCGCTGGGATTCGACGATCCATTTGTCCTGGGCGAACACCTGGTCCTGGCGGGCAACGATCTGTTCCTCGGTCACCTCGTCGCCGAAATTGATCGCGACCAACAGCCACACGAGGCAGGATTCCTCTGTCAGCGGCGTTGCCGACAGCATCATGCAGAACATGTTGCCCTCGCCGGTTTCCTTCGCGAAATACGCCGAGAGCGGGCGGAAGATCGTGTAGTGGTATTTCGTCATCGCCGGCACGCCCCGATGGTCCGCATAGGGCTGCCAGACGTCGATCGGGCTCATCTTCAGGCCGTTTTCATCCAGAGTGACGTCATAGTCCCCGATCACGTCCGGACGCGACGGATCACCGTTGATCATCGGATGCACGAAAGGAAAATGCGGGATGTCGGTGAAATTCTCGATGGTGCGGAACGGGCTGCCGCCGAACTCGTACGGCCCGACGATCTGCTTACGGAAGGAATTTTTCTCCCATTCCGGAAACGGCGGGATGTCCTGTTTGGGCTCGCCGATGCAGACCCAGATAAAGCCGTACTGTTCCTTCGCCTTGAACGCCTGGGCGCGGGCGCGGACCGGCGGGGTGACGTTCGGCATGGCGGGAATATGCGTACAGGCCCCGCCCGTATTGTATTTCCAGCCGTGATAGGGGCAGATGATGCTGCCGTCCTTGACCTCACCGATCGACAGCTTCGTGCCGCGATGAACGCAGAGATCGCGCCACGCCATGATCTCGTCGCCCGAACGCCACAGCACCAGTTCGGTGCCGAGCAGTTTCGCCGGGATCGCCTTGCCGTCCTCGAGGTCCGCCGATCGCGCCACCACGAACCATTCCGTCGTCATCACCGGATCATCGATCGGCGCGTCATCCATCACAATCGTCATCTTTTCACTCGCCCCGTTTGCCGGCTTCCTCCATACCGATAATTGCTTCCGATTCAGCCACGGCGGTTCTTGTTTCCAACCGTCCGCAGCCCGGATTTGAACTTATTATAAACCATCGTCAGAAATTCACCATATCGCCGCCTTTGAGCTGCAGACGTTCGCGGGCTTCTGCCGGTGTCGCGACTTCCAGCGACAGATCCTCCACGATGCGGCGGAGCTTGGCGACCTGGTCGGCGTTGGATTCGGCAAGCGCTCCCTTGCCGATATAGAGGGAATCCTCCAGCCCGACGCGCACGTTGCCGCCCATAATCGCGCCGGTGGTCACGAAATTCATCTGGTGGCGGCCGGCCGCCAGGATCGACCATTCGTAATTCTCCTCGCCGAACAGCTTGTTGGCGATACGGCGCATATGGGCGAGGTTTTCCAGGTCCGCGCCGATACCGCCGAGGATGCCGAAGATCGTCTGCACGAAGAACGGCGGCTTTATCAGACCGCGATCCACGAAATGGGCAAGATTGTAGAGATGCCCCATGTCGTAGCATTCGAACTCGAAACGCACGCCATGCTCTTCGCCGAGGGTCTTCAGGACCCATTCGATATCCTTGAACGTGTTGCGAAAGATGAAATCCCGCGTCATCTCAAGGTATTCGGGCTCCCACTGGTGCTGCCAGTCGTATCCCTTCTCCAGAAGCGGAAACAGGCCAAAATTCATCGAGCCCATGTTGAGCGACGTCATTTCGGGACTGACCGCAAGCGCGGCCGCGCAGCGCTCTTCCAGCGTCATCCCGTGACCGCCGCCGGTGGTGATGTTCACCACCGCATCGGTGGCCTGTTTGATCCGGGGCAGGAAGTCCATGAACACGCCCGGGTCCGGCGTCGGGCGGCCGTCAATCGGATCGCGCGCATGCAGATGCAGGATCGACGCCCCCGCCTCCGCCGCAGCGATAGCGTCTTTCGCCACCTGGTCCGGTGTGATCGGCAGATGCGGTGACATGGTCGGCGTGTGGATCGCACCGGTGACCGCGCATGTGATGATAACCTTGTTGTTCTTCGCCATTTCCTGACCCCGTTCCCTGTTCTATCGAGTTTTATTTCCGGTTCGACTTAGGATTCAGCCGCCTGTCAGCGCTGTCATTCCGGCCTAATCATTGATAGCGGCGACCGCGCGGGTCCAGCCGCCGGACGCGCCTTTTATCTTGGTCGGGAAGCATATCACGTCGAACCCGGATGCCGGCAACTTGTCCAGGTTTCCCATCTTCTCGATCTGGCAGTATCCCTTCTCCATGCCCGCCTTGTGGCCTTCCCAGATAATCGACGGGTCTTTCGTTTCAAGCCAGCGTTCCAGCGTCTGCGGAAACGGCGCGTCCCAGGTCCAGGCATCGGTGCCGACGACGCGCACGCCGCGATCCGTCAGCCACAGCGTCGCTTCCCGGCCGAAGCCGCAGCCTTTCTGCAGGTAGTCGTCCTCGCCATAACGCTCCCCCGCCGATGTGTTGACCACGACGATGTCGAGCGGCTGCAGTTCGTGTCCGATCCGGTCGAGCTCTGCCTGCATGTCCTCCGGCGTCACCAGATAGCCGTCGTCGAAATGGCGGAAATCGAATTTCACGCCCGCCTGGTAGCACCACTCCAGCGGCACCTCATCGATGGTGATCGCGCGCGCGCCCCCATCCATGGTGGGGTGATAATGCCACGGCGCATCGAGATGCGTGCCGTTGTGGGTCGTCAGCGCAATCTCCTCCATCGCCCAGCCCATGCCCTCCGGCAGCTGGTCCGGTTCCAGTCCGGGAAAGAGCGCACAGAGCTGCGGGGCCGTTTCCTTGTGCGCGTGGTAAGTGATCTTGGGCAGCATGAATTCGGGATCGGATTTGATCCCCGATTCCAGCGGCACCGAAATGTCG
>JAYOMI010000011.1:26523-31315 GCA_038120765.1 Rhodospirillaceae bacterium
ACGAGTATGGCGCAGCCCTGTCGGCTTGGCGAGCGCAGGGTTGCGGGATCACAAGGCCGCTTGACCTGAAAGGCCGCACTGTCAAATTGCCATCAACGAACCAGAAAAATGGAGGAAGTCGCCATGACCGGTTGCATCGTGGGCTGGGCCCATACCAAATTCGGCAAGCACGAAGGTGTCGAACTTGAAACGCTGATCGTCGATGCCGTGACCGAGGCGCTCGTCGATGCGAACGTCGCGCCCGCAGACGTGGACGAGATCTATATCGGCCATTTCAACGGCGGGTTCGTCATGCAGGACTTTCCCGCATCGCTGGTGTTGCAGGCGCATAAAGACCTGCGCTTCAAGCCTGCCACGCGGGTCGAAAACGCCTGTGCGACGGGCTCTGCCGCGATCCACCAGGGGCTGAACAGTATCGCCGCCAAAAAGGCGCGTATCGTGCTGTGCGTCGGCGTCGAGAAGATGACTGAAATTTCCGGCGCGGCCATCGGCGAGGTCCTGACCAAGGCAAGCTACTTCAAGGAAGAAGGCGGCGAGAACGGCTCCTTCGTCGATATCTTCGCGCGGATCACCGACAGCTATTTCCAGAAATACGGCGACCAGTCCGATGCGCTGGCGCAGATCGCGGCGAAGAACCACGCCAATGGCGCGCTCAATCCGCTGGCCCATTTCCAGAAAGACCTCGGATACGATTTCTGCCGGACCGAATCCGACAGGAATCCGATTGTATCGGGCCACCTCAAACGCTCGGACTGCTCCCCCGTCACCGATGGCGCCGCTGCCGTGGTGCTGGCCGATACGGAAACCGCCATGGGCATGAAAAAGGCCGTTCTGTTCCGCGCTACCGCCCATGTGAACGACTTTCTGCCCATGTCGAAGCGCGACGTCACCCAGTTCGAAGGCGCGGCGCTGGCCTGGCAACAGGTCTACGAGCGCGCGAGGATCGGCGTGGACGATCTGGATGTCGTCGAGGTCCATGACTGCTTCACGACCGCCGAGCTGCTGATCTATGAAGCGATGGGGCTTGCCGAGAAAGGCGACGGCGCGCGCGCGATCGCCGAGGGCTGGTCGACCAAAGAGGGCAAGCTGCCGGTAAACCCGTCGGGCGGGCTGAAATCGAAAGGCCATCCCATCGGCGCGACCGGTGTTTCCATGCACGTGATGGCGGCGATGCAGGCCCGGGGCGATGCGGGCCCGCTGCAGATCGAGGGCGCGGAAATCGCCGGGGTCTTCAATATGGGCGGCTCGGCGGTGGCGAATTACGCATCGATCCTCGAAGCGGTTCGCTAGGCGCACAAGACCGGGAGCCCGGCCGCTTATTCGGACCAGAGCGCCGCATGCTGCCACGGCGGCGGAACGACCAGTGTTCCCTTGACCGGGTCTTCTGACCCGCGGAGCAGGACGGATTGCCAGGCATCGCGGTATTCAGCCGGCAAATTGTATGGCGGCACGATGCCGGTCTCGGCCCTGAAGCCCAGACGACCATAATAGCCGGGATCGCCAAGTACGCAGATCCCGGATACCTGCAAATCTCTCATCCGGGCGATTCCGTCTCGTATAATCCTCCCGCCGATACCATGTCTCTGCCAGGCAGACGCAACGGCAACCGGCCCCAGCAGGGCCACCCTCTGCGTGTTCCCCGCGCCCCCGCATAACGTGAAACATGCGTGAGCCACCGGAGTCCTGTCCACGACCGCGACGAGCGACAGACACGTGGAACTATCGGCCAGAAGCTCCCGCACCAGCGGCAGCAGATCCTCTTCCGGGAAAACGTCCAGGTAGATTTTCTCAATTGCCGGTGTGTCGTCCGGGATGCTTTCCCGAACGTCGATATCTTCACTCATATCGCTCTCTCGACCCCCGCAGCAAAAACGCCGCCTATCTCGGCGTCATGACGAAGTATTCGTGGGCGTCAGGCTTTTGCTTGGTCGCCTTCAATGTACCGGTTTCCAGATCGGGTACGACAAAGACCCCGAGCGCCGAGACCAGCACGAACAATTCCCCCGAAGCGATAAGGCCCGGCTGATTGACGGCGCGTATCAAACGGAATTTCTCCGCTTTTCCGGCACGGTCGCGGTTCGCATAGACGATGCCGTCCCGATTCATGGAGACGTAACCGTTATGGACGGCCTGAAGCGTTATCCAGTCTCCGTGCCGCAGACGCCCGCCATTCAGATCGCCGACCCGGAAGCGGGACGCCACGCCACACTGCTGGTACGACGCGCGAACGGGGCGGCGGCTGAGCGACGCGCTGGAGCCGACATAGCGGCGCCCGTAGGTGCACAGGCAGATGCCGGGATCGTCCAGCTGGCTGCCCAGTTGCGGCGTCCGCCCGTCGGCAGTCGCCGGGCAGTAATAGGGCATCGCCCTGACCAGAGCGGTTACGGCCGCCGTCTTTTTTTCCTGCTGTTCCTTCCTGATCTGGCGCAGGGAGTCGAAGGCCGACGTCCCGCCCGACAAAAAGCCGACCTGATCCGACATCGCCACCGACCGCAAACGCCGCTTGATCGCCTCCGGCCGGATATCGCGCAGTTCGACGCCGTGGGTCCGCAAAAGCCCCGTCTGAAAGGCGTCGAGCTGCTGCTCGCAGATCTGACGCATCGCCGGCTGCGGTCCCGCACTGTTGAAACATTCCTTGATCAGCGTGAAACGGCGGGCCTCTGAAACCTGGGTCAGGATCCCGCGGAGAGCGAACAGGTCTCTGGAGATGGTCTGCTGATCGGGATCGTCGGAAAGCTGGACAAGCCGGTTGTATACTTCAAGCGGCGGCAGACCGGCGAAAAGGTCGGCGTATTTAATCAACATATCGCGCTGGTAGCTCTCCAGCCGGAAACGGCACGACTGGGTGAGGGCCGTCTGCACCCGGGATTCGCGAAGACATGCCCTGATCGCGAGAAACGGCCGTTTGTCTGCCCGGTTGGACATCACTTTCGCGACCGCATCGATGATAATTCGCGGCGACTGCGCGAGCGGGTCGAGCGCCGGCAATGCGCCCGAGCCCGCGATAGGCGCCTGCGCGACCGCAGGCCCCGCAAGCACAAACAGGCCCGCAACCGCGAAACCAAAACCGCGCAAAATCATGTGAAAAACCGACATCATACTCCCGGAAACATATGTACACCGACCCCGGACGCCTACCCGTTTCTTAGCATACCAACATCACAGCAATTTTGCGCCCAATGTCTCCCAAGTTTGCCGAACCAGTGCTACAAAAACCTTTATGAACCTCGCACGCCTTCTGGCCCGAGCGGCCGACACTTCCCCCAACGCCCCTGCGCTGGCGCGTGGCGATACCGTCGTTGCCACATATGCGGACCACGCGGCAGGCTCGGCCCGCCTCGCGGGCGCGCTGACCGGCGCTCTGGGATTGAACTCAGGCGACCGGGTCGCCATCGCGATGAAGAACGCCCCCGAATATTCGGAAATCATGTTCGGCGCCTGGCATGCGGGGCTAGCGGCGGTGCCGATGAATGCCCGCCTCCATCCGCGGGAGTTCGCCTATATCCTGGAAAATTCCGGCGCGCGTATCTGCTTTGTCAGCGAAGACATGGCCGACGGGATTGCGGAAGCCGCAAAGGACGTGCCGACGCTCGAACACGTCGTGATCGCCGGGTCGGCGCGATACAGGGAACTGCTCTCGGCCGCCCCTGCCCCCATAGTGGAGGTCGCAGCCAACGACCTTGCCTGGCTGTTCTATACGTCGGGAACGACCGGGCGCCCCAAGGGCGCCATGCTGACCCACAAAAACCTGCGGGCCATGAATGACGCCTATTTCGCCAATGTCGACGACATCACGGGCGAAGACTGCATCATCCACGCGGCGCCCTACAGCCACGGCTCGGGACTCTATATGCTGCCCCATGTCGAACGCGGCGCCTGCCAGGTGATCCCGGCATCCGGCGGGTTCGATCCCGACGAGGTCTTTGCCCTCCTCCGCGAATGGAGAGGCGTCACGTTCTTTTTCGCTCCAACCATGGTCACCCGGCTGATCAACGCGCCGGGCCTCGCGGCGGCGGATACGTCGAACCTGAAAACCATCGTCTACGGCGGCGCGCCGATGTATGCCGAAGACTGCCTGAAAGCGCTGGACCTGCTCGGCCCGAAGCTGGTGCAGATATACGGCCAGGGGGAATCCCCCATGACGATCACGGCCCTCTCCCGCGCGGTGCATACGGACGTCGGTCATCCCCGGTATCGCGCCCGCCTTGCCTCGGTCGGCCCGGCCCAGAAGGGCGTCGAGGTCCGGATCGCCGACGAAGACGACAACGAGCTGCCGCTTGGCGAAATCGGCGAGATCCTGGTGCGCGGCGACGTGGTCATGAAGGGCTACTGGCAGAACCCAGAGGCAACGGCTGGGTCCCTGCGCGCCGGGTGGCTGCATACCGGCGATATGGGGGCAATGGATGAAGACGGTTTCCTGACGCTGAAAGACCGGTCCAAGGACGTCATCATCTCCGGCGGCTCAAACGTGTATCCCCGCGAGGTTGAGGAAATCCTGCTGCGCCATGACGGCGTTCTCGAATGCTCCGTCATCGGACGCCCCCACGCCGACTGGGGCGAGGAGATCGTCGCCTTCGTCGTGCCGAAACCCGGTGCCGAAGTGCGTGAAGCGGACCTCGACGCGCTCTGCCTCGAACATATCGCGCGGTTCAAGCGCCCGAAGGCCTACCGCATGATCGACGCCCTGCCCAAGAACAATTACGGCAAGGTGCTGAAGACCGAACTCCGGGAACTGGCCGGCTAACGCCGCGCCTCCGGCAATCTACGCGGCGTTTTTTCGGCGGCGCAGGGC
>JAYOMI010000011.1:31325-55039 GCA_038120765.1 Rhodospirillaceae bacterium
CGCCAAGGCTGAGGAGGCCGCCAAGGCCGAGGAGCCGGCCAAGGCCGAGGAGGCGCGAAGGGCTGAGGAGGCCGCCAAGGCCGAGGAGGCCACCAAGTCCGAGGAGGCCGCTAGGGCTGCTGATGCCGCCAAGGCCGATGAGGCCGATAACTGCAATCGTTCCGGGTTCCGAAACGGTGAAGACATCCTGCGTCACCGCGCTGTAGCGGACATTGCCCTGCGAGTAGTTGTAGAAAGCGAAATTGCCGCCATTGAAGGAGTAGCCGTCTCCAACATCGGCTGCGAGGAAATTGAACTCCTCAACGCCGTCAACGAACACCTGCAGGCTATTGGCCGTAAAGTTGATCGTGAATTCGTATTCGGTATTGTCCTGCCAACCGGTACTGCCCAGATTTGCCGCCCGTGCCAGTTCCTCGACAGAGTTCGTATGTGCCCAGAAATCGTTGTCGCTGGCCCGTAACCCTCTGACACGGGAGACCGCAAGTCCGTCAACCCCCGGGCTTTGATCGTTTTGTTTCCAGTCGAGCAACAGATAATCGGCAGATGCGCTGTTCGCGTCACCGGCATCGAAGCCGATTGCGAACCCGATGAAATCGTCGTCGCTAGTCGTACGCACCTCGATTTTTGACGTAAGAGACTGGTTCAATGCGCTAAGATTACCGCGGAAAAATGTCGGGCGGCCGTTTATGCTCTGATCGACAAAAGTTCCGCCGCCGCCAACAAACCATGAACCCGCACCGGCAGGGTCATCCACCCAGGTATTCAGATCGACAGGACCCGCTTGCGCAGAGACGCTCAACCCAATTGCAAGGACGGCAACTCCAGAAAACCTGACGGCCAGACCGCCCAGCGAAACTATACTCAACATCGACATTTTCTACTCCAGTTACGTAGCACTGAAATAGTTAATGCAAGCGCCGTGCCAAAAAATTTTATTGTTATTTTTCAATAACTTGAGGAAGTTTTCAAAGGTATAGTGAAGCACAGCTGTAAAAAATTACGACACCTGTAGCTGTGTGATTCAGAACTGCGCGGGCCCGGACGGCAGCCCGAGCGTCACCCGCCCGTAAAGAGCGCCGACCGCATCCCAGTTCATGCTGATATGGGCAGCCCCCGCATGGGTATCACGCCAGTAGCGCTGGATGCGCCCCGTTCTGAACAGCCCGCCGCCACCGCTGGCGGCAAAAATCGCGTCCACCGCCTGCACGGCAAGCCGCGCCGCATAGCCCCAGTCGCCCTTGTTGCGGGCGCGCTGTTCGAGCGTGAGTTCACGCCCGGACGACACGGTCTCCATGATGTCTTTCAGATCGCGGTCGACCAGCAGCCGCGCGGCGTCGACCGCGGCCATGGCCTCGCCCAGCTTGAGCTGCACACCCGGCAGTTCCGACATGGGTGACGGCTTCGAGAGCGCCGCGCCGCGCGTCGTGCGCGCCTTCGTCAATTCGATGAACTCGTCGATCGCCCCCTGCGCCATGCCGATGACGGCCGAGACGAGACTGCACGAGATCACCGCGAAAAGCGGGATCCGGTAGAGAATCCCGTCATTCACCGCCACCCCCGGCGGATTGCCGCTCATGGTGTCTTCGATCGGCAGCATGCGGTGTGCCGGAACAAAGAGGTTCTCGCAGGACACGTTCTTCGAACCCGTGCCGGCGAGGCCGACGACATCCCAGTTATTCTCCATCTCGAGTTCGGATGTCCTGACCAGCGCGTAGGCCTTCCCTTCCGGCTCTCCCTCGCTTCCGGCAGGAATCGTGACGCCGACGATGGTCCAGGGACAATTGTCGATGCCGGAACAGAACATCCACTTCCCCGTCAGGCTGAAACCGCCATCGACCGCGGTAATCGTCCCGGTCGGCGTGAACGATGCGGCGACCACCGCGCCCGGGTCTTCTCCCCAGACGTCGTCCTGCGCCTGTTCGGGATACATGCCGAGGAACACGTGATACATGGTGGTGACCGAACTGACCCAGCCGACGGAGCCGCAGCCGCGCGCGATCTCGAACCCGACCGCGGCGAAGGTGTCGAGCCCGTGCTCGAACCCGCCATATCGTCTCGGCAGCAAAATCTTGAAGAGTTCCTGATCGCGGAGCGCGCCGAAAATTTCGTCGGACACCCGGCCATTCGCCTCGGTTTCCTCCTGCCGGTCGCGGATCATCGGGACGAGGGCCTGTGCCCGGCGCACCAGTTCATCCGGCGTCACCGCTGTCGCGATCATTTCAGGTGTGGATGTCTCGACCGTATCCGGCATGTTCCGCTCCCCCGCTGACCGCCCGCGAGTGCCGCGCGCGGTGCCTCCAGGCGAAAACGGTATCAGCCGTCGCCCGGCGAGACAATCCCGCCTTTCAGGGAGTGCGGCCGCGTCAGTCGCGGTCATCCATCCGGAAATCGGGCTCGGTCTTGAACTTCTCCGCGATGAAATCGATATAGGCCCGCACCTTGGCGGAAACGTTCCGTGTATAGGGATAGACCGCATAGACAGCCGAATCTGTATGACGGACCTTGGCATGGTAGTCCGGCAATATGACCTGGGCGTCGCCGCGCTGGATATCCTTGCCGACAACCCAGGACGGCAAGAGCGCGATGCCGCCGCCGTTCAGCATTGCCGCATTGATGGCCTCGACATTGTTGGACATCAGGTTTCCCGTCACGTTGATGTCCGTCACCTTGCCGGTCTTCTTGTTTTCGAGGTCCCAGTGACTTTCACCCGGGTTGATACGGAACTGGAAACAATTGTGATCCTGCAGGTCTTCCGGGGTTTTGGGCTCCCCGTTCTTTTCAAGATATCCCGGGCTCGCAACCAGTAACCGCTGGATGCCGCTCAGCTTGCGGGCGATGAAGCTGGTATTGGTGAGCCCGCCGATGCGGATGGCGAGGTCCGCGCCTTCCTCGATTAGATCGACGAAGTGATCGGTCACCTGCAGTTCCACCGACAGTTCCGGGTGGCGTTCGAGGAACTCCGGCAGCGTCGTTGCGATATAGCGTCGCCCGAAAACGACGGGAATATTGATCCGTAACGTACCGCGCGGCTCGTCCTGCAATTCGGTCACGGCCGAATTGGCCTCGTCGATGTCGGAGATGATTCTTTCGGTATGGCCGCGATAGATCTCCCCCGCTTCAGTCAGATGCAGCTTTCGTGTGGTCCGGTTGAAAAGACGGGTCCCGAGCTGGTCTTCCAGCGCGCTGATCTGGCGCGATACCGATGACGGTGCCAGCCCGATGGCCCGGCCCGCGGCAGAGAAACTGCCGGTTTCCGCCACCTTGTTAAAAAGCTTCATTCCCGTCAGCGTATCCATGCTCACCCCCTCAAGACGATCAGAATCGGATCATGCATATTATGCACAAATCATTGCCGACATAAGCCTATTATCTTCACAGTCAACACAAACCATATTTTCCCCAACAGCGGCGCCCATGCCGCGCCGAAATCAAGGAGAATGAAAATGTCCAGTAACCTGTATCTGTTCGATCCGAGGCAATCCCGCGACGAGATTCCGGAAAAGTCCATTACGGAAATCATGCGTGAAGTGCACATTGCCCGGGCGGAACAAAGCGCCCGGATATTCAGGACTGTTGCAGCCTGGATGAGCGGTCTGTTCCAGAGCCGGAAACGGGCCACCGTCATCGCAACGGCCGCAAAACCGGGCGCAAAGCCTGCCGCGGCAAACGCCGGTCAGGACCGCATTGCCGCCTGACGGAATACCGGTATCGTGACCCGGAACGCCCGCCATTTTGGCGGGCGTTTCTATTTGGTCCGCAAGACCTCAGAGGGCCTATCGGGCCGATGGATAGAACAGCTGAACGCCGGAAACCTTGTAGGCGGCGATGGCTGCCTGCCCTTCTGGCCCGGTCAGCCAGGCGATAAAAGCCCGACCGCCGGCGGCGTTCACGTGCGGATGCCGCGCCGGGTTTACAAGAATGACCCCATAGGGGTTGAACAACCGCTTGTCGCCCTCGACCAGCACTTTGAAATCGCGCCGGTTTCGGAAACTGATCCAGGTCGCCCGGTCGGTCAGCGTATACGCCCCCATGCCGACCGCGGTATTGAGCGTCGCGCCCATCCCGCTGCCCGCTTCCCGGTACCACGCGCCGCTGGAATGCGACGGATCGATCGCGGCCGCACGCCACAGCGAGCGCTCCTTTATGTGGGTGCCGCTATTGTCCCCGCGCGACACGAAAAGTGCCTTTGCCTCCGCTATACGGGCGAGCGCCGACGCGGCGTCCCGTCCGCCTTTGACGCCTGCCGGGTCGTCAGGCGGGCCGACGATAACGAAATCGTTGTACATCACATCGCGCCGCTCAATGCCGAACCCCTCGGCGACAAAGCGGTCTTCGGCAGCGCGGGCATGAACCAGCAGGACATCGCCGTTCCCGTTGCGGCCGTTTTTCAGGGCCTGTCCGGTACCCACGGCGACCACGCGGACCTCGATGCCGGTTTTCGCCTGGAATTCGGGAAGAATGGCGTCGAATAGACCTGAATTCTGGGTCGATGTGGTCGACTGTACGATAATGAAGCCGCGATCCGCCGCCATGGCGGCGCCGGACGACAACCAGATACACAAACCGGCAAGCAACAGGAATGATCTAAACAACGATTTCTCCTCCCAGGTAAGCCCGCGCGGCACCGGATTGCGGGCTGCTGAAAAACGGCTCTGCAGCCTCGTTCTCGACAAGCCGCCCGCGATGGACGAACACGATATTCTGCCCCAGCCGCCGTGCCTGTCCGATATCATGGGTCACCAGTACCATCGCAGTGCCAGCCTTATTCGCATCGACCAGCAGCGCCTCTATCCGCTGGACCGAGGACGGATCAAGGCTCGCCGTCGGTTCATCAAGAAAAAGGATGTCCGGCTTTCCGGCGAGGGCGCGGGCGACGACGAGGCGCTGCTGCTCCCCGACGGAAAGCAGGCGCGCAGGGACACGGCGCCGGTCCGCCAGCCCCGCTCTTTGCAGCGCGAATTCGCAGGCTTCCTGCAGTTCGGCTGGTTTGGCGCCCTGCCATTTCAGGGCATACCGGACATTTGCCTCGACCGAGCGGCGTAACAGCACCGGCCGCTGAAATACCATCGCCTGGCGCTGGCGCAGGGTGCGGCCGCGCAGTCCACCGCTCCCAGCCCAGTCGATTCTCCCGGATGTCGGCGTAATCAGCCCGTGCAACAACCTCAGCAAAAGGCTTTTGCCGGCGCCGTTGGGTCCCAGAACGACGGTGAAGGAACCAGGTGCGACCGTCATGGAGATATCGTCGATCAACGGCGCGCCGTTGACCTCATAACGGAGATTCAGGGCGCTCAGCGGTAAAACGGAGTCAGACATTCCGGCTCCGCCCCGCCACGCCGCCAACGCCGGACAATGCCCCGTTCACCGCCAGCGATATGCCGACCAGGACAATCCCGAGCGCGAGGGCCAGAGCGAGATTTCCCTTGGACGTCTCCAGCGCGATTGCCGTGGTCATTGTGCGCGTCAGATGATCTATATTGCCGCCGACGATGATCACCGCGCCGACCTCTGCAACGGCCCGTCCGAAACCGGCGAGTGCGACGGTGATAAGGCTGTAGCGTGCATCCCACAGCAGGGTCCGGACAAGCCCGATCCCCCGCACCCCCAGCGATTTGAGCGCCTCGTCATATTCCCGGTGAAGATCGTCAACGACCTGGCGGGTGAGCGCAGCCACCACCGGCGTTACAAGGATCGCCTGGGCGATAATCATTGCGGTCGGCGTGTACAAAAGACCGAGAACGCCAAGCGGCCCGGCGCGCGACAGGACCAGATAAACCGCAAGCCCGACAACGACCGGCGGCAAACCCATCAGGGCGTTGAGCAGGATGACAATCATGCCCCTGCCGGGAAACCGGGTCACCGCGATTGCCGCGCCCGTCGTCATCCCGATCGCGCAGGCGACCGCCACCGCGGTCATGCTGACGGACAGGGACAGGCCGACGATCTCGAAGAGATCTCTGTCGCCCGTCAGAATCAGATTGGCGGCGAGCGAGAACGCCGCCTGAATATCGCCCATATGTGTCTATACCGACTGGATAGCCCGACCGGCAACCTAACCGAAACCGGACGTTTTGCGGACCCTCGATTCGGCCGCGCCGTCACTGCCCGAATTTGAGGGTTTGCCGAGTCGCCGCGTGATGTAGAGTTTAGGACGATAACAACAGATCGCGCGAGGGACCCGCCATGAAAATCGACGTCTTCAACCACGTTTTTCCACCTGAATTTTTCGAGAAGGTCGACGGGCTCATGCCGGACGCAGCGGTGAAGCGCTGGAAGTCCATGGAAACGATCCACAACATGGATGCGCGGCTTCGCATGCTGGACGAATTCGACGATTACCAGCAGATCATCTCGATGTCGCAGCCGCCGATCGATGCCATCGCCGGGCCGAATGACAGCCCTGCCCTGACCCGGGTAGCGAATGACGGAATGGCCCGAATCTGCCGCGAGCACCCGGACCGGATGCCCTGGTTCATCGCCTCGCTGCCAATGAACAACACCGAGGCGGCGCTCGCCGAAATCGACCGCGCAATCGACGAGCTGGGTGCAGTCGGCTTCCAGCTTTTTACCAACGTCAATAACAAGGCGCTGGACCAGCTGGAATTCCGCGACATCTTCGCCAAGATCGCCCAGCGCGGCAAAACCATCTGGCTGCACCCGACACGGCCGGCGACGCATCCCGATTACCTGACGGAAGACCGGTCCTTCTATGAAATCTTCTGGGGCTTCGGCTGGGCCTACGAAACAAGTGCGGCGATGGCGCGCATCGTGTGTTCCGGCATGTTCGACGAAATACCGAACCTGCGGATCATCGCCCATCACTGGGGCGCCTATGCGCCCCACGCCGAGGGCCGCTTTACGCCGAGCTGGGAAAGCCGCAACGCGGAGATGGGCGACGGCAAACCCTTCAGCGAGACGCTGAAAAAACCGATGATCGACTATTTCAAGGACTTCTACGGCGATACCGCGATGTTCGGCGCTCAGGCGGCAAGCCAGTGCGGGCTCGATTTCTTCGGCGCCGATCATTCTTTCTTCGCGACAGACTGTCCCTATGACGAAGAAGGCGGCGCCCGCCTGATCCGTTCCACGATCGATGTAATTGCAAATCTGCGGTGCAGCGACGAAGACCGGATCATGATGTTCGAATCCAACACCCGAAAAATGCTCGGCGTCTGAACCGCCGCGCAAGAATAGTCAGAAACCGGCATTCTCAAAACGCCCGGCGAGGAAGGAAATAAACGCCTGCACCTTCCTCGCCGGGAATCTGTTGGGTGGTGACACCGCGAAGACCGACAATTCCGGCAGACGGTAATTGTCGAGCACGGGAACGAGGTTCCCCTGCTCTATTTCTTCCTGAACCAGAAAATACGGCAGGAACGCGATACCGAGACCCTGCCGTGCCGCGTGCAGCAAAACCTCTCCGTTATTCGCCTTTAACGGACCGGACACTTTCACGGACGTGGCGCCGCCGGGTCCGAAAACCGGCCATTCGAGCCCGGAGGCGAGATAGCTGTAGCTGAGACATTTGTGACGGGAGAGGTCCTGCGGCTTCATCGGCATTCCCGCGCGTTCAAGATATGCAGGGGTCGCCGCCATCACGCATCTCACACCGGCCAGCCGCCGCGCAATCAGGCTGCTATCCGCCGATTGCGCGATCCGGACCGCGACGTCGAAACCTTCTTCGATCAGGTCGGTAAAGCGGTCGTTGAGCGACAGCGAGATGCTCAATTCCCGATATTCAGTCAGAAAGTCGGAGACAGCCGGCCCCACATGCGCGACCCCGAACGACATCGGGGCGCTGACCTTCAGCGTTCCACGGGGTTCCGAATGCAACTGTTCCACGAGACGGTCCGCCTCCTCGACCTCTGCGAGGACGCGTTTGCAGCGCTCATAGTAGGCTTCGCCCACTTCGGTAACGCTCACGCGGCGGGTAGTGCGATTCAGCAAACGCGCGCCGAGGCTCTCCTCCAGCTGGATTACCTGTTTGCTGACGGCGGCACGTGAAATCCCGAGACGGCTCGCAGCGGCGCTAAACCCCTCGAATTCCACGACATTCGTAAATACCGCCATTGCAGCAAGCCGATCCATAGCGCGATCCTATTGTCAACTATTCGTAGACAGTTACATCCGGGTTTCTGTGATTTTCAAAGCGGTATTACATGGGCTATCGTCCGAGCAGCCCGCCCGGTCCGTTAATGCGAACCACGTCTCAGGAGGACGATTACAACATGAAAGCACTTACTGGATTGGTGATCGGCGCTTTTGCGCTGACTGCCCTCTCAACCTCGACACCTGCATTCGCCGATAACCGCGGCAACAAGCTGATGGAAGAAGTCGAAGCGAAGGTGGAAAACAAGGCGCATGCCGGGGCCATCGCAAAGCGGCGCATGGCAATGCGTGCCATCGGCGGCAACATGAAAACCATCGGCGGTTATCTGAAGGCGAGCGAAGGCGGTCCGGCAGACGTCGCGAAGAGCGCGACGGCAATTGCCAACATCGCGAAAGTCGCCCCTGACCTGTTCCCGGCGGGCACGGGCCTTGCACGATATCCCGCCGTCACCGGCGCCAAACCGGAAGTGTTCTCCGACAGCGATGGTTTCAAGAAAGCCGCCATGACAATGGCATCCGCCGCTGAAAACCTTGCGAAGGTCGCCGCCGAACCGAATGTCGGAAAGAAAGAAATCGGCATGGCCTTCGGTGAACTCGGCAAGAGCTGCGGATCCTGCCACAAGGTCTACCGCCAGAAGCTCAACTAAGAGACATCATTCATTCCCGGGCGGCAATGTCCGGGAAATGTCGGCAACATCGGCCCCCGCCTTTTTGGCGGGGGCTTTTTCTTTTTGACGCGCAGCGCCCGGAATCAGCAACAGCCGCATAGCCCTGTCGCCATCGAGCCGGTATGTTCACAAGGCAAAAACCAAAGAAACGGGAACTCTCCGATGCAGGATACTTTTGGCGCGTTTATGTATGGCCCTCCATTATCCATCGAAGGGAACGCAACCGGTCCCCTCGCCGGCCTCCGCTTTGCCGCCAAGGATGTCTTCGATATTGCCGGTCACCCGACCAGCAACGGCCAGCCTCTCTGGCCGGAAACGCACCCGCTGCCGACGCGGCATGCCGCCGCGGTACAGCTGCTCCTGTATGCAGGCGCCAGTCTCCATGGCAAAGCGATCTGCGACGAGATGTGTTACAGCCTCGCAGGCGATAACGCCCACTACGGCGCGCCGATCAATCCGGCGGCGCCCGACCGGGCTGTCGGCGGGTCGTCCTCCGGTTCCGCCGCGGCGGTGGCCGGCGGTCTTGTCGACTTCGCGCTCGGCACGGATTGCGGCGGATCGGTGCGATGCCCTGCGAGCTTCAGCGGGATCTATGGTCTTCGCCCCACCCATGACAGGGTCGACCCGGCCGGCGTAGCCCCCCTTGCCGGATCCTTCGATGTTGTCGGCTGGTTCGCCCGCGATGCAAGGCTGTTCGCCGATGTGGGCGGTGTATTGCTGGCGGGGAGCTCCCGGGCAATCGCTCCCAAACGCGCCCTGATCGCCCTCGATGCCTTTTCGCGCATGCCCGATCGCGAACGGGAAGTCGCCGCAGAAGCCGCGCACCGCGCGGTGGAAAAACTGGGCCTCGAAAGCCAGCCGATCGAGGTCTCCGCTGAAGGTCTGGATCGCTGGTTTGACGCTTTCCGGCATCTGCAGGCATTGGAAATCTGGGCCAACCATGACGAGTGGGTGACCGAACACGCCCCGTCTTTCGGACCGGGCGTCAAGGAACGCTTCGCCTATGCCGCCACGCTGACCGATGCCGACCGCGCCGAACATCAGCCGATCCGGGAGATCGCGCGCGCCCGCGTGCAGGAACTCCTGGGCGACGGAGACGCCGTGATCGTGATGCCGACCGCGCCGGTCAGCCCCAAACGGGACGCCAGCAATGCCGAGGTGGAGGATTTTCGCGCCCGCACGATGGGGCTTACCTGCATCTCCGGCCTGTCGGGATGCCCCCAGATGAGTCTGCCGCTCGCCGACGCCGGCGCACCGATGGGAATTTCCCTTCTCGCGGCCCACGGGGGGGATGAATCCCTGCTCGAGATGGCGGTCAGGCTCGCCTCCTAAATCGGTTCTCGGCACTCGGCGGCGGCTGTATACTGGGGCCGTCCGGCGACACGCAGATAACTGCAAAATTCGAAAGGTCTTAATTATGAGCCGTGGATTCAAGATCGTCGGCGGCCTTCTCGCCGTCGTCATCGTGGCGATCGTGGGCGTGGTCGTCTTTATTTACTCAAATCTCGATTCCATCGTGAAGGACGCGGTCGAGGAATACGCGCCCCGCTATACCGGCGTCAGCGTCAATCTGGCGAAGGTCGAACTTTCGCCGGAGAACGGCGAAGGCAAGCTATCCGGTCTCGTGGTCGGCAATCCGGCAGGATACAAAACGGATTCCGCGTTCAGGCTCGGCAGCATATCCGTCAATATCGATATCTCCAGCCTGACCAGCGATACCATCGTCATAAAGTCGATCGTCATCGACAAGCCGGAGATCAGCTATGAGTTCGGCGAAGGCGGCAGCAATGTGGACCTCATCGGCAAGAACGTCGAGAAGGCTGCCGGCGGCTCCGGCGCCAAGGAGGAAAAGGAAAGCGACGGTCCCGGCAAGAAGATGATCATCGAAAGCCTGGTGGTAAGCAACGGCAACGTCTCGGTCAGCCATCCGATGCTTCAGGGCAAAAAAATGGGCTCCGGGCTGCCAACCATCCGGTTGAAGGATATCGGCAAGGATAGCAAAGACGGCGCGACACCCGCAGAAGTTGTCGACAAGGTCATGGATGCCATCGAAAAGCAGGTCGGCGCCTCGGTTGGCAGCCTGAACATAGACGGCATGGTCAAAGACCTTGGCAAGGGCGTTGAAGACGCCATGAAAAACGTCACCGGCGGCGCAGGCGGCGCAACGAAGGGCATGGAAGACGCCGACAAGGGTGCGGGCGACGCCCTGAAGAATCTCATGGGCAAATAGCGCTCACTGACGTTACGAACGGAAACGGCCATCCCGCGGGGGTGGCCGTTTTCTTTTGAGGCGCTGTCGCTAAGATGGCCTTCCAGGATCACTTCAGCTGATGCAGATGAAAGCCATCCAATACAGCCGCTATGGCGGGCCCGACGTTCTCGAGCTTGTCGAATTGCCCGCGCCGGTGCCCGAGCCGGAGGAAGTGCTGATTGCCGTGCGCTGCGCCAGCGTCATACCGGGCGACTGGAAAGTCCGCGCCGGACATCTGCAGGAAATGTTTCCGCTCGACCTGCCGACAATACCGGGACGCGACGGCGCAGGCATCGTGATCGCCACTGGTGCTGCGTGCGATTGGGCCGAAATCGGCGACGAGCTCTGCTTCGTGACCGAACATACAGAGCCGGGCAGTTACGCCGAAATAGTCGCCCGCCCCCGCGGCATGACCGTCCCGAAACCACCGGGTACCGGTTTCGCCGAGGCCGCGGCCGCACTGCATGCAGGCGTCTGCGCATGGATCGGCCTTGTGGAAACGGCGGAGATAAGATCCGGAGACAACGTTCTGATTCATGCGGGCGCAGGCGCAATTGGCGGCATGGCTGTCCAGATCGCGCACGCCACGGGATGCCATGTGACGGCGACCTGCAGCGCGGCGAATGCCGACTACGTCCGCAGCCTCGGCGCCGACAGGGTGATCGCCTATGACGAGGATGATTTCGAAAAAGACCTCGCCAGCCAGGATATCGTTTTTGATCTTGTCGGCGGAGATGTCCATGAACGTTCGTGCCGGGTGCTCAAGAAAGGCGGCCGCATCGTCTGGCTGATCGCCGCGCCGTTCGAGGATGTCAGCGCCGGGTATGGCGTGGTTTGCAAGCAGGCGCTAATCCATGACAGCCGCCAAACGCTGGAAAACGTCGCGGATGCTGTGGGAAAGGGCATACTGATCCCACAGGTCAGCCGTCGGATGCCCATGGCGCAGGCGGCGGAAGCGCATCGGATACTGGAACGCGGCGAAAACAGCCGCGGCAGGATAATACTGGATATCGGGGGGTAATCGGATTTTGGAAACGACAATGGATCGGGGCAGCATCGGCGATTCCGTGCTGAGCAAGGAAGACAGGAAGCTTCTTTTGGGCAAAGGCCGCTTCGTGGATGATATTCGCGCCCCCGGCGAACTCTATGCGGTTTTCGTCCGCTCCCCCCATGCCCATGCCGATATATCCTCGATGGACGTTACCGCAGCGGCGGCGATGCCCGGCGTTGTGGCAATCCTGACGGGCGCGGATATGGAGGCCGACGGGATCGGCGAGATCCCGTTCATGTGGGTGATGAACAATTCGGACGGCACGCCGATGAACCAGCCGAAACGCTGGGGCCTTGCCCGCGACCGCGTCCGTCACGTCGGCGAACCGGTTGCGGTCGTTATCGCCGACAGCGTCGCCGAGGCAAATGATGCCGCCGAAGCCGTTATGGTGGATTACACCCCCCGCCCCGCCGTAACGTCTGCACGCGCCGCGCTTGAACCCTCGGCGCCGCTGTTGCACGACGATGCACCGGGCAATCGGCTGTACACCTTCGGGCGCGGCAACGCGGAGGCCACCGACGCCGCAATCGCGGGCGCTGCCCATGTCGTCAAGATCGACATCGTCAATAACAGGATCGCCTGCGCCGCGATCGAGGCCCGCGCCTGCCTCGCCATTCCGGACACCACGTCGGGCCGGGTGACGCTGTACGATGCGACCCAGGCGCCCCATCTGATACGCCGCTCTGTTGCGGAGGCGCTCGGTATCGAGCAGGCAGATCTCCGCGTGATCGCCCCCGATGTCGGCGGCGGATTCGGCACCAAGGGCAAGCATTACCCGGAGGAAACCATCGTCACCTGGGCCGCCCGGCGCATCGGTCGCCCGGTTCGCTGGACCTCCACCCGTTCGGAAGCCTTCATGTCCGACACCCAGGCCCGCGATCACCTGACGAAGGCAACACTGGGCCTTGATGCGGACGGCCGTTTCGTCGGCCTCCGGGTCAATACGCTAGCCAATGTCGGCGCCTATATCTCGACCTTCGGCGCGAGCATCCCGGGAGCGATTTATTCGGCACTGCTTGCCGGAGTCTATAAAACGCCCGCCGTCTATATCGAGGTGACGACCGTCGTGACCAACACGGTGCCGACCGACGCCTATCGCGGCGCCGGACGCCCCGAGGCCTGCTACGTGCTGGAACGGCTGGCCGATGCCGCCGCGTCAAAACTCGGGCTCGACCGCGCGGAGATCCGGCGGCGCAACCTGATCCCCGTCGATGCCATGCCCTATACCACCCCGATCGGGCCGGTCTATGACAGCGGCGATTTTCCCAACATCATGGAGAAGCTTCTTTCCGCCGCGGACTGGGACGGCTTTGCCGCCCGCCGGGTGGAGAGCGAGGCGCGCGGCAGGCTGCGGGGCATCGGCCTTGCAATGTATGTGGAGACCTCCGGCGTCGCCCCGTCGAAACTGGCAGGAATGCTCGGCGCCCGGATCGGATTCTTTGAAAGCGCGGAAATCCGTATAGACGGCGGGGGCAGCGTTCGCCTGCTGGCCGGGACCCACAATCACGGCCAGGGACACGACACGACCTACGCCCAGATCGTCGCGAGCAGGCTCGGTCTGCCTTTCGACAAAGTCACCGTGATTGAAGGCGACACGGAGGCCGTCCCCATGGGGACAGGCACCTTCGGGTCGCGGTCCATCGCCGTCGGCGGCTCCGCCATCGCCGTTGCGGCGGACAAGATCGTCGAGAAAGGCCGCAAGCTTGCCGCGTTTCTGATGGAGGCCCCGGAAGAGGACGTTTCATTTTCGGACGGTGTCTACACAATCGCCGGCACGGACCGGCAGATGACGATCGGCGAAATCGCAAACGCGGCCAATCTCGCTCACGTGATGCCACCCGGCATGGAAGCAGGGCTGAATGAAAGCGCGTTCTACGATCCGTCAAACTTCGCCTATTCCAATGGCGGACATGTCGTCGAGATCGAGATCGACCGCGATACCGGCGAGATCGAGTTCCAGCGCTATTACGTCGTCGACGACATCGGCACCGTCATCAACCCGATGATCGTTCACGCCCAGATCCATGGCGGTCTTGCCCAGGGCATCGGCCAGGCCCTTACTGAAAGCGCGGCGTACGATCCGGATAGCGGCCAGATACTTGCCGGGTCGTTCCTCGATTACGGCATGCCGCGCGCCGACGACTTTATCGCGTTCGAAGGCGAACTGGACGAATCCCAGCCCTGCACCCATAACCCGCTGGGCGCAAAGGGGTGCGGCGAATCCGGGTCGATCGGTTCCCCGGCGGCGCTGGTCAGCGCGGTGCTGGATGCCCTTGCCCCTCTCGGGGTCACCGACATCGAATTGCCCCTGACACCGCTGCGTGTCTGGAAAACCATCAGGGACGCGGAGACAGCATGAAATACCGGGCCGGAATCGATATCGGCGGCACCTTCACCGACCTCGTCCTGATGAGGGAAGACGGCGCGCTTCATGCCGAGAAACTGCTGACCACACCGGACGATTTCGGCCGCGGAATCGCGACAGGGCTCACAAGCGCCCTCGCAACTGTGGGCGCGGCCCCCGGCGATATCGAGGTCATCGTGCACGGCACGACGGTCGCAACGAACGCCATTCTCGAGGCCAAGGGCGCCCGCACCGGCCTGATCACGACCGCCGGTTTCAGGGACGTGCTTGAACTTCGCCGGCTGCGTATTCCGGAAATGTACACACTGAACTGGACCAAGCCGCCGCCGCTTGTGCCGCGCCGGCTGCGGCGCGAGGCAGTCGAAAAAACCGGGCCGCGCGGAGAGGTGCGCATCCCGCTGGACGAAGCAACGGTCGTCGCCGCCTGCGAACGCCTTCTTCGCGAAGACGTGGCAGCCGTCGCCATCGCCTACCTCCATTCCTATGCGAATCCGGATCACGAAAAGCGCAGCGCCGACATCGTCCGCGAGGTGATGGGCCCCGACATATTCATTACCTGTTCGAGCGATATCCTGCCGGAAATCCGGGAATACGAACGAACCTCGACAACGGTCATCAATGCCTATCTCGGCCCCATCCTGACGGCCTATTTCGCGTCGCTGCGGCGGCATCTTCAATCCATCGGCGTGTCGGCGCCGGTCCAGGTGATGAAGTCCGACGGCGGCGTTATGTCTATCGGCGCGGCGACGGACAGGCCCGCCTATCTGGTCGAATCCGGCCCCGCCGCCGGCGTGATCGGCGCGGCGCGGCTGGGCGCGGACAGCAATAACATCACGCTCGATATGGGCGGCACCACGGCGAAAGCGTCGATGGTCGAAGGCGGCCGCATTTCCCGTACGGGCGATTACGAGGTCGGCGCCGGGATCAACCTGTCGAGCAAGCTCGTGATGGGCGGCGGCTATGCCCTCAAACTGCCGGTGATCGATATCTCCGAGATCGGCGCGGGCGGCGGCAGCATCGTCTCGCTCGACCGCGGGGGACTCCTCAAAGTGGGCCCGCAAAGCGCCGGCGCCCTGCCCGGCCCTGTCTGCTACGGCGGCGGCGGCGAAGACCCGACCTTCACCGACGCGGCGCTGACACTGGGCTTCCTGAACCCCGGCCATCTCGTCGGCGGCGGCCTTCAACTGGATGCGAACGCCGCCCGCGCCGCACTGCAGACACAAATTGCGGCGCCGCTCGGCCGCGACCTGCTGGATGCCGCATGGGGCGTCTACCAGGTCGCCTGCGGCACCATGGTCCGCGCGGTGAAAGCCGTCTCGACCTATCGCGGCCGCGATCCCCGCGATTTCTCATTATTCGCCTTCGGCGGAAACGGCCCCGTCGTCGCCGCCGAAATCGCCAACCTGCTCGACATGAACCGGGTCATTGTCCCGCCGACCCCCGGCGTCTTCAGCGCCTACGGGCTATTGCTGTCGGATGTGGAGCACGA
The DNA here is from genome assembly GCA_038120765.1 of Rhodospirillaceae bacterium. Classification (GTDB taxonomy): domain Bacteria; phylum Pseudomonadota; class Alphaproteobacteria; order MPNO01; family UBA830; genus CAXBCP01. The sequence goes on from JAYOMI010000011.1 coordinate 47,256, forward strand.
AATCAGCCGCGCCTGGCTTAACCGGCTTGCGGATGTCTCCCCGCGGGACATGGCCGGTGCCTATGACAGGCTGGAAACGGATATGACGGCACTGATGCAATGGGAAGGGTACGATCCGGATGAATACACCCTCACCCGGCTCGCGGACCTTCGTTATGCCGGGCAGGCGCACGAACTGACGGTCGACTGCACGGATCGCGACGGTCTGCCCGCTTTCCCGGAACTTATTGGCGCATTCGGCGCCGAACACGAACGCACCTATGGCCACCAGGCCGAGGCCGAAGCCGTCGAATGCGTGACGCTGAGGCTGATCGCGCGGGTAACCGAAGACCGGCCGGAGCGTCAGGTCGCCGCTTCCCGCGTCGCCGATCAGAACCCAATGCCCCGCAGCATCTATTTCGGTCCCGACCATGGCGTGATCGAGACACCCGTGATTGACCGCCCCGCCCTGTCGGCCCCGCGCAATGGCCCGGTGATTATCGAGGAATACGATTCAACCTGCGTCGTACCCCCGGGATGGCAGGCGGTGCTGGATCCGGCCGGAAATATCATCCTGACGAGAAGGAGCGCCAATTGATGTCGCCTGCGCCGCTAACAGCCTCGAACGTCGATCCGATCACGATGGAAGTCGTCCAGAACGCGCTCGGCGCGATTGCCGACGAAATGGCCCTTGTCATCATGCGCACCGCCTATTCAACCATTGTCCGCGATTCGATGGACTATTCGACCGGCATCTGCGACCGCGAAGGACGCATTGTCGCCCACGGCATGACGATGGCGCTGCATCTCGGCTCGTTCCCGGATGCGATGCAGATACTGATCCGCGACTACGGCGACGACATGCACCCGGGCGACATGTTTGTGTGGAACGACCCGTATGTAGGCGGCGGACAGCACCTGCCGGATGTGTACATCGTCAAGCCCGTCTTCATTGACGATGCGCTCGAAGGCTTTGCCGCGTCGCTCGTCCATCAGATCGACATGGGGGGAATCGCGCCGGGATCGGCAGCGGTCTATGCGACGGAAATATTTCAGGAAGGCCTCCGTATTCCGCCGATACGGCTTTACGACCGGGGCGTGCCGAACGAGACTTTCTTCAAGCTGATGGAACGCAATACCCGCATCCCGGACAAGCTCGCCGGCGACATGCGTGCCCAGGTCGCCGCCTGCCGTACGGCGGATGCGGCGTTGAGCGATCTGATCGGCCGGTATGGCAGCGCCGAATATCGCAGAATCGTGGACGAACTGCATACGCATGCAGAGCGGATTATGCGGGCCGAGATATCGGACCTGCCGGACGGCACATGGTCGTTTACCGACTATATAGACGGGCTAGGCGAGACGCCCGAGCCGCTCCCCATGACCATAACCGTGACCATAGCGGGCAGCGACATGACGCTGGACTGGACCGGTTCCGCCCCCCAGGTGAACGCGGCGATTAACTGTCCGGCGCCGTTCGTGAAATCCGCCTGTCATCTGATCGTTAAATGCATCGTGGAAGAGGAAATCCCCAATTGCGAAGGCTTTATCCGTCCGCTGAACATCATCGTGCCGGAAGGCACCATCGTGAACCCTACCCCGCCCGCGGCCTGTGCGGCCCGCGCGATCGTCGGCTGGCGGGCGCTGGATGTCCTGCTGGGCTGTTTCGCCCAGATCGTGCCCGACCGGGTGCCCGCGGCCGGCGAAGGCGGCGTGACCTTCCCGTCTTTCAGCGGCTATGACGGCGATGACCGCTTCGTCTGCACGGAGGCCTGGGCGGGCAGCTGGGGGGCGATGCATAACGGCGACGGCGCTTTCGGTATCCCGAACCCCGGCGGGAACCTCACAAACCAGCCTGTCGAGATGGTGGAAGCGCTCTTTCCGCTGGAAATTATCCGATACGGAATGGTCGAGAACTCCGGCGGACCCGGCAAGTACCGCGGCGCACCGGCCTATCAGCGGGAATACTGCTTTCTGTCAGAAGAAACCCAGATGGTCATGCGTTCCGACCGGCGGCGGTTCCTTCCCTATGGCCTGAACGGCGGTTGCCCCGGCACCCCGTCATGGAACCTGCGCAATACGGGAACGGACATGCAAGGGGCAATTCCGGTGATGCCGATGGAAGCGGTGGTTTTCAGTCAGGGCGAGACGTTCCTCCATGTCTCGGCCGGCGGTGGCGGCCACGGCAATCCATCGGAAAGAGACCCCGAAGCGGTCCTCGACGATATACGCGAAGAGCGTTTCACCGCCGATTACGCGAAAGACGTTTACGGTGTCGTCATTGCGGGGGACCCGCCGGACATAGACGCCGACGCAACGGAATTGCTGCGCCGCAAAATGGCTGGAGAGACCGCGGACACGGAACGTCCCGCGTATCTCTGTTATTTTCACGATTCCTTCGGAATCAAGGAATTCCGCATGACAGGGCCCCGCGAAATGAAATAATGACAGGTATTGATATTTCCTATCCAAACGGATGGTAGATCCTGATCATTGATCTAGCAGCTATGCGGTCAGCGCAATGCTGCACTGCAGCACAATAACTAAAATCCAACGTATCCTTAACAACTTGGTAGTTTTCGCGAGGCATTGTGCGCCGCGTAGCATTCTGGAGTAGAATAAATGACCATCAATACACCCGCATCCGGCGTCGATTTGTCGGCTTTCAATCTCAGCAAAACCGACACGCTGCAAATTCTCCGCCAGGCGGAAATCGAGCGTGCCCGGCACATGCGTGTGCTTTTCGCCCCTCTCGGCAATCGCATCCGCGCCGCTTTCCGGTCTGCCGGCGATCTGTTCAGCCTGACGCAGCGCATGAATCAGGCCGCCCGTCTCTGAGGAATCAGAAGCGGAGTTTCAGGAAATGCAGAAAAGACGCTCCGGTTTCCGGGGCGTTTTTTTTGTGCCGGGTTCCCTGAAATCATGGTCTTGTCCACTCTGCCGGACGCCGCGAATTGGCCGGAAAAACAATCTCCTTGTCTTTACCCGCGCATCTGGTCACATTGCGTCCATCAGATTTTCGAAGATCTGGCGTAGCCTGCCCTTTAAAAAGACGATAGGCATCAATACACCACGCTATTCGGGAAATTGAAACCCTCACGCGTCGCGTGAGTATTCTGTTCTCTTTTTAAAGGAATTAGCTATGGCTACAGGAACCGTGAAATGGTTCAACCCTACCAAGGGTTTTGGATTTATCGAACCCGAAGACGGCGGGCAGGATGTGTTCGTCCATATCTCTGCTGTCGAACGCGCCGGCATGTCTTCTCTGAATGAAGGCCAGAAGATCAGCTACGAAGTTCAGCCCGGAAGAGACGGCAAGAAATCCGCCGAAAACCTCGCTTCGGCCGACTGATTCTGCCGCTCGCAGAACGAAAAACGAAGATGAAGGAGGCCTGCCGCAATGCCGGCCTCCTTTGTCCCTGCCCCATCGCCGACTGATTGGAAGCCAATGGCCCGAAAAACGAATTACGGCTTTGAACGACGCGAGCGCGAAAAAGCCCGCGCCGAGAAAAAAGCCGAGCGTCAGCGCCAGAAGCAGGACAAGTCGGACGACCGCAAGGACGACATTGATCCCTCAAAGGCTTCGGAAGTCGATACCACCGACGCCGAGGCGGATCAGAACGACGGCACCAGATCCCCCGCCGAATAATTGAGGACAAGCCCGTTCGCAGGCTTTGACTTATCTCTCGCTCAGCGCGACGTCGAGAGACTGGAAAATCCGAACACGGGCCGGATCACGGTGGCCGATGCCAGCCAGATCGATTACGAGACCGATACCAGCCACGACCTCACCATCCATGTCACGGATTCCGGCGGTGCCACCTATAACGAGGTGATGACCATCGATATCGGCGATGCGGGCGATCCGCCCACGGGCGCCAGCGTGCTGACCTTCGTGGTCGGCGAGAACACCTGGGGCAACGGTTTCCAGCTCAACGGCTCGGTCAACGTGACCGATGCCGACGCGGGCGACACCTTCACGTTCTCCATGGTAGACGACGCCGGCTGCCGGTTCTCCATCGATGCCGACGGGACGATCCGGATCGCCGACAGCTCGCTGCTCGATCACGAAACGGCGACCGGTCACGACATCACCTTCCGGATCACCGACTCCACCGGCAATACGTACGACCATACGCACAGGATCAACCTGTATGACGAGAACGACACGCCGACGGATCTGACGCTCTCGGCCAATACCGTGGCCGAGAACGCGGCCAACGGCACCGCCGTCGGTACGGTCAGCGCGACCGACCAGGATGCGGGCGAGACGTTCACGTATTCGCTGGTCAACGACCAGGGCGGGCGGTTCGCGATCGATGCCAATACCGGCGTCGTCACGGTGGCGGATAGCAGCCTGCTCGATTACGAGACGGCAACCAGTCACAACCTCACCATCCGGGTCACGGATTCCGGCGGCGCGACCTATGACGAAGTCATGGCGGTTAACCTCACCGACTCCAACGAAACCCCGACCGACCTGAAGCTGACCAATGTGGAAATCGCCGAGGGCGCCGCCAACGGCACCGTCGTCGGCACGGCGGCAGCGACGGATGCGGATTCCGGGGAGACCTTCACCTACTCGCTGACGAACGACGCCGGCGGGCGGTTCACGATCGACGGCGCCACCGGCCAAATCACCGTCGCGGACGGCTCGCTGCTCGATTACGAGACGGCAACCAGCCATGACGTGACCGTGCGGTTAACGGATTCCGGCGGGAATACCTATGACGAGACCTATACCATCGGCGTGAACGACCAGCGCGAAGAGTCGAATACGCTTGAAGCCGAGGTCGTGTCCCACAATCCGGTCGGATACTGGCAGATGGACGAGGTGAATGCCTACGGCACTCACACGCTCTCCGCCACCGTGGGCGATGTCGACATGACGTCCGTCGGAAACTCTACCGGCCAGATGGCTAAGGGTATCGGCAATATCAGCGGCAATACGACCGATTTCGAAACCAATGACTACGCGGTTATCGCGGACGATCCGGCGTGGTAGCTGACCGACGGTACCATCCAGGTGTGGGCCAAGATCCATGACAAGGATGGCGACGGCAACATTGACGACGAAGGCGTTCAGAACATCGTCTCGCGCGATGCTGCCGGCGACGGAGAAGGCCACTTCTACCTTGATGCCGAGGGCGACGATCTGACGGTCCGGCTACAGGGCACCAACGGCGGCACGCTGACGGCGGCCGACGTTCTGACGGCTGGCACATTCCACCAGATCAACGTCACGTTCGGATCGAACGGTCTGGAAATCTGGGTCGACGGCACACGTGTCGCCAATGATCCGTCCATAACCGGCGGCATCCACGGCAATAATGAGCCATGGACGCTAGGCGGATCTGCGTACCAGTCGACGCCCGGCGGCACGCTGGACACTATGAGCGACTTTTTCGACGGACAGATCGCCGAATTCGCGATATTCGACAGCCAGCTCGACTCGGCAGCGATCAACGACATGTACCAGGCAGGCGTGAACGGCAACGACCTGACGTCGGGCACGGCGGGCGACGATACGCTGAACGGGGCTGCTGGCGTCGACTTGATCGACGGCGGTGCCGGGAACGACGCCATCAATGGCGGTAATGGCGACGACTTCCTGTATGGCGGCGACGGTGACGACACATTTATCCATGATGCCGGGGAGGATGTGATCTCCGGCGGCAGCGGCACCGATACCGTCGACGCCTCTTCCGCTTCGAACACGGTCACAGTCGATCTCGATGCGGGCACATTCACCAACAACAACGGTGTTGTCGATACGCTGTCCGGCATCGAGAACGTCATCGGCGGGTCAGGCGCCGATACCATTACGGGCAACGATGCCGACAACGTCCTGACGGGCAATGCCGGCGCCGACATCCTGTCCGGTGGCGGGGGCGACGACACGCTCATCGGCGGTAGCGGCAACGATACGCTGACCGGCGGTACGGGTGACGATACGTTCCAGGGCGGTGTCGGCGACGACATCATGACCGGCGGCGACGGTATCGATACGGTCACCTATGACGGCGCCGCCAACGGCGTCACCGTCAACCTGGCGACAGGCACCGCGACCGACGGCACCGGCGATACCGACACCCTGTCGGGTATCGAGAACATCATCGGCTCGGCGAATAACGACACGTTCACCGGCAACGGAGACGTCAACGTATTCACCGGCGGCGACGGCAGCGACCGCTTCATCATGGGCGAAGGCGGCACCATGGATACCATCTACGGCGGTACCGGTGGCGGCTGGACGGATACCCTGCAGCTGTTGAACGCGGACAGTTCCGCGGTCGGCGGCGGCTGGACGGTCCAGCTCGACACCGGCACGGTTGCCTCCGACGATGGCAGCACGATGACGCTGAGCGACGATGCGGCCGGTACCATCACGCTGGATGACGGCAGCCAGATCGCGTTAGAAGGACTGGAGCGGATCGAATACTAGGCCCCGGCCGGATCGATCTTCGTATCGATCTTCCTATCGAAAAGTGGCACGAACGGCAGGCCTGTCCAGGAGCAGGCCTGCCAGGCACCGGATGTATTGGATGTCAGACTTACCGGCTGACGGAAACGCAGTCCTGGCCGAGCCCCTTTAACGTGGCGCACAGCTCGCGGGCGATATCCCTTTCGGGTATCCCCGCGGTCTCGACGAAGTGAAGGGTCTCGCCGCTGCCTGCCTTGCGCGCCACAATGCGGATATCGACGCCGTAAAGTGCGGCATCCCGGGCGCCGGTCAGACGGTTTCTGAGACGTTCGGCCTTGGATTCCGCCCTGAAGGCGCCGAGCTGCACAACGAAGAGCGGCGCGGCCGTCTCCGTTGCCGCCTTTGGCATTTCCGTCTCTTGCAGGTCCGTCTCTGGCAGTTCCGTCTCCCGCAGTTCCGTCGTTGTCGTTTCAGACTTCGGCGCTATCGGGTCCGCTGTCTCCGGCATAGTCCTTTCCGACGGGGTCCCTGCCGTTGACGCCACTTGCGCCGGCGCCGGCGGCGATGACGGCATTTCCGCGATCACCGAGGCGGCCGCCGGGATCGGGGTCTGTATCGGCATCTCGACCGGCATAAAGCCGATCTGCGGTCCTGGTGTGCCGCTCGCCGTCGCGATATCGTTCAGGTCCACCGGGTCAACAGGGTCCACCGGCGGAATGCCCGGTGTATCGGCCAGCGGGGCGTCGATCCCGTCCTCTGCCCCGGCCTCCCGGATATTTCTGTCCTGACGCGGCGGCGGTGGCGCCTGTTCCCCGCCCTGCAGCATCGCATTCACCAGCGCATCGAGCTGCGTATCGGCGGGTACGGCGATATCCCTGCCCCTGGCTTCCCAGCGCGCTGTTACCTTCTCCACTGCCGCGGTCAGTTGCGCGACGTCGTCGGTGCGCAGATCGTCGGGCAGAACATTCAGGCCGATCGCGTGCATCACGTCGCTATGGGCGGTGATCAGCTCGACCTGGGTCTGGTGCTCGTCGGCCTCGGACTGCACCTGCCGGGTCGCGAGGCGCACCGCTTCGAAATAGTCGGTGTTCACGAAATCGATATCGGAAGCGACCAGCGTGGCGAGGCGCCGGTCGGCCCGCGCCACTTCCCGGGCGAGGCGCATCTGCTGGGACGCGTTCCGGAACTGGATATAGGCCATATGGGTCTGGGTCATCACGGCCAGCGTCATGGCAAGGCGCTGCTGGCGCGCCAGTTCGCCGCGCTTTTCCGCCTCATCCATTTTGCTGGTGCCGGAAAACAGATCGAAGATATTCATGCCGAGCTGGAACCCGGTGCTGATCCAGTTCGGCGCCAGGCCGAACGTATCGCTGCTGTAATT
>JAYOMI010000011.1:55049-59484 GCA_038120765.1 Rhodospirillaceae bacterium
ATTCTGGCCTGCGGTCAGCTTCGCGCCGGGCAGCATGTCGAACAGCGCCTCGCGGGCCTGCCATTCGCTCATCCGCTCGTTATAGTCCTCGACCCGGAGTTCGGGCCGGTTTTCGAGCGCGTGCCTCTCCATCTCCGCCAGCGACATCGGCAGCACCGGCATTGCGGAGGCGAGCGTTGTCGCCGCCAGTCTGAACGGCGTTCCCGGGCGGATATTCAGGTGTTCCGCCAGCGCCCCCTTTGCTTCCCGCAGTTCACGCTGAACGGTCAGCGCCTGGCGCACGGATTCGACGATTTCCCGCCGATAGGCGACGGATTTTACCACATCGTTCGCGCCGGATTTTTCCATGGCGCGGGATTCCTGCATGGCGACCTTGATACTCCGGGCGATCGCCTGGACCCTGTCCGTCAGCCGCTGCGCGCCGACGGCCCGCCAATAGGCTGTGCGGACCTCCCGGATGATATCCTGCAGCGCCTTGCGTTCTTTTTCGCGGGCGATCAGGACTTCGTCCGCCTGCTGCTTTGCGCGGGCATAGGAGACGCGGAGATCCAGGATATTCCACGTCATGCCGGCGCTCGCGGTACTCGTGATCCGGTCGTCGGTGGCGGAAAGCTGCTCGCTTGTCCCATTCCGGGCGGCATCGATGTCGAGGCTGGGGAGCATTTCGAAGCTTTTTGTCTGGAGTTCCGCGTCCTCGATCTCGCGCTCTATCTGTTTCACCCGGCGCTGCAGGTTGAAGGCGACGGCCCGGGCGATCGCCTCGTTCAGCGTGATCGGTTTGACCGGGACGAACTCCATCTCGCCGATGAGCTGGAGGTTCGCCGCGCTGCGTGCGCTGCGGTCTTCGCTGGACATCGGATCCGGCGTCACCGAACAACCGGCGACGATGCCCAGAATGGCGAGCGATCCGCTGAGACGGTAGCCGAGACGGCGAGCCTGACGGTAAGACATGATCCTCTTTCAGCCCGCCGGTCCGGCGCGAATGGATTCCGCACATCCTTGGCAGACCCTACCCGGATACGCCTGATTGATAAAAAATCCGTAAAATTGTTGGTATTCCGGGAAAATTTCACGTGCTTACGGCTGCTTCTCTCTCGGATATCTGTGTCGGGAGCGGAAAGGATTTGTGGCACAGGCGGCTTTCTCATATTGCCGGATTCCTGATACCTTCGGCTCCGGAACATCGGAAAGAGCCTTACATGCGACAGGACGCCCTCGCCCCGGGTTTTACGAGCGCCCAGACCATCGCCGTCCTCGCCGGCTCCAGCGTGATGCTGACGATGAGCATGGGCATGCGCCAGAGCTGGGGCCTGTTCTCGGTCCCGGTCACCCAGGATCTCGGCATTTCCGTCGCCGATTTCATGCTCGCCATCGCCATCCAGAACCTCGTCTGGGGTGCGACCCAGCCGATCGTCGGCGCCTATGCGGACAAGTTCGGCAGCCGGTGGGTCGCCGTTACCGGCACCCTGCTCTATGCCGCCGGAATCGGTATCACGATGGCCGCGTCGAGCGCGTTGATGCTGATCATCGGACTCGGCGTGATGGTCGGTCTTGCGATGTCCTGTACCGCGCTGATGCTGGCGCTCGCCGCCGCGTCCCGCGCCGTTGCGGCGGCCAGGCGCACGCTCATTCTCGGGATCATCGCCGCAATGGGGTCTGTCGGCTCCTTCATCGCCGCCCCGCTGGCCGAAGGCCTGATTTCAAGCCACGGCTGGCTGATCGCCATGGTCGCCTTCCTCGGCCTGTGCGTCGTGATGCTTCCGGGCGCCTTCTTTACCGGGTCGGGCGACAAGGCGGCAGCGGCGGCCAACCGGAATTCGACCGATCCCGGCGCGACACTCTCGCTGCGCGGGGGCCTGAACGACGCGAGCGCTCATACGGGAGACGTGATAACCGCGGTCGCGTTCTTCGTCTGCGGCCTGCAGCTGATCTTCATTGCGATGCACCTGCCGAATTACCTGGCCCTTTGCGGCCAGGCGCCCTGGCTGGGGGCGACGGCGCTCGGCGTTATCGGCGCGTTCAATGCGCTCGGGTGCTACCTTCTGGGCTGGCTCGGCAGCCGCTATCCGAAGAATGTGGTGCTGGGCGTGGTCTATCTCCTGCGCTCGCTGTTTATCGTCATCTACTTCCTGGTGCCTGCAAATCCGGTCACCACGCTGGTCTTCGCCGCGATCATGGGGGTGTTGTGGCTCGGGGTCGCGCCCCTCGTGACCGGGTTCGTGACGCAGATATTCGGGCTGAAATACGTCGCCACGCTGACCGGCATCGCATTTTTCTTCCACCAGGTCGGCTCGTTCATCGGCGTCTGGGGCGCCGGGCTGATTGTCGATTCCCTCGGCTCTTACGATCTCGCGTGGCAGATCGCCGTCGTCATCGGTATCGGGGCCGGGATCGCCCAGATTTGTGCCGACGACAAGCCGAAAGCGGGTATACCGGCCCCCGCGAGGGCATAGCGGGGATCTCGTTATCCGAAATCACCGCAAAACCGCCGCTCGCCGGGTTCAAGATCACGTCGCATGAACGCCCTGCGTAACAGCGCCGCATTTTTCCTGTCACACCCTATTGCCCGACGGCAGTATCTCCGTACGATCTGGCGAATAGTACGATGGCAGATTCGCAGCCGCGCGCAATCTGTGGCAACGGTGCCCTGGATCGGCGGGACACACCTGACCGTTTCCCGCGGCGCCAGGGGTGCGACGGGCAATCTTTATTCCGGACGATACATTCGTCGATGGGGGCGCCAATATCGGCACCTATACCCTTCTGGCTTCCGCCATTGCCGGTGCGCGAACCGATGCGTTCGAGCCGGACCCCGGAACGATCACACATCTTGCCGACAACATCGGGACCAACGATATCGCGCACAAGGTCACGATCCACGCCTGCGCGTTGGGAGACCGTGTCGGCGAGGTATCGTTTACATCCGGCCTGGACACGATGAATTTTGTGAGTGACCAGGGCAATCAGAAAGTGCCGATGATTACCCTGGATTCCCTGTCGCTCTCCCCCGCACTTCTCAAGCTCGACCTGGAAGGCGGCGAACAGAGCGCCGTCTCCGGTGCGATACAGACAATACGCAACCCGCAGTTGCTCGCCATCATCTGCGAGGATAACGCGCCCGAGATGGCCGATCTGCTGTCACGGTTCGGGTTCGAACGGTACGGGTATGATCCTTTTGAACGCCGGCTTTCGCGTGAATCCAGGGCATTGCCCGAAAACGGCATCTTTATCCGCGACCTTGAGCAGGTCTCTTCACGCGTTTTGACCGCGGACAGGATATCAGTATTCGGCATCGCCCTTTGAACACCGGACACGGCATTGAAAGCCCTTTTCCGAACTGCTGCAAAGTCCTAGCATCGGCGCAACAATCAAACCGGCACAAGGAGGAAACCCGTGGCAAAGCTGAGACATCTCGCCCTGAGCGTCAAAGACCTCGAGGAAAGCGCCAAATTCTATGAAAGCGCCTTTGGCATGGAGCGCGTGCGCCAGTCCAAGGTCGCGATCATGCTGTCCGACGGCGTGGTCTCGCTGGCGCTACTCCACCTGCGCTCCAACGACAACGCGCCGGACGAGCGCGGCCCCGACTATGTCGGCCTGCATCATATGGGGTTCCTGGTCGACGATGTGCCCGCCTCCAGCGAGGCGGTCGAAGCGGCGGGCGGGACCTATCACGGCCAGATTCTCAACGTCGGCGCGGGTCCGGAATCCGAACGCAAGTACCGCGATCCGAACGGCATCGTGATCGACGTGACATCGAAGGCGCATGCGGAATCGTCCTGGCGCGTGCCGACCGATACCTGAGCGCACCGGACGGGGGCATCGGGATCGCCCCGCTTCTTCGCTATCTCCCGGGGCGTGAAAACCCCAAAGGCATCAGTCCAGAAAAGCGGACAGATGCGGCGCCCAGAGCGCGGCGAGCAGCGTGGTGTAATGGCCGTTGGTGTCGGCGCCTGCCGGGACCAGCACATACCGGGTGCCCGGGATTCTGGCGATCGCCGGCTCCATCGTCCCGAGCTGGGGCGGGTTCAGTTCGTCATCGGCGAAATTGATGGTGAGCAGCCGCGCGCGGATTTTCTCCAGGTCCTGCGACGGATCGTAATCCATCGACGCTTCCACCTGATAAAGCCGGTTATTGGCGTCGCCCTTTTTGGCCCGTTCGACCAGCTGTCGGTACAACGCATCGCCCGCTTCCCGCGTCGGCGCCTTTTCCTGCAGCCGCACGACGCTCTGGATCAGCAGGGCGCTGTACGGCGCCGTCAGGACATAGCGGGACGGATTGGTTTCGTAGTCGCCATTGTTCCAGTCGGGATCGTTGCGAATGGCCTCTATCGATACCCGTCGCTGAATCCAGTTGCGCCCGCTCATCGGACCGGGCTGCGAGGCCACCGGCACCAGCGATTCCGAGAACAGCCGCGTGGCCGAGACGCCGGGCCAG
>JAYOMI010000012.1:0-2712 GCA_038120765.1 Rhodospirillaceae bacterium
GTCGCCCGGTTTCAGGCGTCCGCCATAGGGAGCGCCCACGCCCGAGGGCGTGCCGGTGGCGATGACATCGCCGGGGCGCAGCGTCATGCGGGCGCTGATATATTCGATCTGTTCGTTGATGTTGAAAAACAGGTATTTCGAATTTGAATCCTGTTTCAGCTCGTCATTCACCCAGAGCTTGATATCGACATCATGCGGGTCCGGAATATCCGCAGCCGGCACCACCCACGGGCCCATCGGCCCGGAACCGTCGAAGTTCTTGTGGGCGAACCAGTGCACGTTGAACGTTCTGCCGACGGGCTTCATATCCCGCGCAGACAGATCGTTGAAAATCGTGTAGCCCGCGATGTAATCCAGCGCATCCGCCGCCTTCACGTTCCGCGCCGGCTTGCCGATGACGACCGCGAGCTCCGCTTCCCAGTCGATAAAGTCCGACACGGCGGGCAGGCGGATATCCGCGCCGGGACCGATCACGCATTGCGGACCGGCCTTCAGGAAGAAATACGGATGGGTATCTTCCTTGACCAGCTGCTTGCCGCCCGACATTTCCTTCTGATGATCGACGTAGTTGGCCGCCGCATTGTAAACCACGGGCGGGACCACGGGCGCCATTAGCTGCACATCCGCCAGCGGGCGCGATTCATGCGATGCCGCATCCTCGGCGATCTTCGCCATTTTCGCGAGATTGGCGTCCCAGTCCTGGAAGATGTCCCAGGTCGACCCGTGCAGGCCGGCGCTATGGAGATCGATTACATCGTCGCCAACGAGAATACCGGGGCGCGGCGCCCCGTCCGCCCCTGCATAATTGAGAAGTCTGAAACCGGCCATTCTGAATGCTCCCTCGGTTGTTGGTGATTATACCTGTTTTCGCCCCTAAACGGGCGCATTGCAATATCCGGGCCATGCGATGCAATTGCGCCGCTTGACCCCCGCGCGCGAAGAATCAATTGTCTCATCTTACGCAATTGGAGACAGCACGTGGCAAACAAAGACCTTCGGAATTTTTTGGAAGAAATCGAGAAAATCGGTGAGCTGAAAAACATCAGCGGCGCCGAAACGGAAGAGGATATCGGCGGCATCGTCGATATGTACATGCGGGACCTCGACAACCCCGCCGTCCTCTTCGATGACGTTCCCGGATTCCCCAAGGGTCATCGTGTGCTGGCGAATATCATCATGTCGCGGCCCCGCTGCGCCATCGCCCTCGGCCTGCCGCCGGAATCCACCGAAGAAGACCTGATCAAATGGTGGCGGCATTACCTCGGCGACGCGCCGAACCACGAGCCCGTCGAGGTCAATGGCGGGCCGCTGGTCGAGAACGTCACCGAGGGCGAGGCCGTCAATATCCAGGGCCTCCCGTCGCCGAAATGGCATGAACACGATGGCGGCAATTTCATCGGCACCGGCTGTATCGTTGCGATGCGCGACCCCGATACGGGCTGGGTCAATTACGGCACCTACCGGGTTCAGGCGCATGAGCCCCGCGTCGCCACCGTCATGATGTCGCCCGGCAAGCACGCCCGCCTGATCATGAAAAAATATCACGACCGCGGCGAAAAATGTCCGGTCGCCGTCGTGGCCGGCGTGCATCCGGTCATGTTCATGATCGGCGGCTTCGAAGTACCGTACGAGAAGAACGAGCTGGACGTCGTCGGCGGCATCTTCGGCGAGTCGGTGGAGGTCATCAACATGCCGAAGACCGGCCTGCCCGTGCCCGCCAGCGCGGAAATCGCCTTCGAAGGCTTTATCGATGTCGATGACGAACGCATGGAAGGCCCGCTCGGCGAGTGGACCGGCTATTACGCGGGCGGCGCGCGGCCCGAGCCGGTCATCCGGATCGAAACCCTGATGCACCGGGACAATCCCGTCATCACGGGCGCCATCCCCGCCGTACCGCCGAACGACAACACCTATTACATGGGCGCCTATCGCGCCGCCGCCGTCTGGAACCAGCTCGAAGCGGCCGGTATTCCGGGCGTGCAGGGGGTTTACGCCCATGAAGCCGGTGGCAGCCGGATGTGGCTGACGGTCTCGATCAAGACGATGTATGGCGGCCATTCGAAACAGGCCGGCCTGATCGCCTCGCAATGCCATGCGGGCGCCTATGCCAACCGCTGGGTGGTTGTGGTCGATGACGACATCGATCCGTCGAACATGAACGATGTCGTCTGGGCGATGTGCACGCGTCACGATCCGCGCGAAGGCATCGATATTATCAATGGATGCTGGAGCACCCATCTCGACCCGATGTGCTACGACGACGACAATGACCGCCGGAATTCGCGGGTTGTCGTCGATGCCTGCCGGCCGTTCAACCGGCGCGATTCCTTCCCCGCCGTCGCCCGCTCATCGAAGGAGCTCGACGACCGCATCCGGGCGAAATACAGCGCCGACCTGCCGGAAAAATACAGATGACGGACTGGATACGGTTCGAGCGGAATGGAAAAACCGGCTTCGGTACGCTTGTCGCCGATGCCGTCGCGGTGTTCGAGGGCGACATGTTCGGCATCGCAACGCCGACCGGCGAAGCGCTCACCCTGTCGGATGTCAGCCTGCTGACGCCGTGTGTGCCGTCTAAGATCGTAGCACTCTGGAACAATTCGAAATCCGCGGCGGAAAAGCAGGGCCTCGAACAGCCGGAAGATCCGCTGCTTTTCCTGAAAGGCCCGAATACCTGTCTGGCGCCGGGCGGCGCCATCCGCAAGCCTCAAT
>JAYOMI010000012.1:2722-41102 GCA_038120765.1 Rhodospirillaceae bacterium
GCCGCGTGATTTACGAAGCCGAGCTTGGCATCGTGATCGGCAAATCCTGCAAGGATGCAGACGCAGCGACTGCCGCCGAGAGCATCTTCGGCTATACCTGCGTGAACGATGTCACAGCCCTGCAGGTGCTGGACGCGGACCCCACCTTCCCGCAATGGGCGCGCGCCAAAGGCTATGACACGTTCGGCCCGTTCGGCCCGGTGATCACGACCGAGATCGATCTCGCCACGGCGACGATCCGCGCCGAACTGAACGGACGCGAACGGCAGAACTACCCGGTCAGCGATCTTTTCCTGCAGCCCGCCGACCTCGTCAGCCGCCTGTCGCACTTCATGACGCTGGAGGCCGGCGACATCGTGTCCTGCGGCACCGGACCCGGTGCGCTGCCCATGAAACCGGGCGCAACCATCGACGTGATTATCGACGGCATCGGCACGCTCTCGAACACTTACGAAGACTAGCCCATGCCCCGTAACCGGCTGATCGGATTGATCACCAGCCCCTACGTCGTGCTGAGCTTCGCCATTCTGTGCTGGGGCGGCAATTTCGTCGCGGCCCGGCTGGCCAATGCGGATATCCCGCCGATCGCCCTTTCCTTCTGGCGGCACGCATTCGCGGCGCTGCTGGTGATACCGTTCATC
Organism: Rhodospirillaceae bacterium; assembly: GCA_038120765.1. Lineage (GTDB taxonomy): Bacteria > Pseudomonadota > Alphaproteobacteria > MPNO01 > UBA830 > CAXBCP01. Next base: position 3,364 of record JAYOMI010000012.1, read on the forward strand.
CTGCCGCTGCTCCGCACCGACTGGCCGAATATCCGCGCCAATCTCGGTAATTTCGCGATCATGGGGCTCCTGCTCGCCGTCGGCAATACGCTGGTTTATTTCGCCGTTCTGCATACGACCGTTATCAACGCGGCCCTGATCAATTCAGGCGTGCCGGTCGCCGCGGTCGCCTTTTCGTGGCTGATCCTGCGCGACGTCATCAACCGCTGGCAGGCCATCGGTATCCTGGTCGCGATCGCTGGCATCGTGATGGTGGTGACAAAGGCACAACTCGGCGTATTGCTGAATCTGGAATTCGGCTGGGGCGATCTGTATATGCTGCTCGCGGTCATCAGCTGGGCGCTTTACATGGTGCTGCTGAAACGCGCCTCGATCAAAATTTCCGGGTGGAGCCTGCTGACGGTGATGTCCGCGGCAGGCGCGCTCTGGCTCGTGCCGGCCTACGCGCTTGAGATCAGCTTCGGTCATACGATGGAATGGACCGGGCTGACCCTTGTCAGCCTCGGCTACGTCACCCTGTTCAGCACCATTATCGCCTGGATATGCTGGAACAGCGGCACGCTGCGCATCGGCCCCAACCGCGCATCGGCCTTCATGTGCCTGCATCCGATCTTCGGCCCCGTGCTCGGCATGATCTTTTTCGGTGAAATCCTCCGCCCCTATCACGGGGTCGGCACGATCCTCGTGCTGGCCGGCGTGATCATGGTGTCCCGCGCCTACGCAACGCGACCGCCGGCAAACACCGGCTGACCTTTACGGCTGGTCGGATACGTGGGCCGAGACGATGCGCCAGCCTTCGGGCATGCGCACCCAGGTCTGGCTCTGGCGGCTGATGCCCTCTGCCGTGGGACGGGTCGATTCGGTGTTGGCGACCGCGAAATCCCGCCCGAACGTGACGATATGGGTGTCTTTCAGGGTCCGTACCCACGGCCCGATATCCCGGCTGCGGCGGAAGGCGGACAGGGCGTCATGGCTGACGACCGTGCCGTTCGGCCCATAACGCAGCGTTTTCTCGTCGTTCCAGAACAGCTCGTCGATCATGTCGACATCGTTGGCCAGCAGGGCTTTTTCATAGGCCATGAAGGCCTCTGTTACTTCGGCGACGATTTCCGGGATATTGATTTCCATGCTCTTTCCTTAGGGTGATATGCGCTTGGTGTTTGACAGCACCCTAGCGGATGTTGGACACAGGGTTCACCCATATTTATGACGGAACAAACCCCTTGGCGCCTCCGCTTCTTCTCCTGCGCGATATCCATCTCACCTTCGGCGGCACCCCCCTGCTGGAAGGGGCGGAACTGTCGGTGTCCGAAGGCGAACGCCTGTGCCTGATCGGGCGCAACGGGTCCGGCAAATCGACTTTGATGAAGATCGCGACCGGCGAGATCGGCTTTGATGAAGGAGAACGCTTCGTCCAGCCGGGTGCCACGCTGCGCTACCTGCCGCAGGAACCGGACCTTTCCGGCTTCGAGACGACGCTGGACTATGTCCGTGCCGGGCTTGAGGCGGGGGACGATCCGCAGCGCGCCGGCTGGCTGATCGCGCAGCTCGGCCTGACCGGGGAAGAAAACCCGTCACACCTGTCGGGCGGGGAAGCCCGGCGGTGCGCCCTTGCCCGCGCGCTGGCGCCGCAGCCGGATATCCTGCTGTTGGACGAACCAACCAACCATCTCGACCTGCCGGTAATCGAATGGCTCGAAAGCGAGCTGAAATCCATCCGCTCCGCGCTGGTGCTGATCAGCCACGACCGGCGTTTCCTCGAAAACCTGTCGCGGGCGACGGTCTGGCTCAATCAGGGGCGCACCCACAGGCTGGAACGCGGATTCGGCGAGTTCGAGCCCTGGCGCGAAACCTTCCTCGAAAACGAAGCACTGGAACGGCACAAGCTGAACCGCAAGATCAGCGCCGAAACCGACTGGCTGCACAAGGGCGTGACCGCACGGCGCAAGCGCAACATGGGCCGCCTGCGGGCGCTGTACGATCTTCGCGCCAAACGCCGGAACGACCGCGGGCCGTCCGGCACCGTCAACATGATGGCCAGCGAGGCGCAAAGTTCGGGCAAGCGGGTCTGCGTCGCAGAGAACATCTCCAAGGCCTATGGCGAGAACGTCATCGTCGACGGTTTCTCCACCCTGATCGCCCGCGGCGACCGGATCGGCATCGTCGGACCGAACGGGGCCGGCAAGACGACCCTGCTCAACATGCTCACCGGCGTCCTGGAACCCGATGAGGGAAATATCCGCCTTGGCAAGAACCTGGAGCTGGAAACCCTTGATCAGCGCCGCGACAGCCTCGATCCGAAAGAGACGCTCTGCGATGCCCTGACCGGCGGCGGCGACAAGGTGACCATCAACGGCGAGACCCGCCATGTCATCGGTTACATGAAGGACTTCCTGTTCACGCCGGATCAGGCGCGCACGCCGGTCCACGTCCTTTCCGGCGGCGAACGGGGCCGCATCATGCTCGCCCGCGCGCTTGCCAAGCCGTCCAACCTGCTGGTGCTCGACGAGCCGACCAACGATCTCGATATCGAAACGCTCGATCTTCTGCAGGAACTGCTTGCCGATTACGCCGGCACCGTCATCCTCGTCAGCCATGACCGCGACTTTCTCGACCGGGTCGTCACCTCCGTCATCGCGGCGGAAGCCCACGGCAAGGGGGTCGACGCTGCCGGCGGCTACAGCGATATGATGTCCCAGCGCGGCGGCGACCTGGGACCGCGGAAAGCCGGCGGCAAATCGAAGAAAAACGAGACGTCGGAAGACGCCAAGGCGCCGAAGGCGAAACCTGCCGCGTCGAACAAGATGACCTACAGGGACAAGCACGCGCTGGAAACCCTGCCCGCCCGCATGGAAGAAATTCAAAAGGAAATCGACGCGCATCAGGCCACGATGGCCGATCCGGACCTGTTCCGATCGGATCCGGCCCGGTTCGATGCCACGGCAAAGGCAATGCAGGCTGCCGAAACCGCCCTCGCTGCCGCCGAGGAACAATGGCTGGAACTGGAAATGAAGCGCGAAGAACTCGAATCCGGCTGATTTCCGCCGCCTTTTCGGCCAATTAAAGCCTCCATGCCATCGCCCGAATCACGCCAAGCGCGTAGACTGGCGGCATGACCTTACCGGCCACCAAACCCGTCACCGATACCGGCGACAAGTACACCGTCCTGAAGGACGTCTTCGGCTTCGATGCCTTCCGGCCCGGCCAGGAAGAAGTTGTCGATACGCTTCTGGCGGGGGGCAATATCCTGACCGTCATGCCGACGGGATCGGGAAAATCGCTCTGTTTCCAGATACCGTCGCTGGTCACCGGCGGCCTGACCATCGTCGTCTCGCCGCTAGTCGCCCTGATGGAAGACCAGGTCGCCGCCCTCAAACTGGCGGGCGTTGCCGCCGACACCATCAATTCGTCGCGCAGCCGCGAGGACAATGTCGCATCGTGGCGCCGCGCGGCGGCGGGGGAGACGCGCCTGCTGTATATGGCGCCCGAACGGCTGATGACAGAGCGCATGCTGTCGGCGCTCGGAAAACTCGATATCCGGCTGTTCGCCGTCGACGAAGCCCATTGTATTTCGCAGTGGGGGCCTGCCTTCCGGCCTGAATACGAACAGCTCTCCCAGCTTCGCTCGGTGTTTCCAGGCATTCCCATTGCCGCGCTGACGGCCACCGCCGACGCCGTGACCCGCGACGATATCGTCGCCCGCCTGTTCGACGGGGACGCCAGATCGGTCGTCCTCGGGTTCGACCGGCCGAATATAAAACTGTCGGTCGAGATGAAGCAGGAATGGAAGCGCCAGATGGTCGACTTCCTCGAGCGGCACCGGGGCAAAAGCGGCATCGTCTATTGCCTGTCCCGCAAAAAGACCGAGGAAGCGGCCCAGTATCTGCGCGACCACGGCGTCAACGCCCTCGCCTATCACGCGGGCATGGATGCGGGTATTCGCCAGTCCCACCAGAATGCCTTCATGACCGATCCCAGCATTGTCATCGTCGCCACAATCGCGTTCGGCATGGGGATCGACAAATCGGACGTACGGTTCGTCCTCCACGTCGACCTGCCCGGCAGCATCGAGGCCTATTACCAGGAAATCGGCCGTGCCGGCCGCGACGGCGCCGATGCCGAGGCCCATATGATCTACGGGCTGCAGGATATCCGCATGCGGCGGATGTTTATCGAAGACGAGGATTCGGGCACGGACCGGAAACGCCGGGAACACAAACGTCTCGATGCGCTCGTCGGATACTGCGAAGCCCCTGAATGCCGGCGCCGGTCGCTGCTCGCCTATTTCGGCGAAGACATAGACCCCTGCGGCAATTGCGATGTCTGCATCGACCCGGTCGAAATGGCCGACGGCACGGAGATTGCCAAGAAAGTGCTCGCCGCGGTGGAAGGGTCGGGCCAGATATACGGCGGCGCGCATATCGTCGATATCCTGCGCGGTATGCAGAGTGAAAAACTGCTGAAGGCGGGCCATGACAGACTGTCCGCCTATGGCAGCGGCGCCGATCTGCGCAAACCGGAATGGCAGTCGATCATTCGCCAGCTCGTTTCCGCCGGGTTCCTGCGGCTCGACGTGCACGGATATGGCGGTCTCGCCATCACGCCGAAGGGACAGGACCTGATGCGGAACGAGGAATCGTTCCGCTACCGCCAGGACACGCTGAAGAAATCCCGGGCCGCGAAACGGCGGGCAAGCGACCTCGCCGCGGATGCGGACCTGCCGGAAGCGGATACGAAGCTGCTGACGGAGCTGCGCGCCCTGCGGCTTACATTCGCGAAGGAGCGCGACGTGCCCGCCTATGTCGTCTTCACCGACCGCACGCTTGTCGATATGGCGCGGCGGAAACCGGCGACAATCGATGAATTCGCGGACGTTCACGGTGTGGGCGCGGCCAAGCTCCGGGACTTCGCGGAACCGTTCCTCTCTGCCATCAATGGATCTGCCTGACCGGCCGGTCTGTACGCGGCATCCGTCCGCGTGTTAATTTTGAAACGAAAAAAACGAAGCAGGAAACAGCGATGAAAGTCAGCGTCGGAGATTTTGAGATCAATTGCGAGGTCGAGGGCGTCGAAGGCGCACCGTGGATAACTCTCAGCCATGCGCTCGCCAACAACCTGCACCTTTGGGACGACCAGGTCGCCCTGCTCAAGGACCGTTTCCGTATCCTGCGCTACGATCATCGCGGTCATGGCGGGTCGGACGCGCCGCCCGGCCCCTATTCCTTCGATGATCTGATGGTGGACGCCATCGCACTCCTTGACCATTTCGGCATCAAGAAGACCCACTGGGTCGGGCTCTCGATCGGCGGCATGCTCGGCTACGGGCTCGCCCAGAACCACGGAGACCGGTTGCTGTCCCTGACGGCCTGCGATTCCCGACCGGATGCCCCGCCGGACTATGCCGCGTATTTCCAATACCGTATCGATACGGCGCGGGAAAAAGGTATGGCAGGGCTGGCGCAGCCAACCGTCGAGCGCTGGTTCACGCCCGAGACGGTCGCCGCGAATCCGCCGTCGCTCGAGCGGGTACGCGAATGGGTACGGTCCACCAACCCGGTGGGACATGAGGGATGCTGCGAAGCGCTGAAACGTCTCGCCTTCGGATCGCGTCTCGGCGATATCGAAGTGCCAACGCTGTTGATCGGCGGCGAGAAGGACAAGGGCGCGCCGCCCGAAATCCTGGCGGAGGCGGCGGATGCCATCCCCAATTGCCGCCATGACGTGATCGCACGGGCCGGGCACATCTCGAACATCGAGAACCCCGAAGATTTCAACATCGCGCTAACCACCTTCCTGACCGAACTTTCCGTCGCGGCCTGACCCATGGCCGCGCCGGAAGGACCCCGCGGCGCGGATATCATCGCAGCCCTGAAACAGGCGGGCGTTTTTCACATCGCCGCGCTGCCGGATATCACGACCAGCGCCGGGTTGCTCTGGCCGCTTTCGAAAGACACCGATTTCACCTTTATCCGCCTGAGCAAAGAGGATGAAGGTGTGTCGATCTGCGCGGCGCTCGGGTATTGCGAAAAGCGGGCGGTCTTGCTGATGCAACAGACCGGCCTGATGGATTCCCTGAACAATATCCGGGCCGTCGGCTGCGAATACGAACAACCCGTCTGCATGGTGGTGGGGCTTCTCGGCAAGGAACCGAACAAGAAGCCCACCGAATCCGCCAGCATCGGCGTTCGTATAATCGAACCGATCCTCGATACCATGGGTGTCGACCACATCCTGATCGAAGGGCCGGAAGACGTTGCCTTGCTGCCGCCGGCGATCGACAGGGCCTATGAAACCTCGCGCCCGATGGTCGCGCTGATCGGACGGAGGGTGGAGCCATGATGCAGCGGATGGCCTGTTTCGAGAAAATTGCCGCGGCGCGTGACGGCGCAATCGTTGTGGCCACCTATACATCCGCGTTCGAATGGCACCGGGTGGATCCGAACCCGCTGAATTTCGTCAGTGTGGGCGCGATGGGTCAGGCATCTTCCCATGCGCTCGGCCTCGCCATCGGCCTGCCGGACCAGAAGATCATCGTGCTGGACGGGGACGGCAGCCTGCTGATGAACCTGTCGACCCTGACGACCATCGCCAATGCCGCGCCAGAGAACCTGATCCATTTCGTCGTGGAAAACGGCACCTATGAAGCGAATGGCGGCCACCCGACCCCGGCGCGCGGCAAGACCGATTTCGCCGGCATGGCCCGCGCGGCGGGCTACGCGGCGGCACGTACGTTCGAAGGTCTGAACCAGTTTGCCGCCGACCTCCCTGCCCTGCTGGCGACACCCGGTCCGGTTTTCGCGGCGCTCAAGGTGGAACCGGGCGATGCGCCGCCGCTGAACTACGATTACGGATGGCTGCACAGCGCCGACCGCAGGCGCGAATTCCGCGCCGCCGTGAAGCCTCTGCTTAAAGGCTAATATCGCGGGGTCGGACTTTCATCAGGACCAGTAGATAAAATTCCCGTCGGGCATCCGCCCGATATACGTGCTGACGCCCATGCGGCGCTGGCCCTGGTCCACCGCGGTCCATTCATGCGGGTTGTGGGAATTGAACATCACAACATCGCCCTTCGCCGGCGTATAGACATGCGTTTCGGCACCGTCGACATAGGACCGGCTGAAGCCTTCGATTTCAACCTTGTCGCCCGTTGCCGCCTGTACCCGGTAGGGGCGATTGTGAAGCGTCGTCTTGCCGCCGTCGCCCTCTACATGACTGGCGAAAAAATTCCAGGTGATCTGGCTGGCAACCTGGCTGATCACGTAGTCGCGCGCGCTATACATCGTGACATCGGCATGCAGAGTGCCGCCACCGCTTGTCTCACGGATAATCCCGGCATAGTAGCGCCCGTAGCCGGGCTCCTCGGCAAGCTCCAGACTGTGTTCAGGATATACTTCACGCATCAGCGACCACATCCGCTCAAACGGATTCCAGGTCATCTGCGAGAGCACGGCCTCATGTTCGCGCCACGCCTGTTCGACCTCGGCAAAATAGGCGTCCTTCGCTTCATGGCGCTTCTCGAACTGGGTGAGACCGACATATCGCGGCGGCTGGACAAGGCCCGGCACCTTGTAAGTCTTGTTCAGGCCGACATTGTCCATCGCAGCGACCAGTTCATCGCACTCCGCATCCGTCGCGAAGCCTCTGATACGCAGACACGGGATTTCGAATGCGCAGAGCGATTCGAACGTTTCGCGCGTCAGCGACGGTTCGTCATGACTTTTCCACTGGGGAAGCTTTGTTGCAATATCCGGTTCCATGAACGTCCTCCTGGAACTTCCGGTGATCAGAGGTCGGCGAGCTCCGGCATGACTTCCTCACCGAACAGCGTGATCGACCGCAACGCATCCTCATGGGCCATGTCGCCGATATTGAACGCCAGCACCATATAGTTCACGCCGAGCGCATCGATCTGTTCGGCGAGCTGTTGACGCACTGTTTCGGGCGAGCCTGCGATATGGGACCCGCCGGCGATCGCTTTCTCGACGGTATCCACCGTGTTGCGGGCGAAGCTCGGCCCTTCGACGTTATTTTCCCGCCACAGTTTGGTCAGGCTGTCATGCCAGACCTTGTAGGCAGGACCGGCAATCTTCAGGGCTTCCGCGTCGGTTTCCGCGACCGTCACCTGGCGGCTGATGCCGATGGCGGCCCCTCCCGGGAAAGGCCGCTGCGCACCCACAGTGCCGCCGCGCTTCTCATAGGCTTCGCGATACGCCGCGATATTGGCTTTCGCCATCTCCACCCCGCCCAGCGTGCAGTAATGAAAGCCGTTTTCGCCGGCATATTTGCTACCTTCGGGGTTCGAGGACGGATACCAGAGCGGCGGATGCGGGTCCTGCAACGGCCGCAATTCCATCGGCACGTCCGTGTAATTGAAGTGCTTTCCCGCATAGGAAAGCTTGTCGTGCGTCATCCCCTCGATCAGAACTTCAAGCGCTTCGCCATAGACCGCACGCGCCGTCTCCGGATCGTAATTGTGATAATTCAGCTCGAACGGCGACACCCCCCGGCCGACGCCCAGCTCCATCCGGCCGTTCGACAGATGGTCGAACATGCCGACCTCCTCGATCAGGCGAAGCGGCGAGTACAGGGGCAGAAGATAGGTAAGCGGCCCGAGCCGAATATTCGTGGTCGCCTGCGCGACGGCACCGAGAAACACGCCGGGCACGGGGACCATGTTCAGCGGCGTCGCATGATGCTCCGCCACATGATAGGCGTAAAAGCCCAGCCGATCCGCGGCGGCAACGTATTCCACCCTTTGCGCGAACTGCTCGGCGAGCGGCCGGCCCGATTTATCGACATGATCGAAGACGCCGAATTTCATTCCTGTTACCCCGTCATAGAATTCTGCTATCTGTTCATAGCGGATTCCGGCACGGCGGGAAATGCGGCGGTTAGTCTTCCCGGAATGCCCGGTCGAAACTTTCCAGGACAGGCTTCATGAAATAGCCGAGGGCCGTGTTTGTCCCTGTGACGATTATGACTTCTGCCTGCATGCCGGGTTGCAGGGTTACGTCGCCGAGGAGTTTCTGGATGCTTGCGGGAAGGCCAACACGTGCCAGATAGTACCCCTCGGGCGAGAACTGGTCGCTCAGGCGGTCGGCCGACACCGAGACGACTTCGCCATCGACCGGCGCGGAATTCCGCTGACTGAGGGCCGTAAACCGGACCTGCGCCGCCAGTCCCGCGCGCACGATATCGATATCCTTCGGGCTGACCTTGGCTTCCACGATAAGGCTGCTATCGGTCGGCACGATATCCATGATGGCTTCACCTGCGGCGATGACCCCGCCGGTCGTCGCGACCTTCAGACCGACGACCGTACCGCCAATGGGCGCCCTGATCTCGGTCCGCGACAGGACGTCGCTCGACGCGCTGCGCCGCTCGCCGAGATCCTGTAGCTGGGATTCGACCTCCCGTAATTCGCGGACCACGTCGTTCAGGCGTTCCGTCCTCAATTCCTCGATTTTCAGGCGGGTTTCCCCGATCGACTGCTCGGCGCGCGCGACCGCCGCGATATTCCGGCCGCGGTTCCCGCCGATCTCCGCCGCCCGGCGCTCAAGCGCCAGCAATCGCGGACGCGCGACAAGGCCACGTTCGACAAGCGACCGGATTCCCGAAAGCTCCTGCTCGATCAGGGCAAGCTGGCGGTCGTCTGCCGCTATCTGCGCCCGCAAACCGCCGATCTCGGTGCGGACCTGCGCATCGCGTTCCCGCAAGAGGGCGGTCTTGCTCGCCAGCGAGTCACGCCGCGCCCTGAAAATCCGTCTTTGGCCGTCCATTGCGGCGCGCACCTGGGGATTTTTGTCGGCGGCGCGCATATCCGCCGGAAAGGCGATCGATTTGGCGCCGTCGCGCTCGGCGGTCAGCCGTGCCACCAGGCTTCTCGCGGCAATCGACCGGCCATCGACCAGCGACAACATGGCCTGGGCCTGGGTTTTCTGCAGTCTCACCAGAACCTGCCCGGCTTCGACGACGGTCCCGTCCTTGACGAGTATTTCACTGACGATGCCGCCCTCAAAATGCTGGATCGTCTTGCGCCGGCCATCGACCATCACCTCACCGGAGGCGATTGCAGCGGTTTTCAGCGGCGCAACGGCCGCCCAGGATCCAAACACGCCGAAAAACATGGCAACGATCGCGGCGCCAATGGTTACGATCGAGCCGACCGGCGGCTTTTCAAATTCGAAATCAGCCAAAGCTCAGTTTCCCTGTACCGGTTGGATTCACGGTCGAATTCGCATTTTCATCCGCAATCGACGCATCGGTCGGCAGACCGGTTTTATCGGGCAGGGCATCCGCCAGGGCGGGCTGCAGGGTATCCGATCGCCCGGCACCGGCGGTCGTACCGTTTGGCATCACCCGGGCAAGAACCTCGTCCCGCGGGCCGATCATGCGCACCATGCCGTCCTGCATGACCAGAATTTTATCGATATGGCGGAGTATGCTCGGGCGGTGCGCGACGACAATCACGGTCGTGCCGCAGGTTTTCAGAATATCGATCGCCCTTTGGAGCGCTTTTTCGCCCTGCGCATCGAGGTTCGAATTCGGTTCATCCAGCAGGACGAAACGCGGGCCGCCATACACCGCTCTGGCGAGAGCGATGCGCTGGCGTTCGCCGCCGGAGAGAGCGCTCCCGCTGGCGCCGATGGGCATATCGTAGCCTTTCGGCAGCTTCATGATCGTCTCGTGAACGCCTGCAAGCTTCGCCGCACCGATAACGAGTGCGTCATCGTTGTCCTGCAGGCGGGCAATGGCATCGGTCACGGTCTCGCCGATCAGGCCGATTTCCTGGGGCAGATAGCCGATATACTTTCCGCGCTCGGCCCCGTTCCAGCGGGAAATCTCCATGCCGTCGAGGCGCACATGCCCGGTATGCGGTGCGTCGATTCCGACAAGCAGGCGGGCAAGGGTCGACTTTCCGGCCGCCGAGGGACCGATGATCGCGAGCGTCTCGCCGGCCGCGATCTCGAAGGAGACATTCCGCAATGCCGGCCGGTCCATCCCCATGTGAACGAAGCTGACGCCCTCGACCGTGATCTTCCCGTCCGGGACGGGCAGTTCCGTTGTGGTGGCGTCCGGCACCTCGCGTTCGAGGAGGCTGCGCACGCGCCTCCAGGCATCGATGGCACTGCGGGCAGATCGCCAGGTCGTGACCGCCTGATCCACCGGCGCCAACGCGCGCCCCATCAGAATCGAGGCCGCGATCATGCCGCCCGGAGAGAGACTGCCGCCGATAACCAGCCAGGCGCCGATGCCCAGAATGCCGATCTGAAGCAGCTGACGCGCGAATTTCGTGACACCGGTAAGGAATCCCGCGCGGCCGCCGCTCATATTCTGCGCCGCCAGTGCCGTCTGGTTCAGACGGTTCCAGCGCGCCAGCACGCTTTCCCGCATCCCCATCGCTTCGACGATATCCGCACGCTGAATGGCGGCATCGGCGAACCCGAGGGACTTCGCGCTGGCGGCAGAGGCCGCGGCGCTCGAATGCCGGGTGATCCAGTCATTGAGAATAGCCAGCGCGAGCAGCACTACCGCACCGGAAACCGAGATCCAGCCGATCATCAGGAACATGAAGCAGACAAAGAGAGGCATCCAGGGGGCGTCGAGGATGGGTATGGCCGAGGGGCCTGACAGAAAAGCCTTGATTTCCGAGAGATCGCGCAGCTTTTCCGGCGATTTTCGCCCTTCCCGGCCAAGCGCCACGGTAATACTCATATCGAGCACTACCGGGCTGATCTGGTCGTCCAGCCAACCGCCGACCTTCTGCATAATCCGGGTACGGACAATATCCAGACGCGCCATGGTGGACAGAGCCAGAACGGCGATCACGGTCAGCATGACGAGCGTTTCGCCGCTGCGGCTGACCAGAACGCGGTCGAATACCTGCATCATGTAGATGGAGGATGTCAGCATCAGAAGGTTAATACACAGGCTGAAGACGATAATCGCGCCAAATGCCCCGGTACAGGCGCGTCTCATGCGGTCAAGCCGGGCATCGGGCCGCAGCGGTATGTCGGTCATGCGTTGCCGCCCCACACCCACTGCATGGATCGGAAAGCCTGTCGCGCGCCTGTCTGTCGGCCTAGATCTTTCATTTTAATATATTTTTAGATTTCGTTTAGCGTTTACCAATTTCCGCAAATCAAATTTAACCGGTGAAAGGTTATTAAATCGTTGGCTTCGGGATCCAGGATGGATTTTTGCCGGTCGTCCCTGTCAGTCAAAGAGGCGGATGGGGAAGGCAAATGGTCAACCAAGTAGGTGCATGCCGTGGCTTTTACCCGCATGACAAAACTGATCGATCAGGTGCGCGACGCGGTGCTGGGCCGCGTCGGCCAGACCGATATGGTTTTGCCGGATACAGATACAGCGGCCGTATCCGCCCCCGCTGATCCGTCGCGGGCGGCAAGCCCACAGAACAACAGTACAGCGCCATCGACGGCCAACCCGGCACCCGACGCGACGCTGGCGTCCCTGGCAGCCGGGGAGAATGTCGATATCCTCGACGCGCGGGATCGGACGGCAGGCGAAGATGAATACGACGCTTTACCCGACTTCATGGGCGAGGCGTTTGAGTTGACTGCGGAGTTCGGCACCCCGGACAATTTCTCTTTCGATGCAGCTACTACCGGCAGGCCGCCCGGATTGGGCCCGACTGCTCAGAACGATATCCCGGCATCGCAAACCACTGGCATCGACGAATTTGCCCATGGCGACATATCGACAGACGATGTTCTCGATTTCTCGTCGATACAGACAGAGGTGTCCTCCGTCTCAATTACGACAAACGCGGCAGAGACAGCCGTCGCCTATACGCCCGTCGGGAATAATAACGGCGGCTTTCCGGTGCATCCTGTCGGCTGCGGCTGCAACGACTGCTGCGCCGACGGCGCCGATCACGATCACAGCCACGGTGATGAATCGGTCTCCCATGCCTATGCGGCGGATGGCGGCGACGCGCCGTCGCCGGTAGAGGGCGGCCCAACGTCGGGTTTCGCGACCTCATCGATATCGTTTAGCGGACAAAACGATATCGACAGCCTGTTACAGATGACGCGCTGGGGCTCCGGCAGCGGCACGGTCGAAATGACGTTCAGTTTCGGCACGTCGAGTTCCGTCTATCAATCCGGCTATTCGGAGCCGACAACCGGGTTCGGCGAATTCAGCGAGCACCAGAAAGCGGCGACACGATCCGCGCTCGATTACTGGTCGAATGTCGCGAATATCACGTTTACCGAGGTCACAGACAGTTCGACCGTTACCGGCGACTTGCGCTTTGCGAAAAGCAGCGAGCCGTCTACCGCCTGGGCCTATCTGCCGAACGCCGGTGCGACCGGCGGCGATGTCTGGGTGGGACCGAGCTCGTACTACAACGATATGAGCGAAGGCAGCTACGGCTTCCAGACGATGCTGCACGAAATCGGTCATGCTTTGGGCCTGATGCATACGCATCAGGGCTCCGTCATAGCGACATCGGATATCGACTGGACCGGTTATTCGGTGATGAGCTACCGGTCTTATGTCGATGCGCCGCTGACCGGGTACACGCAGAACTATTACCCGACGACGCCGATGATAAACGACCTCAAGGCGATCCAGCATATTTACGGCGCCAATTCATCCCATAATACCGGCGACACCACCTATAGCTGGACCACCGGCGGACGCGTGCTGGAGACCATATGGGATGCCGGCGGGACCGACACGATCGACTGGTCCAACCAGTCCTCCGCGGCGGAGATCAACCTGACCAGCGGGGTATGGAGCAAGCTCGGCAACACTTATTACTCCAAGTGGCCGACCATCGAAGACCGTACGCTGATGATCGCGGAGAATGCGGTCATCGAGAATGCCGTTGGCGGGTCGGCGGCGGATACGATCGTGGGCAATGCGGTGGCCAACGTTCTCACCGGCGGCGGCGGGAACGACGCGCTGACTGGCGGATCAGGAGATGACCATTTTGTCTTCGCCTCGGGGTTCGGGTCCGACACGATCTCGGATTTCACGGCCGATGACGGTTCCGACGACACCCTCGATTTCTCCGCATACGGCTACACGACGTATGCGCAGATTCAGGCGAATATCTCGATGGCGGATGTCAGCGGCAACGCCGTGCTCACGCTCGGCAGCGACACAATTACGCTGACCGGCGTCTCGGTCGCCAGCCTGGATGTGGACGACTTTTACAACGTTATGGCCGGTCCGACCTCCGGAGACGACTCCCTGCTCGGCACATCCGGCGCCGATACCATCGACGGGCTTGCCGGGAACGAATCCATCGGCGGCAATGGCGGCAACGATTTCCTCCGCGGCGGCGCCGGTGACGACGCGATATCGGGCAATGCCGCCGACGACAGTCTGTATGGCGATGCCGGTTCGGACACCCTGAATGGCGGCGCGGGCGACGACAGCCTGAACGGCGGTGCCGGTCGCGATACGTTCACGTTCTCCGCCGGCTTCGGCAATGACACCATCAACGACTTCACGGTGGGCTTCGACAGCATCAATCTCTCAGCGCTGGGCATCGCCGATTTCAACGCCCTGCTTGCCGGCACGGCGGATGTGAACGGCAATGCGGTCATTACGATCAGCGGCAATACCATCACGCTGACGGGCGTGACGAAATCGCAGTTGCTACAGGGCGATTTCGTGGGTGTTAACCCGGTCGGGACATCCGGCAACGACACCATCACAGGGTTCGAAACCGACGACACGATCGACGGACTCGCCGGCGACGACGTCATCAATGGCGGTGCGGGCGACGACACGCTGGACGGCGGCAGCGGCAACGATCGTCTTGTCGGCGGGACCGGCGCGGATGCCATGACGGGCGGCGCGGGCGACGACACATTCATTGTCGATAACGCGGGCGATACCGTCAGTGAAAGCAGTGGCGGCGGCACAGACTACGTACAATCTTCCGTCTCCTTCACGTTGGGGGATTTTGTCGAAGACCTTGAACTGACGCTGTCCTCGAATATCGACGGCACCGGCAACATTCTTGCGAACATGATCATCGGCAACAGCGGCAACAACATCCTGACCGGCAATGGCGGAAACGACCGGCTCTTCGGGAATGCGGGAGACGACACGCTGAATGGCTGCGACGGCGCCGATTCGCTCATCGGCGGAGACGGGGCAGACACGGTCAATGCCGGCGCGGGCGACGACTGGGTGCGCGGCGAAGCGGGCAACGATATTCTCAATGGCGATGCCGGCAACGACAAGATACTCGGCGAAGCAGGGAACGACACGCTCGATGGCGGCGCCGGCAACGATGTCCTGATCGGCGGTATCGGCGACGACACCTATGTCATCGATTCCAGCGCCGACAAGGTGATAGAGGCCAGCGACGAAGGGACCGACACGGTTCAGTCAACGCTGAGTTTTACGCAGCTGGCGGCGAATGTGGAAAACCTCACCCTGACAGGGTCGGGCAACATCGACGGTACGGGCAACGACCTCGACAACACGATCACCGGCAATTCCGGCGACAACGTCCTCACCGGTGGCGGCGGCAACGAAACACTGATCGGCGGCGAAGGCAGCGACACTTACATCATCTCCGACAACACGGACACCATCGTGGAGAGTAGCGCGGCCGCAGGCACAGACAGGGTCATTTCGTCGATCTCGTTCTCGCTCGGCGGCGGCTCAGGCAACGGAATCGAGGTGCTGGAACTCAGCCTGAATACGAACATCAATGCGACAGGCAATACCTCCGACAACACGCTCATCGGCAATTCGGGCGACAATATCCTGACAGGCGAGCAGGGCGACGACCGTCTGGAAGGCCGCGCGGGCACGGACACCCTGATTGGCGGCTCCGGAAACGATACCTATGTCATCACCGATGCCTTCGACACGATTACAGAAAACGCCGGCGAAGGTACCGATACGGTCGAAAGCCATCTCACCTATACGCTTGGGGCGAATCTCGAGAACCTTACCCTTATCGGGTCCGGCCACATCAACGCGACGGGCAACAGCAGCGCCAACACGATCATCGGCGGTGCGGGCCGCAACCGGATAGATGGCGGTACCGGCGCGGACTCAATGGCAGGCGGCGCGGGCGACGATACCTATATCGTCGACAACGTGTCGGATACGATCACCGAAAGTTCGGGTGAAGGCACTGACTGGGTCGAAAGCTCGGTCAGCTACACGCTCTCCAGCAATGTCGAAAACATCCGCCTGACCGGCAGCAGCGACCTGAATGCACTCGGCAATTCGGGCAACAACTTCCTCCGGGGCAATGACGGTATAAACACGCTGACCGCCTATGCCGGCGACGACATCCTGTTCGGATACGCCGGCGACGACGCACTCAACGGCGGCGCCGGCGCCGATTCGCTTTATGGCGATGCAGGGTCCGATACGCTGAATGGCGGCACCGGCGACGACGCCCTGCGCGGCGGCGCCGGCCGGGATACGTTTGTGTTTAACGGTGCGTTCGGAAACGACACGCTCTACGACTTTACCGTATCCTTCGACAGCATCGACCTGTCCGCGCTCGGCCTCGGGACGTTTACCGACGTGATGTCGACGACGGCGGACGTATCGGGGGATGCCGTCATCACGTTATCGGGCAACACGATTACGCTGACGGGCGTCACAAAAGCACAGCTTCAGGCCAGCGACTTTATCGGACTGGCCCCGGACGCCACCACCGGCGACGACGTCATGAACGGTCTTTCGGCGGCGGAAACGCTCGACGGCCTGGACGGCAATGACACGATCTACGGCAATGGCGGGGATGACACCCTTATCGGCGGCGCGGGCAACGATTTACTCGACGGCGGCGCGGGCGCGGATGCCATGTCCGGCGGCACCGGCGACGACACCTATATCGTGAATCATGCCGGAGACACCACGACCGAAAATGCGGGCGAGGGCACCGATACCGTCGAAAGTTCAACCGGATGGACGCTGGGCGCGAATATCGAGAACCTGACCCTGACCGGCGCGCTCAATATCAACGGAAACGGTCATTCCGGAAACAATACGATTACCGAGAATTCCGGCAACAATATCCTGTCCGGAAACGGGGGCAACGATTCGCTGTTTGGCATGGCGGGGAACGATACCCTCAATGGCGGAAGCAGCTGGGACCCACTGCTGGGCGGTACCGGCGACGATACGATCAACGCCGGTGGCGGAAATGACTGGATCCGGGGCGAAGACGGAAACGACATTCTGAACGGTCAGGACGGGCGCGACCGCATATTCGGCGAGGCGGGGAACGACATCATCAACGGCGGCAACGATCTGGACACGCTGACCGGCGGCCTGGGGGACGACATCTTCGACTATAATGCGCTTTCGGAAATCGGCGACGTCATTACCGATTTGAGACCGGCGCCAATGCCGATGCGCTCGATCTCATCGGCATCCTCTCCGCCGTCAGCTATGGCGGCAGCGATGCCCTGGGCGACGGGCGGGTCCGTGCGATACAAAGCAGTTCCGACACGCTTGTCCAGATCGACACCACCGGCAGCAGCGATTATTCGACGATCGTGACCCTGCAGGGCATCAACCAGGGCGATCTCACGGTCGACAACTGGATATTCAGCTAGCCTTGATGGCTTCTGCCAGATTCGCGACCAGTTCGGAGGTATCCGCCATGTTATGCGCCCGCTGGGCGACGGCGACATGCGGGCTGAGCACGACGTTCCGGTAGTTTTTCAGGGGCTCGTCAGGATCTCCGGGTTCGGCGTAGTGTACATCGAGCCCCGCACCGCCAAGCCGGCCACTGTCGAGCGCGCCAATCAGCGCATCGCGGTCTATCAGCCGTGCCCGCGAAATATTGGCGATGATCGCGCCGGGCTTCATCCGGGCAAACGATGCCGCATCGATCATTCCCTCGGTGGACGCATTGAGCGGCAGATGCACACTGATAAAATCGGAAGATTCCAGAAGTTCCTCATACGAAACGTAGCGTGCGCCCGATTCAGCTTCGATTTCGGCCGGCAACCGCGTCCGCTGATAATAGATGATATCCATCCCCATCGCTTTCGCACGGGTCGCAACCTCGCGGCCGACCTCCCCCATTCCCAGCGCGCCGAGCGTCGCGCCCTGCAGGCTTTTAAGGCCGTTCACGCGCGCCCAGTTGGCGCCCGCAACATGATCGGGATGGAATTTCGCCGGTTTGTATCCGAGCGCCTGAAGCGACGCGAAATCCAGGGCGCCGTCGGTTTCGACCAGCTTGCGTCCGACCGCCATCATCAACAAGATTGCATGTTCGGCGACAGTACCGTTGACGCGGCGGCGGAGGGTCCGAGTCGGGACATTCGCCGCTGCACAAGCATCGAGATCTATATTTCGGGCATCGATTCCGAATTTCTGCACCAGTTGGAGTTTTTTCCCGATCGCGAGTTCATCGGCGCCGATGGTGAAGCTCTCGCTGACGACGGCGTCGGCGTCCGGCAGCGCGGCGCGCATCGCCGCTTCGTCTTCAACCATATGAATCGTTGATGGGTAAATCGACGCGGCGATCCGCCGCTGTTCATCGAACCAGGCATCGGGGTCGGGCACATCGAAGGACAGATAGTCGCGGAACGCATCCACCCGCTCCCGGGAGACTGCAGGATCGAGAATGACCTGCAGAAACCTGAGAATCTTGTCATCCTGAACGACGATATTGGCCATAGTGCATTACTCCCTTCGATGCTGTGGTATTTATCCCACGCCTATCCGCTCATAACAGCAAGAGGATCAGAAAGCCATGGCCCGCGTGCCCTTACTCGACCCCGAAGATATCCCCGAACAGGCCGACCTTGTCGACCGGATCCAGAGCGGACGGCGCGGCAGACTGATCAACGTATACCGCACGCTTCTGCACAGCCCGCCGCTGGCCGAAAGCTGGTTCGAGCACATCAACAAGATCCGCTGGGGTACCGAGATCGACGGCCGGTTGCGGGAGATCGTCATAATCCGGCTCGGGCATCTTGTCGCCTCGGCCTATGTCCTGCGCCAGCATGTGCCGAAGCTCGCCGTCGCGGAAGGCATGACACAGGCGGAGTGCGATGCGCTTTCAGACTGGGCGCCTTCGGATCTGTTCAGCGATACGGAGCGTGCAACGCTTGCCTATGTCGATGCGATGGCCCGCGATATCGTCGTCCCGGACGACGTGTTCGAACCGTTGCGGGCGCATTTCTCCCATCGCCAGATCGTCGAACTGACACTGATGGTCGGCGCCTATATTTCCCATTCGCGGGTATTGCAGGCGCTTGAGGTCGATCTGGAACCGGACGGTCTGGGAGGCTGATTCCCGACGCGCGCTAGCGCTCACGCGGCGGCAGTCCGGGCGGCGTTCCCTCGGGAAGCTGGGCGTCGAACGCAATCAGGGATGCCGCCGTCATTGCGTACATGCCCATCAGGTTCACCAGATCGACCAGCGTGCGCCGGTCGAACAGGGCAGCCACCCGCACATAAGTTTCCGGCGCAACCCGGTGATCGCCGAACAACTCCCGCCCGAAGGTTATCAATGCGGCATCCGGTTCGGCCAATCCGTCCGTCGGACGGCGATGCCGCACGATTTCCACCACCTCGTCGGACACGCCTTCGCTTTTGGCCTCGGCTTCATGGGCCGCCCATTCGAACTGACAGTCATGCTCCCGTGCGGTGATCAGTATCGCGAGTTCGCGGGTCCGGGCATCGATGACATCCGGGTCACGCAGGCGGATATTGGCGGGCCGCAGACCGCGGGACAGTTCGGGGCTGTGCAGCCGGATACCGCCGGGGCCCTGCAGGCCGGCAAGCGAGCCACCCGCCGGATCGGCAAGCGAATCGAACGTTTTGCGAGCCTCTTCGTCGAGCCCTTCCCGCTCGGGAAGCGGCAGTCGGCAGCGTGATTGAGGGTCTATATCTTTCGGCAATGCTTCGTTCGGCATTTCGCATCCTCCCGGTTTTTTCCGGGTATCAGCCTAGCGAGAAGAGGTTTTCAGGCAAGAGGAGATGCCGTTTGCGAGGTTCCGCATCAGCCGGAAATACTGGTCCGATCCGTTCTCCAGACCCGCGCCCAGCGGGTCAAGCACGGCAAGGCGCGCTGCCGTGCCGCGGAGAACCGTATTGACCAGAGCCGGCGGAAACTGCGGCTCTGCAAAAACACATCGCGCGCCGCTGGCCCGGATACTCTCGCGGACTTCCGCGAGGCGGCGTGCGCCCGGCTTCCGCTCGGGGCTGATCGCAATTGCCCCGCCGCCGCGGAGGCCGAATTCCCGGTCGAAATACTGCCAGGCATCATGGAACACGAAATACGGGCGATCCCGCACCGGGGACATCATTCGGTCGATTTCCAGTTTCAGGGCGCGCAAGCGGATCGCGCCCCGTGCCGCATTGCCCGTGTAAACCGGTGCATTCTCGGGGTCGGCTTTTGATAGCGCAACGGAAATAGCCTTCAGGATACCAATTGCGTTGCCGGTATGCAGCCACAGATGCGGATCGATGCCCTGCCCATGGTCGTGACCGTGGTCGTGACCGTGGCCGGCTTCGTGCCGGGTATCGTCGTTTTTGTCGTCGTGTCCATCCGTCTGGCGATACGGATACAGTTCCAGCCCGGCAAGGGAATCGAGTTGCAGAACGGTTGCGCGCCGGGCAAGCGAGCGGAGCGGTTTTTCGAGGAAGCCTTCTAACCCGTCACCGACGCGGACGATAATATCGGCCGATGACAGCATCCGTGAATGGGACGGGCGGAGAGCGAAACTGTGCGGCGTTTCCCCGCCGGACAGCAGGACATCGGGAAACCCGACCCCTTCCATTGCGAGCGCCGCGAGCGACTGCAAGGGCGGAATCGTCGCCACCACCCGTGGCGCGGTAGCCGACGCGGGGCCTGATGCGACACAGGAAACGGCCAGGACAGAGATGAAAAACAGCTGAAATCTGCGGAACACGGGCTTGGCTCTTTATGTTATAATATTACATTGCGGATATGCCACGGAGAGTGCTGTCCGTCAAACAATTTATGTTATAATGTTTCATATACGCATGACGTTGCGGAAGAGGGATACATAACCCCGTGGAGCGAACCGGATGACCAAGCCTATTTCTGCGACTGCCTTCCCGGCGCATGAACACGATCATACCGTCTGCATCGCGGACGCGCTGGATGTGGCGGAACAGCATTGCATCGAGCATAAACTGCGCTTCACCCCGCTGCGCCGCCAGGTGCTCGAGATCGTCTGGAGCCGCCACGCCCCGATCGGGGCCTATGAGATTCTGGACGAACTGCGAAACGATTCCCGTGCCGCAGCGCCACCGACGGTTTACCGGGCGCTGGAATTCCTCGTCGAACACGGTTTTGTCCACAAGATCGAATCCCTGAATGCTTTTGTCGGCTGCGACCGGCCCGATGGCGAGCATGTGGGTCAGTTTCTTATCTGCGGTTCGTGCCACCAGGTCGGGGAGCTGGACGATCCTGAAATCGCGAAGCTGATCGCCAGAAAGGCGAAAACCGTCGGTTTCGACGTATCCCATCAGACGATCGAGGTCCGCGGATTATGCAGCAACTGCGCCGGGGACGATCATGCCTGACGGCGGAAATCCGATCGGCGAAATTCTGGTCAGGGGCACGGGGATCGGCGTCCGCCACGGACGGCGAACCGTTCTGCAGAATGTCGATATCCAGGTTTCGCGTGGCGAAATCGTTACCCTGATCGGCCCGAACGGGTCCGGCAAGACAACCCTGGTGCGGGCGCTCCTCGAACTGGAAACTCCCGAAAGCGGCGCGGTGCATCGGACAGACGGCATTACTGTCGGGTATACGCCACAGCAATTGACGGTCGACCGCACGCTGCCGCTGGATGTCAGGCGGTTTCTCGAAATGTCCGGCGTGACCGACCCGGAAGCATTGGCAACCATTCTCGCAGATGTTGGGGCCAGAGACGTGCTGAGGCAGGAAATCCGCATGCTGTCGGGCGGCGAGATGAAGCGCGTGCTGCTCGCCCGGGCCCTGCTCCGCGAGCCCGACCTTCTGGTGCTGGACGAACCGACGGCCAATGTCGACGTTCATGGGCAGGTCGAGTTCTACGAGCTTATCCGGCGCATTCGCGACGAACGGCAATGCGGTATCCTGCTGGTGTCCCACGATCTGCATCTTGTCATGTCGGCGACGGACCGGGTGATCTGCCTGAACGGGCATGTCTGCTGTTCAGGTCTGCCCGGGGATGTCTCGACCGATCCGGCCTATCTGGAGCTGTTCGGCGAAGCGGCCTCTGCGGTCGCCGTCTACGCCCATGACCACGACCATCATCATGCCTGATTTCGTTCTCTATGCCCTTGTCGCCGGAATCGGTGTCGCGATCGTCATGGGGGCCACCGGCGTGTTTGTCGTCTGGCGGCGCATGGCCTATTTCGGCGACACGCTTGCCCATTCGGCGCTGCTGGGCGTCGCGATCGGGTTTCTTCTGGGGATCAACGTGAATATCGGCATCGTCGGCGTCTGCCTGACTATCGCCATCGGTATGGTCTATCTGCGCAGCCAGCGACACCTGGCGGAAGACACCCTGCTCGGCATTCTGGCGCATTCGTCGCTTGCCCTGGGGCTGGTGTCGGTCTCTTTCGTCTCGGCGCTGCGGATCGACCTGATGACATACCTGTTCGGCGACATTCTGTCCGTCACGCCGGACGATATCGGCTGGGTGTATGGCGGCGGCACGGTCGCGCTGGGCGTGCTCGCATGGCTCTGGAAAGACCTCGTCGCCATCACCGTGCACGAAGATCTGGCGCGCACGGAAGGCGTCAACGTGTTGCGGACCCAGATCGCCTTCATGACACTGTTTGCGCTCGTAATTGCGATGGCGATGAAAATCGTCGGTATTCTGCTGGTGACGGCGCTGCTTATTATTCCTGCCGCCACGGCACGGCGGTTTTCGCGTACGCCGGAACAGATGGCGGTGTTTGCCGCGATCGCGGGTTCGCTGTCGGTTGCCCTTGGCCTCCAGGGCTCGCTGATGTGGGACCTGCCGTCGGGACCGGCCATCGTGGTCGCATCCGCCCTGATCTACGTCCTGTCGATTGCCCTGCCCGTTCGCCGCATCGCCTGATCGAACCGGCCGTCCAGATCGATAATTCGAAGTTGCTATTCACCTGATCCCACCGAACAATAGGCGCGGGTAAGCTCTCGCGATTACACGCGCATTGACGCGATGAACCTGTAAGGTGGGCAAAATGAAAGAACTGAGAATTGGTCTTGTGCTGTATGGCGGTGTCGCACTTGCCGTCTACATCAATGGCGTTGTCACGGAAATCTGGCATACGCTGCGGGCATCCCGCGCCATGCAGGACAGCGATGCCGCAAACCTCGACAGTACCGCGGAGATTTACCGCGACCTTCTCACGGACCTCAAAGCGGCACCCGATGCCGATGAACTGCGTATTGTCGTGGATGCCGTGGCCGGCACATCCGCGGGCGGCGTCAACGGCGCCGCGATCTTCAAGGCCATTGTGCATGGCGCAGATGCGTCGGTGCTGAACGACGTCTGGCTTGACGATGCGGATATCAAGAACCTGCAGGGAAATCCGGACCGGATGCCGTGGTACCTGCGGGCAGCCGAAAACGTGCTGCGCATTTTGCCTGCCCTGAAGAAGCTGAGCACAAACCTGCGTGAGCAGACAACCCTGGAATGGACCTGGATACGCGACACCGTCTACACGCTTGTCTCAACCAAAGATCCTCAGAAACCCCCTGAAAGGCGATTTCTTCACGACAATGATCGCCGCGTCACTTGTCCGGATGTCGCAAAACACAAAAAGCGAGCCCCTGCTGCCGACCCGTGGCAAGTTCGATCTGTTTCTCACCAGGACCGATCTGCACGGCTGGCCCCGCCACCTGCCCGTCAGCCCCCGCTATCACCCGACCGATCTGTACGAGCGGACGCACGCCCACGTGATGGCCTATCGCGTCAGAATGGGTGATCCGCCGGACAAGATATCCGATTTCGAACTTACCTACGGCGCCAGAACAACAGCGGGCTTTCCACTCGCCTTTGCACCCGTCACCTATGCGGAAATCCGCAAGAGTTTTGTCGCGGGGCAGCCGACGGCAACACCCCCGCATGAAGCCGATTTCTCCAATGCCTATCTGCGGGAACACCGCCTCAGCGGCTTCAGTACGGCCAAAGCGCGGATGGTCGATGGCGGCGTTCTCGACAATCGTCCCTTCACCCATGTGACCCGGGCAATCGAGGCCAAACCGGCGGATTTCGAGGTACGCCGCGTCGTTGCCTATATCGAACCCGACCCCGAGCGTGAGATCGACCAAGCCCCCGATCAGGCGCCGCTGACCAAAGACATGCTCGGCAATATGTTTCGCCTGTTCCGTAACGAGCCGATCCTCGGCGATCTGCGCGATCTGGAGAAGCGCAATGAAACCGTGAGCCGGATCAACGAATTCGAGGCGGCAAACGCCCCGGCGAGAGACGCCTTCATCAAAACCATCGCCGGCAATCTTGACGGGGAAATTACCGAAGAACGGCTTAATGACTGGCGGCGCGATGCAAATGCCCGCCTGAGGGCGGATCCGATGTCCGGCTACCACGGCTATGTCGGCCTCAAGCTCCGATGCGCATCGAACGTATATGCGGAGATTACCTGCCGGACGCTGAACCTGCCCTATGAATCGCGCCAGGCATTTGCAGTGCGCCGTATCGTCCGTCTGTGGATGGCCAACCGGCCGGAAAACGTACTGGATCCGCTTCTGGCTCAAAAAACCGGGAATGCGGAAACCCTGACGGAAGCGCAGATTACCCTGCTGCAGGCCTTCGACATTCCCTTCCGGCTCCGGCGGATTCGCGCTGTCGTCAAAGCGTTGAATGCCGAGTACGAGACGGGGTCCGATCGCGCCGCCATCGATGCCTGCAAACGCCGTCTCGCAGATATCGTGTGCCGCTACGAGGTCGCGATGACGGAAACCGGCGCAGACGTGGGGCGGATCGAGAGCATTGTCGACGGCGATATAGACGAGGTGCTCAAGGTGCTCTCAGGACAGCCGGAAAGCTTTATCACCCAGTACGGCGGCATGCTGTCCGAAATCTTCGACGCCGTTGCCGGACGCTTCAGAAACCTCGGCGTCGATGAAAACCTCAAAGTGGCAGAAGCAATCATGCAGCTGCCAGAAGACGCCCGGCGCCGTATCGCCCGGACGTTGATCGCGTTTCCCTATAACGACGTCATGATCTATCCGCTGACGGAAACGGCCGGGGTGACCGATCCGATCACGGTCGAAACGTTGCGTATATCGCCCTATGACGCGCGGATCGTGGGGGATCGGGTCACGCCGCTGGGATCGGCCGGAATGGGTGCGTTCAAAGGATTCCTGAGCCGACGTCTGCGGGAAATCGACCTTCTTTAAGGAAGGTTGAACGGGATCGAGCGGATGGTCGACCTGATTATCAACACCTCGGCAAAAGTTCCCGCATCGACGTCCATGCGGGCACTGCGAAAACGCTACATTGCGGCGGCGATGTCCCGCGCCCTGGACGAGGCGGATAACGCACCGAAAACCGAGATCCGGCCCCTAGTCGCAGAGCTGCGCCGAAAACTGGCGGCATACGAAAACGAAGGCGGGCTGATCGCCTGATCAAGGCCCGCCTTCAGCAAGGTCAGAGATTGATACGGAACAGGTCCATCGAATTGGTACGGCCGATCTTGATCCGGTCGGCCTCACTGATGGTGCATGTATCGAACCAGTTCGCCGCATGGTCGACGTTTTCGAACGGCCAGTCGGCCGAGAAAAGAACCCGGTCGGCACCTATTTCCAGCATCGCATCGATCAGCGTCTGGGTGCGGAAATTGCCGGACGTGGTGATATAGAAATTGTTCTGGAAATACTCGCCGAGCATTTTCTGTGCGGGATAGGCGCGTTCGTCTCCGACCCATTTGTTGCGGTTGTCGATCCGCCACATGCTGTAGGGCAGGCCTTCGCCCATATGACCGAGTACGATCTGCAGGTTCGGATGCTCATCGAAAAGACCCGACGCCATCAGCCGCAACGCATGTACGGCCGTTTCCTGACCGAACGCCCAGGTCGGCCCCAGCAGCCAGGGATGGCCCTCGTAAATCTGCGCCATGCTGGGCAGCGGATTGCGCGGATGCAGGTAGAACGGCACATCGAGCTTTGCGACAACGTCCCAGAACGGACGGTACTGGGGCAGGTCGTAATACAGCGCCGATTCCTCGACATCCGCCTGCGAAAAACCGTTCACCAGCGCACCGACGAAACCAAGCTCGTTCACGCAGCGTTCCATCTCGGCACAGGCCATGTCGACATCCTGCAGCGGCAGCGCCGCGAAACCGCCAAACCGGCCCGGATTGCGCTGCACCCATTCGGCCAGCATGTCGTTGGATTTCCGGGCGATCTCGTTCGCCCGCTGGCGGTCGGGAATTGCCTGAACCGCCGGCGCGTTGAGCGATAGGATCATCATCTCGACACCGTTCTGGTCCATCTCGTCGATCCGGCGCCCTTCGATATCCATCAGGCGACCCGAGAGTTCCTCCCAGGTCTCCGGCGGCAGATAACCGTTGGAATCCTGTAATGTATCGTCGATGGCGTAGTGTTCTTCGAGCGCGATCTTGCCTTCCATGGTGTTCTCCCCGTTAAGACTGGTGTCCCCGCGTTGAGGCGGGTTTTGTTGCGAAGCCTGTTTCTAGGCAGGCCCCGGAAATCTCTCAATACGAAACTATTTCATATTTCATTCAGTCGACAGCGCAGGTTCGGAACCCGGCAAAGATATCCTGCCGGTGCGGCGGAAAATAGTTCCGGTATCTGGCGTTGATATAGCGGCTGCGCGTCACCCATGAACCACCGCGCAATACCTTGGTATCGCCGAACAGCGGTTCTGAATATTCCTTGTAGTCGTCAGGCGAGAAACCATCGAACGGGTTGAACGTATCGGCCGTCCATTCCCATACATTGCCGATCAACTGCCTGCATCCCCAGGCGTTGTCGCCCGCCGCATAGTCTGCCGCGTCCGTGCATCCCATCCCGAATCCATCCATGTTCGCGTGTGCCGGCGTCAACGGTTCGTCCCCCCAGGGATAATCGGCCTTTGTCAGCCCGTCATTGCCGTCTGGCCGCATGGTGGCCGCAAATTCCCATTCCGCTTCGCTCGGCAGACGGCGGCCCGCCCAGCGGCACCAGGCATTCGCTTCATGCCAGTTCACATGAACAACGGGTGAGTCCGGCGCAAGGTCGCGCCATTTGTCGAAAAGCCGCACCTGCCATCCCCCGGATGCTGCCTGCTTCCAGTAGACAGGGTGGCGTGCCGCCGCAATGCGCCGCCAGGCAAGCCCCTCTTCGGACCAAAGCGTATCCTTTGTATAGCCGCCGTCCTCGACGAATTCCGCGAACTGGCCGCAGGTAACGGGCGCGCGCGCCATCTGAAACGGCGCCACAACGAGATCGTGCGCCCATTTTTCATTGTCGAATACAAACGCATCTTCCGGCCGCGAGCCGAGGCGGAACGTCCCGCCCGGAATGTGCGCGTCACCATCAAGCGGGCCGGTCTGCGCAATGCGCTGCGCCATCGCCGCCCCGTCGGGCCGGAACACCGGGGTCGGATAGGCAAGCGTCTGACGGGCCCAGGTAAAGGCCTCGTCATGCATGTCTTCGTGAAACGCCGTAAACTGGTAGAGATAACTGTCGCGCTCGCTTGCAAGACCGTCATCGAGCCGGCCGACCAGCGTATCCAATACGGTCGCCATGTAGTCTTTCATCTCCCCCAGCGGGTAGACCGGCAGGTCCCACCGGGTATCGTGGGCGACCGCAATCGAATCGTAGAGCGCGTCGCCCCGGTCCAGCAGGGGCTGATGGCCGTATTCCTGCCGCAGGATGAAATATTCGTAAAACCAGGCCACATGGCCGATTTCCCAGATCGTCGGGTTCAGAATAGGCAGCTTGGGCCCGACAAGCTGTTCGTCCGTCAGTCCTTCCAGCAGTTCCAGCGTGCGCTGCCGGGCGCTGTGCAGCGTGAAGATAAGTTGTTCGCTTGTTACTTGTGCGGTCATGATTCTGCGCTAGGTTGGAGACATGAAGATTAGCCTTGTCACCCCCGCAGGGAAACAGTCACGCGCCGGAAATCGCACAACCGCCGTCCGGTGGGCGCATATCCTGCGGGACCTCGGCCACCGCGTGGATATCTCGGAGGAAAGTGACGGCGACGACGGAGATATGATGATCGCCATTCACGCCTGGCGGTCGGCGAAATCGA
The DNA here is from genome assembly GCA_038120765.1 of Rhodospirillaceae bacterium. Lineage (GTDB taxonomy): Bacteria > Pseudomonadota > Alphaproteobacteria > MPNO01 > UBA830 > CAXBCP01. The sequence goes on from JAYOMI010000012.1 coordinate 31,569, forward strand.
TCCGGGCTTTCTCGGAACGGCACCCGGACACGCCGCTGGTCGTGTTGCTCGCGGGTACCGATATATACGGTTTTCAGCACAGTCACCCGGAAGAAACGGCCGCGTCCATGGAACGGGCGACCCGGCTGGTCTGTCTTCATGACCTGGTCCACAGGGCGATCCCTGAAAAATTCGGCAAGAAACTTCAGGTCATTCACCAATCGTCATCGCCTTTATCGACACCACTGCGGCCCTCGACGCGCTGGTTCGAGGTTTGCGTCGCCGGACACCTGCGCGAAGAAAAGGAGTCGTTGCGGACGGCATATGCCGCCCGGCTCGTTCCGGCGGACTCAAAACTGCGCGTGATTCAGCTCGGCAGGGCACATGATGATCGCTGGGCGCAGGATGCCCGGGCGGAAGCCGCCGGCAATCCGCGTTTCGTGTGGCGGGGCGAGGTGCCGGGCTGGCAGGTGCGCCGCCAGTTCGCCCGCAGCCATGCGATGGTGATTTCCTCGGTGATGGAGGGGGGCGCAAATATCGTATCTGAAGCCATTGTCTGCGATGTGCCAGTCATCGCCTCGCAGATAGACGGGAATATCGGTCTGCTGGGCGCGGATTACGCAGGCTACTATCCCGCGAAGGACGAGGTGGCGCTGGCGGCCCTGCTGCAAAGGGCCGAGAACGAGCCCGCCTTCCTGAAGACCCTGACCCACCAGTGCCGCGCCAGAAAAGCCCTGTTCACGCCGGCAAAGGAAAAAGCGGCATGGAAAACACTGTTGAAAGAAATGGGAGCCTGACCATGCGGATCGCAATGATGGGAAGCGGCGGCATCGGCGGTTATTTCGGCGGCAGGATGGCCGCGGCGGGCGCCGACGTCACCTTTATCGCGCGCGGACGGCACCTCGCCGCGATGCGGGAAGCCGGTCTGCGCCTCGACAGCCGGGATATGGGCGATTCCATTATCAATCCGGTCAGCGCCACCGACGACCCGGCCAGCGTCGCCCCCGTCGATTACGTCATTATCGGCGTCAAGCTGTGGGATACCGAAAATGTCGGCCATGCGATCCTGCCGATGCTTGGGCCCGATACCGCCGTCCTGTCGCTGCAGAACGGGGTCGACTGCGATGACATTCTGGCCCCGATCGTAGGCCGTGAAAGGCTGATCAGCGGCGTCGCCTTTATCGCGAGCTCGATATCGGCGCCGGGCGTCATCCGCCATATCGGCACAATGCTGGTTATAGTGATGGGAGAACCAGGCGGCCGGGACTCGGCGCGTCTGGTCGCGCTGCAGGAGATGATGCTCAAGGCCGGCATAACGGCCGAGATCAGCGACGACATCCAGCGCACGCTGTGGGAAAAGTTCGTCTTCCTGGTGGGGCTGAGCTCTACCACAACGCTGATGCGCACGACGCTCGGCCCGATCCGGGAAAACCGGGAAAGCCGGGAATTTCTGTTCAACGTGATACGTGAGACCGTTGCCGTGGGCCGGGCCTGGGGCGTGAACCTGCCGATGGATTTCGCGGAAACCCGCCTGCCCTTCGCCGACGGCCTGCCCTACGACATGACCTCGTCGATGCACCACGACCTGGAGGCCGGCAACAAGCTGGAACTGCCCTGGCTGGCCGGGACCGTCGTGCGGCTGGGGCGCGAAGCGGAGATCGAAACGCCTGCGTGCCAGGCGGTCTACGCGGCGCTCTTGCCGAAAGCGGGCGTGACCGCCTGATCAGACCCTGACCGTAATCGGCTCCAGCCGGTCCGACTGTTCCTTTACCTCGCCGACGATCATGGTCCGCGTGTAACCGAGATCGATCAGCTTCGCGACACAGGCATCGGCCCGGTCCGCCGGCACGCTGGCCAGCAGGCCGCCCGCCGTCTGCGGATCGAAAATCAGCGGATAGCGGGGGTCTTTGCCGGCTTCCTCGAGATTGGCGACCGCCCGGCGGAGGCGGACGTTTTGCGGCTGCAGCGACGAGACGATGCCGGCCCGCACCGTGTCTTCAGCGCCGTCCATCATCGGCACGGCATCGAGCACCAGTTCGACGTCCACGCCGGACGCCCGCACCATTTCGACCAGATGGCCGAGCAGGCCGAACCCGGTGATATCGGTCGCCGCCCGGCTGCCGTACTCGACAAGACACTGCGCACCCAGACGGTTCGACATCACCATGTGATCGAGCGCCGCGGCAATCCAGCGGCCCTTCGCCTTGTGGCGCATATCGGCGGCGAAAAGCGTTCCTGTCCCGATGGGCTTGGTGACGATCAGCTTGTCGCCGGGCTTCAGGCCGCCCTTGCGCATGATCTTGTCCCTGTCGATCAGGCCGTTGACGGCGAAACCGAGGCTGAGTTCCGGTCCTTCGCTGGTATGGCCACCGACCAGCGCGCAATTGGTATCGTTCAGGATCTCCATCGCGCCGGACATCATCTGTGTCAGCGTGTCCTCGACCTTGGATTCAATCCCGAAAGGCACTGTAGCGACGGCAAGCGCGGTCTGCGGTTCGGCGCCCATGGCGAAGATATCGCCGAGACTGTGATTGGCGGCGATCTTGCCGAAGATATAGGGGTCGTCGATCATGGCGCGGAAATAATCGACCGTGTGGACCATGACCTTGCCGGGGGGCACCTCTACCACGGCAGCATCGTCGGGTTCGTGAAGGCCGATCAGCACGTCATCCCGTGGCGCCGGTGTCAGCGTGTTCAGCGCGCGCGACAGCACACTGGCGCCCACCTTGGCGCCGCAGCCGCCGCACCGCATGGCAATCGCCGAGATTTCCTTGACCACGTCGGCGCTCGCCAGCCCGGCGGGCAAATCGGATTTCTGGTCTTCGTCCATGTCGGGAAGGTCGTTGAACCTGTCCATGAATCGGCGGTCGATCCAGTCCTTCCAGCGCCATAGCGCCGCGCCCTTTACAGACCAGTTTCCGCGCGACGCCACGGCGAACTTGTCGCCTGTCGAAATCAGGCCGAGGAAATTCTTTTGCGGCCGGAACGGTCGCGGCGCCTGCCCGAGCAGTGCGCGGCGCAGGTTCTGTTCCAGCGGCTTGCCCTGACGCACTGCGAACACACCGGATTTCGGCCGGGGATAATTGACCATCGCCGCCACATCGCCCGCGGCATACACATCCGGGTGCGACACCGACTGCAGCGTATCGCCCACCTTGATGAACCCGCCATCATCCACGTCGAGCCCCGCGTCGCCGGGCCAGGCAGGTGCGCCCGCCGCCGTTACCCAGAGAATCTCATCGGCCGCGACCTCCGCCCCGCCGCCGGTTTTCAGCAGACCGGGCATCACTTCGGTGACAGGTTCTCCGAGATGAAGCTGCACGCCGCGGCGCTGCAACACATCCATGAACGTCCGCCGCACCGTCGCATTGTGGGTCGGCAGAATGTCGGCGGCATTGTTGAACAGGTGAAATTCGATGCTGTCTGCGGGTTTGCCCGCGCCGGCACGCAGCTCCTTCAACCTGTGCTGGATCGCCAGCAGAATTTCCACGCCGCCGGCACCTGCGCCGACAACCGCGATGCGCAGCGGTCCCTCATGCGCCATGGCCCGCGCACTCAGCGCCTCCCATCGGTCGAGGAAATTATTGATCGGTTTGACCGGGACGACATTTCCCGTGGCGCCGGGTACGCCCGATGTATTGGGTGTCGAGCCCGTATTGATCGACACCAGTTCGAACGGCACCGGCGGCCGGTCGTCGCAGATCACCCGTTTTTCCCGGAGGTCGAGCCCGGTGACGGTGGAATGGTAGAACCGCGCATTGGCGAAGCGCGCCAGCGCGCCAAGATCGATATGCGCGTCGTCATAGCTATAGTGACCCGCGACGTAACCCGGGAGCATCCCTGAATAAGGCGTATGCGCGTCCCGGCAGATCAGGGTCAGGCGGACACCCGGCAAGGGTTTCATCCCGAACCGTTTAAGGACGGCCACATGGCTATGCCCGCCGCCGATGAGTACCAGGTCCTTGACAATGGGGGTGTCGGATTTCTGCATGAGACTATCGTTGTTCCAGTGTGGTCTGAAGGCGCAAACGCGACCGGACCGACCGTGAAATCGCATCGACGCAGATATTGAGCATCGCCGTGATCAGGATCAGCAACAATGCCCGGTCGAATCGAAGGTCGGAAAAGGCGCTGTCAATATAGAACCCAAGTGTTGCAATTCCGAGAATACCGAGAATCGCCGTTTCACGCAGGATGACCTCCCACCGGTAGAACAGCAATGCCAGCATTGGTCGGTAGATTCGCGGAAGAACCTCGTAAAAATACCGGTTTGCGCCTTTGACCGCGTCAAGGCGCAGCTGGACGGTTTCCGTATAGCGCCCGATGAGATGACCGATAATTCCGGCATTGTGGAGGCTGAGAGCGACAATGGCGGGCAGCATGGACGGCCCCCACAGGTTCAAAAGAATGAACGCAAGGATATATTCGGGCGTCGAACGCACGACGACCAGAAACACATGCCCACCGGTGCGGGCCACCCTGCCCAGCAACAGCGGTGAAATCAGCGGGAAGAAAACCAGCGTCAGGAAACCCGTCGCGACCAGCGCGATCATGGTCAGCTGGACGGTCGCGACCGTTCCCGGCCACGCCTGATCAAACAGCAACATCGCAAGCCAGTCGCCGAAAGCGGCGAGCGCCCCGTCGCCACCCGCACGCAGGGGATAGGGAACAATATCCTCGGTCAGAAACCGTGAAATATTGGCCCACGAAAACCCGATGCTCCAGGGGAGGATGACAATTGCCGCGACCAGATACGCCGGCAACAATGGCTTCTTCATCCAGACCCGCATGGTCGCGATGATCAGGTAAAACAGGATCAGCAAGGCCGACACATCGGAATACTGACCCTGCTTGAATGCGGATTCGAGGTGAAACCCCAGTGTCGGCAGGCCGATAAAGCCGAGCAGGGCACTCGACCGCAGCCCGCATTCCAGCCTGTACATCGAATAATTGCGGAAATGAGCCCAGGCATCGGGCAGTCGCACAAACAGAAATACAGATGCGCGACCTGACCCGACGGGCACGGCACTCAACGGCCGCTGATCCGCTTCCTCGAGAATCTCGGCATAGACCTTGGCAATGATCCCGGCATAAGGGATTGCGATCGCCAGCACGCCCGTCAACGGCGACAGGCCGAAAAGCTGTAAAAAAATCAACGCCCAGAACAGCTCGTGAATGGCGCGCACGAATGCGCAGCCGACACGCACCAGACGCAGGTGGAAAAGCAGCGACAGCCCGAAGCCGAACACATTTCCCAGCGCGACACCCAGCAGGGCAAATGCAAGCGTATAGGCGAGCGCCAGCGCGAGGCTGTCCGTCGAGTAAAAGTCCGGCGTGACGATGCCTTTAAGCAGCAACCCGAATTCGCGCCACGGATCGACGGTCGAAATTGCGATATCCGCAAAAACAAGACAGACAATCGCAACGAACAGAAAGCCCGAAACTGCACGCGCCAGAGGAGACGGGTCGCGCCGGTCGATCATACGTCCGGATTCATATACAGATTGTCGAGATCACCCGGCGTCATCCCTGCCGATTTCCGGTCCATGACGATCCTGCCGTCTTTCACGCCGATAATCCGGTCGGCGAACTCGATCGCCAGCGCCCGGTCGTGCATGGCGAGCAGCACCGTTTCCTTCTCGGCGTTCATGGGCGCCAGTATTTCCCGGGCCTGATGTTCATCGACAGACGACACCGGCTCGTCAGCGACGATGATATCTCCGGTATGGAATCACGCCCGGGCGAGGGCCGTGCGCTGATACTGCCCGCCGGACAGTTCGCCGACGCCCGAGAATATCTTTTCTTCCAGCCGGAGCGGGACAAGGACCTTGCGGACCTCGTCCACATCGCGCCGCGCCGGCAACACAAGATTGCGCAGGTTTCGCCAGACCGACCGCTGATGAAGCCGGCCCATATACACATTGTGAAAAACGGTCAGCGCCTGAACCAAGGCAGAATCCTGGGGCATCAGCGCCGCTTTCTCCCCGAGCCGCTCATAAAAAAGGCGGAGCAGGGTCGATTTCCCTGCTCCACTCTCGCCGACGAGCGCAATCCGCTCGCCGGCATCGATTTTCACATTGAGCCCGCGGAGTATCTCTTTGCCGTTATAGCCTGCCGATTCATCCTGGAGCTCGATCAGAGACATCAGTCCATGAGCCCAATCGATTTCGCCGTGTTTTCGATAGGCGCATAATCCGAATTGGACGCGGGAATGAACGATGATCGCGGGAACGACTTAAGCAGATCGGGATCGTTCATCGACAGCAGGCTGTTTTTGACCTTCTCGGTAAATCCGGCCCCGAATTTCCCATCGACATCGCCGCGGATGCTCCACTGGTAATCTGGATAGGTCGGGGTACGCCAGATAACGCTGACCTTGCTGGTATCGATCTTGCCGGCTTTCACATCCCGGTCCCACACGGCATAGTTGGTCGCACCGACCTCATAGGATCCCGACTGCACCAGGGCGATCGTGCGGGAATGGTCGCCGCTGAATCCGACCCTCGAGAACACCTTTTCCGGCGCTTCCTTGAATACTTCCCGGATATGGAATTCGGGCATCAGCCGGCCGGATGTGGAACCCTTGGAACCGAATGTGAATGTCTTGCCCTTGATCGCGGTCGGGAAATCCTTGCTTTCCTTGAGACCGGTGCTGGCATGGGCAATAAAATACGTCACGAATTCGAGATCTTCCTTGCCCTGCGCAATCGCCGTCGATCCCGGCACCAGGGCACGGGCACGGACACCTGACAGCCCGCCGAACCAGGCGAGCTGTACCTGGTTGTTGCGGAATGCCGTCACGGCGGCAGCGTAAGACTTAACGGGGACATACCTGACCGGCACGCCAAGCGACTTCGACAGATAGTCCGCGATCTTGCCGAAACGGGCTTTGAGCTGACTTTCGTCCTGGTCGGGAATAGCGGTAAAAACAAATGCGTCGGCGGCGATGGCCTGCTTCACCGGCAAGATCGGTAAAGCGAGAGCCAACACGGCGGCGATGATCGAGCGGGATTTCATTTGACGTCTCCTGTTGAATGAGCGGTTGTCCCGGCGTATCCCCGGAACACGTATACCACGCGAAATTGATTAACTGGCCAAACGATGAACTGGCCGAACAAAGTATCCCGGATTTGGGACTGAAGATTAAATACGTCTGTAAGAGCCGCGTGACCAGCGCTAACCGGGATCGACATTTCTTCGGCCAATACCGAAAAAGGCGATTTCGGACGCGGGACATGGCCGCCCCGCGTCGATCAATGGCCCGCAGCCGCGCGCAATACATCAAGTGTCCGCCTGGCTGTTTCCTCCCAGGTGAATGACTCCGCCCGTTTTGCGGCCTTCTCCCCCAGCCTGACCCGCAATTGCGGATCGACCAGCAATGTTGCGATCCGCGATGCCATTTCCCGGGCATTTTCCGGATCGAACGTTAACCCCGCATCACCGATGACTTCCGGCATCGCCGCGGTATTGGAAGTTGCGATCGGAACGCCCCGCGCCATCGCCTCCAGCAGCGGATTACCGAAAGTTTCCACGGCAGAGGGGAAAACGAATAACTGGCATTCGCGATAGAGGGTATCGAGTTCGTCCGTTGCTACATGACCGACAAACCTGACGGAATCGCCAAGATCAAGATCGGCCGCCAGCTTGCGCAGTGATTGCGCATAGTAGCTGTCGATTTCCTGCCCGACGATCGTAAGCGTAAGATCCGTGCGGCTCTGTCTCAGAATAGCGAGGGCGCGAAGCAGGGTATGATAATTTTTCTGAACATAAATATCTGACACTGCGAGCAGGTTGACGCCCTGAACTTCGTTATGTGTCCGTGGTTGCGCGACAGGCGCGGTGCCGTGATAGACGACACTCACCTTCTTTTCCCGAACACTTCTCAAGCCGAATGTCAGGACACGTGCTGCATAATTGGAAACGGCGACCGCACGACGCGCCTTGAGCAATGAGACAATTGTTGCTGCCGACAGCATGAACCAATAGATCACCGGCCTCAGGCGGCGGGCCAGCCGGATAACCGAGGTCGCATTTCGCAACAGCAGGATATGATTCCTGGCAAGGACCGGCCCGAAATTCGCGGTCGAGAACAGGACGTCAGCCGACAAATCACGGGCGATTCCCGGCAGTTTGAATTGTTCCCAGATCAGCGTCGGAAAAAATCGGGGAACATAGTCGCAGGCCACCGCTTCAATGCCGTCAGGTAGCGGTTCGAACAATCGAAGCTGGTCTCTGTGCAATATCAGATAAACGCTGACGCCCGGTTCCGCCGCAAACAGCGGCAATATCTGCCGCAGATAGGTAACCCCGCCGCCCGTTTTCGCGTGGGACGCGTTTATCGCGATGCGAAACGGCTTCGGGGTCGCACCCTGATCGGAGATTGCGGTGGACATGGATGAACCGGACTCTGGTCTGAAGGCAGGCCTAGACTAACATGCGGCCCGGCGGGCAACAAAGCGGCACCGGGATCAGATACCGCCGGGCGCCAAGGTCGTTTCATACTTATCGAGGTCTGCCGACGGCACCGGAACACGCTTGTACCGACCGTCGAAGCCGAAGGGTATCGTTGCATCGATCCCGACCTTCGTGCGCACACCCTTGTCGGAAATCGACACATATTCGTGGCCGCGGGCGCCGGGCATCATGATCAGCCCCCCGGAGGCATCCCAGCGCGTTGCAAGCGCCCATTCGACATCGTTCCAGTCGTGGATATTGATATCGTCATCCACGACGATTATCAGGTCGAGATCCTTGAGCGCAGCGATTGCAGCGAACATGGCGTTGCGCTGATAACCCTCGTCGGCGGCGCTTTTCTTGTTCACGGAAATCAACAGATGGAACCGGTACAGACCGCCCGGCGTCAGCGCGACATCGGTCACACAGGGTGCCGACGCTTTGACCGCCTTGAGGATTGCCCCTTCGAGCACGTGTTTGCGCAGGATCGGCGCTTCCTTTGTCATGATCACATGCCAGATCGGGTCTTCACGGTGATAGATGCAGTTGATGGTGGTGAGCGGGGACGGGCTGACGTCCGAATACAAGCCGACGAATTCCAGGAACGGTCCCTCTTCCATCTCGACATCCGGCGAGATCGTGCCCTCCATGACGAATTCCGCATCCGCCGGCACCTGCAGCGGAATCGTCTTGCAATTGATCAGTTCGAGCGGCTTGCGCGAAAGACCGGACGCGACGGCATATTCATCCATATCCCGGGGCAACTGCGCACCCATCATGCCCGCCGCGTATTGAAGCCCGACATCGGCGCCAATGACGATAGCGATCGGCAGTTCCTCGCCTTTCTCCTTTGCCCGTTCCCACAGCGCCCGCAGATCGCGGCCGAGATCGAGCTGGATCAGCAGCTTGTTATCCTCGACATGCATGAACCGGTGATAGGACGCATTATTTACACCCGTATCGGGATCCTTTGCGATAACCACGCCGCCCGAAATGTAGCGACCGCCGTCATTGGGCGCGTAACGCGGCAAAGGCAGGTATTCGAGAAGGTCGGGGTTGTTTCGGTAAACGGCCTGCACCGGACCCTGATCGACTTTCTTC